>CAINUN010000018.1 GCA_903853805.1 uncultured Bacteroidota bacterium
ACGTATTCAGGCGGTTACAATATCAGATGTAATGGAAACAATGATGGAAGTATTAATTTTTTAGCAACTGGCGGTACATTAAACTATAATTATTCATGGAATGGCCCAAATGGTTATGTAAGTACATCAAATAACATTACTAATTTGTTTGCAGGTAACTACAACATTCTTGTAACTGATGGGAATGGTTGTACAACAACAAATTCAATTACACTTCAACAACCAAATATTCTAATTGCATTGTCAAGTGGAGTTAATGTTGCTTGTAATGGTAACGGAACCGATACGATAAGGGTAAGTCAAACTGGAGGTACTCCATCATTTAGTTATTCTTGGAGTAATGGTTCAACGGCAATTTATCAGGCTGGAATAGCAACTGGAACCTATACTGTCACAGTTACAGATGCTAATGGATGTTTAAATTCAAGTACAGTTACGATAACACAGCCACCTGTATTGACTTCAAGTATCTCATCAGCTACCCATGTTGGTGGTTATAATATAAGTTGTAATGGTGGTAGTAATGGAGTAATATCATTAACGGTAATTGGTGGAACAACGGCTTATTCCTATACATGGTCAGGGCCAAATGGATTTAGTTCAACGATTCAAAATCCTAGTGGATTAATAACAGGGACCTATAATGTTACGATTATTGATGGTCACGGATGTTCAACAACCAATTCTATTTCTTTGACACAACCCTTAGCACCTCTGAACTTTACAACCACACAAGTTAACGTAAGTACTTGCTATAATTATAATAATGGAAGTATATTAGTAAATTCAACTTCTGGTGGAACTTCTGGTTATCTTTATTCAAATGATGGAGGCACTAATTATCAAGCATCGTCAGCCTTTGCTAATTTAACAGGTGGTGTATATTCAGTTTTTGTAAAAGATGCAAATGGATGTACTGCAAACACCAATGTTACTATTACCACACCTACAGTTTTAACCTTGTCAACAGTTATTACTAATGTAAGTTGTAATGGAGGAACAAATGGACAAATTGTGGTTACAGGATCTGGTGGAACTGGAAATAGTTATACTTATTCTAATAATAATATCAATTATGGTGGTTCTGGGGTATTTGGATCTTTATTGCCAAATACTTATCCTGTAAGTGTAAAAGATGGTAATAATTGTTTGAGTGCAATTGTAAATGTAAATGTTACACAACCATCGCCAATTTCATTTACAGTTAGTCGTACTGACTTAAATTGTAATGGCAACAATTCTGGTTCTATTTCAGTTTCGGCTTCTGGTGGTACAAGTCCATATTACTATTCAAATGATGGAGGAATTAGTTATCCATTCAGTTCCTCACCAATTACTGGGTTGGCAGCTGGAGCATTCACAATAAAGGTTAAAGATGCTAACAATTGTATAAGTTTAACATCTACAAATGTTACCCTTACCCAACCATCCTCTGTAATATTTAGTTCAAATGTTACTAATGTAACTTGTAATAGTGGAAACAATGGTGCAATATCGGTATCCGCCTCAGGTGGAAATGGCTCATTCTCCTATTCAATTGATGGTGGTGGAAACTATCAACCAGGAAGTTCATTCAGTGGATTGACAGCCTCTGCTTATTCTGTTGTTGTAAAAGATGGCAATAATTGTTTAAGTAATATCACAAGTGTATCTGTTACTCAGCCAACAGCAATAAGCAGTATTATCAATAGAACGAATGTTCTTTGTAATGGCAACAATTCTGGTAGTTTGTCAATTACTGCTAGTGGCGGTTCTGGTCCATATAATTATTCTAATAATGGAGGAACTTCATACCAAGGGTCAAACACATTCAGTAGTCTATCCGCAGCAACTTATACAGTTGTTGTGAAAGATAATTTGGGTTGCACCTCCTCTTCTTCTGTAAACATTACTCAACCTACTGTGATTAGCACTGCAGGTACCTCGCATATTGATGTTACTTGTAATGGTGGAAGTGATGGAAGAATTACGGTTCATGCATCAGGTGGTGCAGGTGGATTCCAATACTCTGATAATGGAGGCGGAAGCTATCAGGCAGGGGTGTTGTTCAGTAACCTAGTAGCTGGAACCTATACCGTTGTTGCTAAGGATGCTAACGGTTGTACAAGTTCTCTAAATGTGGTTGTTGTAGAACCGACCCCAGTTACTTTCACAACAACAAAAATTAATGTTGGTTGTACTGGAGCAGGAAGCATTACAGTCAATGCCTCCGGAGGAACTTCAGGATACATTTATTCTAATGATGGTGGTAATACTTATCAAGGTTCAAACGTATTCAGTGGCTTAACGGTTGGCATTTATACCATAATTGTTGTGGATGCTAACAGCTGTTCTAGCCTGCCTGCTGATGTAACCATTAGCAATGCAACAGCAATCACGTTTACATCTTCTATTACAAACGTTTCTTGTAATGGTGGTACAAACGGAAGCTTTATAGTATCAGTTTCCGGTGGAAATTCACCATACACTTATTCTAAGAATAATGGTGGAAGCTATCAGTCTTCAAATACCTTTACAGGATTGTCTGCTGGAGCTAATACAGTAATCGTTAAAGATGTTAATGGATGTACAAGCGGTTCTTCAATTGTAACAATTACCCAGCCTTCTGCTGTAACATTCACTGCTACACCTACTGCTGCAAGCTGTAATGGCAATTCAAATGGCTCTATAGCAGTTTCTGCTTCTGGTGGTACTTCTCCTTATACCTATTCTAATAATAACGGCACTTCTTACCAATCTCCTAGTTCATTTGCTGGATTGGGTGCTGCTACTTATTCTGTAATCGTTAAGGATGTTAATAACTGTTTGAGTTCAGCTTCAAATGTTGTTGTTTCTCAACCAGCAGTTGTAACATTAACTACTTCACAAGTTAATGTAAATTGTCATGGTGCATCAACAGGATCTATTAGCATAACTGCTGCAGGTGGTAATTCTTCTTACACCTATTCTGATAACAATGGAGCTACATTCCAAGCTGGTTCTACATTCAGTTCATTAGCTTTAGGATCTTACAACATTGTAGCTAAGGACGGTAATGGTTGCTTGAGTTCTTCTACATTAGTATCTATTACAGAACCTACTGCAATAGCAATTACCAATGGTCAGGCTAGCGGAACGGCTTGTTCTGGTGGAAGTGATACAGTTTATGCTTCCGGTGGAACTCCAGGTTATACTTATTCTAAAGATAACGGTGCTACATTCCAAGCTTCAAATATCTTTACAGGATTAACAGCTGGAAACTATACTATCGTAGCTAAGGATGCCAATGGTTGTACAAGTTCAGCGGCAATAACTGTTACTACTGCTTCTGCTGTTACTTTCACTGCGGTTGCTACCAACATAACCTGTAACAATGCAGGAAATGGAAGTATCGTAGTTTCTGCTTCTGGTGGCTCAAGTCCATATACCTATTCTAACAACAATGGTGGTTCTTATCAACCTTCTAATACCTTCTCAGGTTTAGGTGTTGGTAATTACACAGTAATCGTTAAGGATGCAAATGGTTGTACAAGCTCTGCAGTTGGTTATTCAATTTCGCAACCTGCGGTA
>CAINUN010000019.1 GCA_903853805.1 uncultured Bacteroidota bacterium
AGTGAGTTCTTGAAATTGATAAACTAGTTCTTGAAAAAGTGAAACTAGAATCACTTGGAGTGGAGTGGATGTGAAGTAGAGGGAAATTGGTATTTTTGGGAGGTTGAAGGAATGACGAAGATGCAATCTTCGCCAAACTGTTATGACAAGCTACTAAGAACTGAGTTTTTTTGTAAGATTGAAGGAAAGATGAAGATGCCAGCTTCGCCAAACTGTAATGACAAACTACGAAGAACTGAGTATATATTTGTTTTTGTAAGTATACCCTTTAAACAGTCTACAACTATGAACAGAATTCTACAAACTTTGATTTTATTGACATTAACTTCGTGTGGACAAAATTCAAGTGACAATAAAACTATACAATCTAAGGATCCTTCTTCTATAAAGAACGATCATTTGAAACAAGACACAAATTCTCTTTTCACTTTCACTAAAAAAAAGCATCAGACGTTTAATGAACCTGTTGAAACTTTACCAAGTGTTTTAAAAGCTTTTGTTCCAAATGAATATGCTGTTATTAATGTTTCCACTGGGGACGCTAATCTTGACGGTTTAGCAGACAAGATTTTAGTCCTAAGAAAAAACACAGAAGAAACAACTTCTAATTACGCAGAAAACAAGCCCGATAAACGACCATTGCTATTGCTTTTAGGACAAGCTGACAAAACATACACTCTTGCTTTTAGGAATGATAATGCTGTCTTATGCATTGACTGTGGCGGCGTTTTTGGTGACCCGTTCACAGGTACAACAATTAAAAAAGGTTATTTCTCAATAGAGCATGGAATTTCAGGTGGAAAACATTGGGAAAGTGTAACTACCTTTAAGTTTGACAAAGCAAAAGGAAACTGGTTTCTCTATAAAGACCATTTCATAAGCTATAAACTAAATGAAAGTAATGATGAAAATGCAGAAGCGTTGGTTAAAGAGATAGACACATTAGAGACAATAGAAAACTTTGGCATTGTGCCATTTGACAAGTATAATACTTATAGTGACAAAGGATATTAAGGCAGCAACTTCAGCTAGCGCATGCATGTAGTTAAGCTTTGTGTGGAGGGTGCTTGTGCTTCTCAGTTCTCAGTAGCTTGTCACAACAGTTTGGCGAAGCATCTGCTTCGTCATTTTGTTAAAAGCAAACCCTTAAAACGGCACATCATCCATGCCTTCTTGTGGTTTTTGCGGTGGTCGGCTAAAGTCCTCGTCGTCAAAACTAAAATTGTTGGCTTTAGAAGGTAGCGTTTGGAAACTACCCCCGCCTTGAATAAACATTTTAGAACCACCAAATTCGCTTATATCTCTGTTTTTCAAACCCGCCCTTGGGTTGTCGGCAGGGTTAAAAGGTGGCTTACCGCCGCCGCCAAAATTATTGCCACCACCAAATCCGCCAAAACCACCAAATCCTTCTTCTTCAATGTCCACAAACTTTTGGTATTCTTTTATAAAACGAAGCTTCACCGTATCGAGCGCACCGTTACGGTTTTTGGCAACATGAATATGCGTTTCGCCTTCCAAAGGGTTGCCCATTTCATCGTTGTTCAAACCATAATATTCGGGGCGATAGAGGAACATAACCATGTCGGCATCTTGTTCAATAGCACCCGATTCGCGGAGGTCGGACAGCTGTGGCACCTTGCTTTCCTTGCTGCGGGTTTCCACTGAACGATTTAACTGAGAAAGCGCAATGATGGGGATAGACAATTCTTTGGCAAGGGCTTTTAAATCTCTCGAAATCTTAGAAATTTCTTGCTCGCGGTTGCCGCCTTTGTTCACATCAGCTTGCATCAATTGGAGGTAGTCAATCACAATCATTTGAATGTCGTGGCGCTGTTTCAAACGTCTTGCTTTGGCACGAAGTTCAAAGATATTGAGGGCAGCTTGGTCGTCAATATAAAGCGGCGCAGTGCTGAGTTTGGTCATGCGCTGCGTCATTTGAATAAACTCATGTTCTTGCATGCGCCCTTTGGTAATGGCGTCCATGCTCACTTCCGTAACACAGGAAAGCATTCTTTTCACCAATTCGCCTGCACCCATTTCAAGAGAGAAAAAGGCAACAGGAAATGGTTTTTGAGCGTGCATGGCAGCATTCATAGCAAGATTTAAACAAAAAGCCGTTTTACCCACGGAAGGACGTGCCGCAACAATGATAAGTGCATTGCTTTGCCAACCTGAAGTGAGTCTATCTAAACCTTTATATCCCGTTGGTACACCCGTTACATCTTCTTGTTTGTTTTTGGCTTCTTCAATTTCCCGCACTGTATCGGCCATTACCGAACTCAGGCTTTTAAAGTTTTTACGAAGGTGTTTGTCGGTAATTTCATAGAGTCCCGATTCTGCCTTATCCAACAAATCGAACACATCGGTGCTGTCTTCATAAGCATCTGCAATCACAGAACCCGAAATGCGAATCAATTCTCTTTGGATGAATTTCTCCATCACAATTCTTGCGTGTGCTTCCACGTGTGCGCTCGACAAAACAGTCATTGTCAATCGAGTCAAGAAATAGGCACCACCCACAATTTCCAATTCATTGCTCTTGCGGAGTTCTTCAGTAACCGTGAGTAAATCCACAGGCATACCTTTATCAAAAAGACGACGAATAGCTGCGTACACTTTCTGGTGCGCATCCACATAAAAACATTCAGGGCTTTGAATGATTTCCAAGACTTCGGCAAGCTTTTCTTTTTCGAGCATCACCGCTCCAAGAACAGCTTCTTCGAGATCGTTAGCTTGTGGTGGCACTTTCCCATAAACAAGGGTGTTTAGGTCTGGTTTTCTTGTTCTTGCAGCTCCGAAGTCTTTTTTGATATTAACAGCCATTATAGTGCGCCTTTCTGTGGTTTTTTCAATCAGTTTTTGCTCTTTAAAATCCCTGAATAATGAAAGAGTTATTTCCTTTCAAGATTAATTGTGTGTTAAGGATTTTAGAAGAGGGCGACGAATGTAAACTTGAAATGTAAGAAGCTCAAAGTATATTTTGATAAAGTTGTTTGCCCTCACTTCACGTTCGTTTCACAAGTTTCTTCACATAAATTTCCTGAAAACATTTGGTTCTTCACAAAATCATTGGTGTTCTAACAGGTTATCCACAGCTTATACCCGAAATGATGTGAATACTTTATTCTGAAATGGATTTTGAAGGAAAGATGCAAATTCTTATTCGCGAGGTTATCTTTGAGCAAATTTTTACGTTTAGATGATTATTTCCTACAAATGGCTATTGAATTATTTGCCGGAACCTTTGCCTGTTGAACAACTGAGTCAAATCCTTACTGA
The DNA here is from genome assembly GCA_903853805.1 of uncultured Bacteroidota bacterium. GTDB lineage: Bacteria > Bacteroidota > Bacteroidia > Chitinophagales > Chitinophagaceae > JAFIGV01. Next base: position 3,280 of record CAINUN010000019.1, read on the forward strand.
TATTGGTTTAGAAGTGGAAATTTTTGAGCCTGTTGAAGCGGTAAAAGGCAGCTTGAAAGGTTTGAAAATTGGAGAAGTTTTGACTTGCGAACAACACCCAAATGCCGATAAACTCAAGCTCACCACCGTAAATGTTGGCGAAGAAAATGCACTGAAAATTGTGTGTGGTGCACCTAATGTTGCTGCAGGACAAAGAGTGGTGGTAGCTACTGTGGGCACAACGGTTCATCCTACTGAAGGAGATTCTTTTTTAATCAAGAAAGCAAAAATCAGGGGCGAAGAAAGCGAAGGAATGATTTGTGCAGAAGACGAAATTGGATTGGGTAAAAGCCATGCAGGTATTATGATTTTGCCAGCAGATGCGCCTATTGGCATGTTGGCACAACAATATTTCAATGTTCCCGAAGCTGATTTTGCCATTCATATCGGACTTACTCCCAATCGCTCAGATGCTATGAGCCATATTGGTGTTGCAAGAGATATTTGTGCTTATTTATCTCACCATAAAAAGGCAAATTTCAGTGTGAAAATGCCTGACATCAACCTTGCTGCTCCTGAAAACACATCTCCTATCAATGTAAATATTGAAGCCAAAGAAGCTTGTCTTCGTTATGCCGGCATCAGTATCAGTGGGGTGAAAATTGCCCCTTCTCCTGCTTGGTTGCAACAATATTTAAAAACCATTGAAGTACGATCCATCAACAATGTAGTGGACATTACCAATTTTGTTTTACATGAATTTGGACAACCATTGCATGCTTTTGATGCACTTAAAATCAAGGGCAAACAAGTCAATGTTTGTTTCCTTCAACAAAGCACTGCTTTTCAATCTTTGGATGAAAAAGAAAGGAAGCTGCAAGCAAATGATTTGATGATTTGCGACGAAACCGATGGCATGTGCATTGCCGGTGTATTTGGTGGGGCAAATAGCGGCGTAACTGATAACACTACCGATATTTTCTTAGAAAGTGCTTATTTCCATCCGACTTTCGTTCGCCGCACATCCATGCATCATGGCTTGAGAACAGATGCTGCCACTCACTTTGAAAAAGGGGTGGACATTAACAATGTAATCCCTGCGTTGCAGCGTGCAGCTCAATTAATTGCAGAAATTACCGGAGGAAAAATTGATTCTGAAATTGTAGATGTTTATCCGCAAAAAATAGAGCCTGTTAAAGTGACCATCAGTTATGGTTTCATTGAAAAGCTGAGTGGAAAATATTATGCACCTCAAGCAGTGAAACAAATATTGTTAGCACTTGATTTTGTAATAGAAAATGAAACAGAAACTGCTTTGACAGTAGCTGTTCCAACTAATAAAGCGGATGTGTCTCAGCCCGCCGATATTGTGGAAGAGATTTTAAGAATTGATGGGTTAGACAATATTGCTATTCCTGAAAGGCTAAATATTTCATTGATGCCTACTAAGTTGACCGACCGTGGCATGAAGGAAAAGATATCTGATTTATTATGCGGAGAAGGGTTTCAAGAAATTGTTACCAATTCCATTGTCAACAGCAAATATTATCCTGAAAGAACGGATTTAGTGCGCATGCTCAACAACCTCAGCAGCGAATTAGATGTGATGCGCCCTTCTATGTTGGAAAGTGGGTTGGAGGTGATTCAATTCAACTGCAACCGCAAAAACAATGACTTAATGTTGTTTGAGTTTGGAAATACTTATAGGAAAGAAGAAAGTTATGTAGAAACCGCTCAATTGGCTTTATGGATTTCTGGCAATATTGTGAGCGGTCAATGGAATCAAAAGCCAGCAAGCTCCGATGCTTTTTACCTAAAAGGAATTCTTAAAAATTTGGCTGCTAAGACAGGCATTCAAAAAATAATGGAAACAGTTGAGGAAGGCAACATTACACTGAAAGCTAAGAATCAAGTGCTTGCTACCATTGAACAGGTTTCTAAAAAACGTTTATCGGAATTCGACATTAAACAAGATGTTTATTATGCTGTAATCAATTGGGGCAATTGGTACAAATTGGCAACAGCAAGTAAAATTCGTTACACCGAAATTCCAAAGTTCCCTGCTGTAAAACGCGACTTAGCTTTGGTGTTGGACAAATCTGTTTCTTACCAAAAAATTAAAGAAACCACCGAACAACTCAAGCTCAATGGTTTGCAAGAGTTTGGTTTGTTTGATGTTTTTGAAAGTGAAAAAATTGGCGCTGATAAAAAGTCAATGGCTTTAAACTTCACGTTCCAATTAACCGATAGAACGCTTACTGATACTGAAACCGACCAATTGATGCAACAGTTGATGAACGCATACAAAACAAAACTTCAAGCTCAAATTCGCGAATAATATGGAAGCCTTGCAAGTACTTAATGAAAAGATAGACTTGATGTTGAAAAAATATGCCGAACTCAAATCCGAAAACAAGAGTTTGAAAGACATTATTGCTCAACAAACAAAGAGTATTGCAGAGCTCACTCAAAAACAACATGAGATGGAACAACAGGTACTATCAAAGCACATTGGTTTGCTCGATTTGCCTGAAGCAGATAAAGAAAAAATGAGAAAACAATTAGACACTGTGATTGGTGAAATTGATAAAATACTAAACACCATAAATGATTAGAATCCTCGGCGTTTTTTGTTGTCTTTTTTTCATTGTTGCTTGTCAAACACAGCGCGACCCTTGCCTCATACCCACAGATGTCAATATGCGTGTTAGAAGCATGAAAAAGCTAACAGATTCCACTTCAACCGATTCGGTTTTGGTCAATCTAAACCTTACCGCCGTTGACAACGACACCCTGAAATATCTTTATCTCGGTGCTAAAAACATTAGCAGTTTCTTTGTTAGGCTCTCGCCAAAAACAGATAGTTGCCTGTATTTATTGCAGCCCGATTCTTCTATAAATTCCATCGACACGCTTCATTTTTATTATGGAAGGCAATTGAAATTTCTTTCCAATGCTTGTGGCTATACTTATTTCTTCACCATCGACAGCGTTCATTTCACACAGCACAACATCGACACCATTCGAATTGTGAACCGAGATGTGACCACCGATGTCAACACCAATCCTTTAGAGCATGTACAGATTTTCTTTTAGCATCGTGTGCTTGTTCTTGTCTGTTGCTGTTTTTGCACAGAAAGATTCTGTGGTGAAAAAAATCATTGAACCCAAACAAATCAGAATTGGACTCGACATCAGTCGCCCGATTTTAAATGCTTTTTACAATGACCGTTATGGCTACGAAGCTTCTGTTGATTATTATCGTGGCAACGAAAAATATTGGGTTTTAGAAGGCGGTTTTGGCGGCTCCAATATTGATTACGACAACCTAAAATACACAAGCAACAATTCCTTTCTTCGTTTTGGTTTTGAGAAAAGCATGGTGCCGCGTTTGTATAAAAGCGATTGGGATTACCTCTTTTTTGGTATGCGTTACGGGCTTGCTTTCATAAATAGAAGTGAAGCGAGTTTCACTACCAGCGACAATGTTTGGGGAACTACCCTAGGCACTGTTTCTTCTAAAAACTTCACCGGTCATTGGTTAGAAATTAATGGCGGCATTCGTGTAGAGATTTTTAAAAACATCTTTGCTGGCTACAACCTTCGCGCAAAGTTTATGCTCAACCAAAACCCGTTTAAAGAACTCCCCCCTGCCTATGTTGCCGGTTATGGCAAAGGCGAAAAAGCCACCACTTTCGACCTCAATTTCTTTTTGTTGTATGCACTGAGGTGGAAGTGATTTTTCTTTAAAAAAGAACACAAAAACCATTTCATTAAAAGGTGTCTGAAATACTTTTAAAAAAGAAACGGTTGGCGCTTTGCCAACCGTTTCTTTTTTCCTTAAGGATTTTTCTTTGCCTTTCTAACAGGCCTTTTATATTCGGTCTTCTTTTTAAGACCCAAACTTTGCAGTTCATTACTGCTTTTTCCAAATTGTGCAATGACTTGGTCTTTAGCACCAAGAATGCCATTGTGCGCATCCCACTCTGCTTTTACAGCATTATCGCGGGCGGCTTTGTAAGCCGCAAATGCTTGTGCTTCTGCATCTATCATTGCATCTTTGGTTGCAAAAAGCGTAGTGAGTTTCACCACGGTGTAATCTGCATTTGCAGGAGTGTATCCTGTAATTTTTTTCAATGCAGCATTTGCTGCTACATCTGTTGCTAGCCTTTTTGGAGTAAGGCGTTTAGTTTCATCTTTAGCCATAATATAAAGGTTTGATTATCCTAAAGGTAAAATAAACTACTTTGATTTGACCAAATTTTTCTTAGTTTTTTTTTGAAAAAATAAAGAAATCAGTTCATCCTCTAAAAGATTCATTCAATCTTCTTTTAGCATCGTTCAAAATTCCATTAGAAGCTTGCCTGCTTCCTTTAGAATCTTGCGTGCTTCCTTTAGAATCTCATGAGATTTCTTTAGAAGCTTACGTGCTTCCTTTAGAATATTTAGAGATTCTTTTAGAATCATGGCTGCTTCCTTTAGAATCTTTAGAAATTCCTTTAGAATCTCGGCTGATTTTGATGGAAACGGTTAAGGGTTTTTGCTTCTTATGGAAGTTGTTTGTGAGAACATCACCAAGACAGAATTATCATTTTGATTTCTGTAAAAATCATAGTTTTGAATGAAATTAATGCTGAATGCCAACTATCTTGTTTATATATGGATGGAGATTGTTTTTCTACTCAAATGAAGGGGCAGAACCTATTCATATTCATGCAGAGAAAGGGGATATGGAATGTAAGTTTTGGCTTTTAGTAGATGATGTGGAAATAAAAGAGGAATTTGCTTACAATATGAATCCAGCAGCTAAACGAGAAATAAAAAAAGTAATTTACCAACACTTCGATTTAATAGTGGAAGCTTGGAATAACCATTTCAATTCTAACCAATGATAGCAACACACAAAATAGAAACTTTGACTTTTTCAGAAGGTTGTTTACATCTTTATATTGATGGCAAAAACATCTCCTTGCCATTAGAAAAGCTATCGAAAAAACTAAGTTTGGCATCTGATGTTGAGCGGAATTTATATTCCATTTCGCCTTCAGGCTATGGCATTCATTGGCCATTGATTGATGAAGACCTTTCTGTCAACGCTATCATCAATACAATATCCGCGCAATCGTAGGATTCTCGGCTGATTTTGATGGAAAAAGGTTATGAGTTTTTTTCCTTTGTTGTTATGCTCACCAACAAACTACTCCTCTTTATTGCTGTGGTGATAATGCCAATAGCGGTGGAAAAGCACAAGCACGCTGCGCACAAAGCTAAACTGCATGCTTGCGCAAGCGGGGCAAGCTGGGTGATTACTTATTCTTTAACAGGGGTATATTTGATTATATTCCCAGAGCTATCAAATTCAATAATCGGAGGAACCATAATCCCTACTTTGTAATGCTCTATTTTTTTGATGTTGCCATTGAAAAAATAAGTTACATTAATGCCATCTAATTTATTATCTCTATACATTCCTATACCTGCGCAATTACCATTTTTAAAATAAACCTTTACAGGTCCATCCTTAATCATTTTTGCCTTGTAATCATTCTCTGCAAATACATGATTATCAGTATCGCTTAAAATTGTGACACTAGTTTTTGGTGTACAATAACCCTTTAATAAAACTTGATTAGGATAGTCTTTATCATACTGATAAAAACTATCCACAGGCATATCATCTTTAAAACATTGCACCATAAAAAGATTGCCATTTTCATAGTACAGTTCTTCTCTGCCATTTTTTTTACCATTCTCCATTTCGGTAATTGCTTGCAACTTTCTGCTTGGGAAATAAGTTTTAAACTTTTCTCTTTTGCTCTTTTGAAACGCACATCCAATAATTGCAAAAATAAAAAGCAGAAAAAAAAGATTTTTCATAACAATTCTATTTGATTTTAAAAATTGCTTACAACCTTAAGTTTTTCACCAACACAATCAATACAATATCCCCGCAATCGTAGCACTTAAATAAGAAGCCAACGTTCCGCAAAGAAGGGCTTTCATACCGAGTTTGGCAAGGTCGCTGCGGCGTTCGGGTGCAAGGGCACTAATGCCGCCAATTTGCATGCCCACACTACTAAAATTGGCAAAGCCACAAATAGCTACGGTCACAATCGTTAGTCCTTTAGGCGTAAGAATAGGCACTGCCTTCGTGGTCATGCTGCTAAAAGCTACAAATTCGTTGATGGTTATTTTTTGTCCAAGAAGCGTGGCTGCGTTGTTTACATCGCTTATCGGAATGCCCATTGCCCATGCAAAAGGGTAGAAGATTTTAGAGAAAATAAAGTTGAGCGAGAGTTGCAAATCGTGGTTGAATAAATGTCCAATGTGCAGCAAACTCCAGTCAATCATCGCAATCAATGCAATGAAACCAATCAACATGGCCACCACATTCATGGCTATTTTAAAACCATCGCCCGCACCATGACTAATGGCATCAATGAGATTGCTGTAACCGCTTTTCACTTCGAGTTTCACATTGCCCATCGTTTGCGATTCTTCAGTTTCGGGGAAAACAATTTTAGCAATTACCAATGCACCCGGTGCTGCCATGAGGCTTGCAGCAATTAGTTGCGGAGTAATGTTGAGCCCTGCACGCATACCCATGTTGGCATACACAATCAAGATACCTCCAGCAATACAAGCAAGACTGCCACTCATAGAAGCGAGGAGTTCGCTTTGTGTCATCGTAGCTAGGTAAGGACGAATCATCACCTGCGCTTCAATTTGACCAACGAATGCACTCGCCACATTGCTCAATGCTTCTGCACCACTTACCCTCATCACAAAGTTCATGGCTTTGGCAACCACAGAAACAATGCGTTGCATGATGCCGAGATAATAAAAAATAGCAACGAGCACACACACCAAAATGATAGTAGCCGTGATATTGAAAGCAAACACAAACGTACCCGGATTGCGGAAGTCGGTGATTTGTCCGGTGAAATCGTAAGCACCTATGCCGCCATACACAAAGTTGGCACCTGTCTTAGCAAAGCCTTCGAGTTTTTCCATGCCTCGTCCGAGGAAAGTGAAAAACTGATTGACCACAGGCACTTTAAAAACCAAGAAGCCAATAGCCGTTTGAAGGATAATGCCACTAACAACTAAGCGGTAGTTGATTCTTTTTTTATTGTTGGAAAACAAGAAGGCAATTCCAAGAATAAGGACAACGCCTAAGAGACCGGTAAATCTTTGCATGGCTTAAAAGTAGAAATTTGAAACAAAAAAGGAAGGATTTTTTAAAAGGAAGCTCAAAATGTTATTGGCTTTCAAAAAAATGTTCCGGATATTTTTCAACACCCGGAACGTAATTTAAAGAAACAAGCATGCTCGCCCTATTACTCAATAACAAACTTATGAGTAGCAACAGTTTCGCCATTTTGCTGAAGGCGAATGAAATAAACATTCTTAGAAAGGTTTTCAGTATTCAAATTGAATGAGTTGCCGTTTAAATTGTCCATTGAATAAACAACTTCACCCAAGGTATTATACACTAATAACGAACCATTTTTAACATTGAAATTGGTTTGTAAAACCAGATTTGTGGTTACAGGATTTGGATAAAGAATGGAATTAGAAACATTCACTTCATCAATACCCAAAGTAGCATCTAATTTAGCAATAAACATATCGGCAACACCAGCGTTGGCAAGAGTGCTATTGCCAAAAACGACACTACTATTTTGAAAATTCCCAGTGATGTATGCGTTACCCAAAGCATCTGTTGATATGCTTTGAGTAGTACCTTTAGTAGCGTATGATTTCACCCAGTATTCAATGCCATTACTATTCAATTTCAAAATAAACTCATTGCCATCAACATTGGTTTTAGTCAGATTTATTGAACCAAAAGTAATTGTGTTGCTATGAATGACTCCGTTGTAATAACAATTACCACTCACATCAACTGCAATACAGTTGCTACCATCTAAACCTAAGTCACCACCATAGTTTTTCACCCATTGAACAGCACCAGCACTATTGAGTTTAGCAACAAATTGATTGGTATTATTTGCAACAGGACGAGTAATCAAGATAGCATCAAAAAGAATATTATCACTACGATAATCACCTGTTATCCAACTATTCCCTTGAGCATCTGTAACTAACCCTTTAAACAACTCGTCTGCATTACCACCCATTCCTTTCAGCCACTTAATGTTACCAAAAGAATCATACTTAGCAACATACATATCGTTAGTGCCGTCGGTGGTATCGTTTGAAACAGTAAGTGTGTCAGCATAGATAATTTCGCTGGAAAAGCCACCTGCAACATAGAAATTGCTATTTTGATCAATGCCTATATTATTTACAAAATCATCGCCAAATCCGCCAATACTTTTACACCAAACGTTATTCCCTGAAGCATCAAATTTTGCAATAAACCCTTCACTAGGACCAGCTGAGGTGCTTGTTACGAAATTTCCATCAAAATGAAGAGTATCATCACTGAAACTACCAACGATTGTACAACCTCCGTTAGGCAAAGCAGCAACATCTTTTCCAATATCGGTATTCCCATTTCCCCCAAATCCCTTAGCCCAAAGTACATTACCAAGATTATCCAATTTTAAGAGAAAAACATTACCATTAGAATTTGAAGAATGATTAACCATTGTTCCGTTAAAATCGATGGTTGTACTTGTAAAATAGCCTGTTACATAACAGTTACCCACAGCATCAAATGCAATACTGCTACCAACATCATAACCATTTCCGCCAAAAGACTTAGCCCATAGCACAGTGCCATTTGCATCATACTTAGTCACAAAGATATCAGGTGTACCCGTAGAATAATTAGTGAGATTCATAGGACCAAAAGTGATTGAAGAGCTACTATACCCGCCAGTTACATAACTGTTTCCACTAACATCTACTTTTACAGAGCTACCAAAGTCAAATTGATTCCCCCCAGCTTTTTGGGACCAATTCCAATTTGGTGCCTGAGCATTCAATTTGAAAGCAAGAAAAAAGATGCTAGTTAAAATGAAAAGTCCAGAGAGAAGTAACGTTTTTTTCATTTTCAAAAATACCTGATGACTGTGCAGGCAAACACTTTTTATATGAGTAATACATGAAACTCCGCAAAATTCACCAATTCCAAATCCACAATCAATGACTTTGGTTATGTTATTTAGATAAAGTGTTAAATATATTTTCACACTTTAGTTTTGGGCTAAGAACATTCAACTTTTATCTTTGTCGGAATTGATTTCATACCTTCAAAAAAAATCCCAAGCAGCTTTATGCAACGTGCTATAATCTTTCTTTTATTTTTATTTTGCTTTCAGATTTCAAATGCACAAACAGGTAGCATCAAAGGATTTGTTTATGAAAAATCAACAGGAGAACCAATTAGTTATACAAATGTAGTCGTTAGAGGGACAACTATCGGCGTTCAAACTGACCTTAATGGGTTCTTTTCTATCTCTCAAGTACCCATAGGAAAGCATGTAATATGGACAACTTTACTTGGCTTTGACACAGCTTATGCAACTGTTGTTGTAATAGCAAATGATGTTTCTTCCCATAAACTATACCTCAACGAAAAAAGTGTTTCATTAAAGGACTTTGAAGTTACTGCTCATAAAACAGAGAAGATGACTCAAGTAAATGCAGGGGCTACAACAATTACACCAAGAGAGATGAAACTGCTACCAAGTACTGGAGGAGAGCCTGACTTGGCACAATATTTACAAGTAATGCCAGGAGTCGTTTTCACAGGTGACCAAGGTGGGCAGCTTTACATTAGGGGGGGGTCTCCTGCCCAAACAGGAATATTATTAGATGGTGTTACCATTTATAATCCTTTTCATTCTATAGGATTGTTTTCAGTTTTTGAGACAGACGCTATTAGAAACGTTGAAGTGCAATCTGCTGGATTTAATGTTCTATATGGCAATCGTACGAGTGCAATCCTTGACATAAGAACAAAAGACGGAAATAAAAACAGATTCGCTGGAAAAGTTTCAGTGTCACCTATTATGTTCCGCACAATGATTGAAGGTCCTATTTCAAAAGCTAAATCAGAGTCAGGAGGTAGTATTAGCTATTTGATTTCATATAAAAGAAGTCATCTTGAAGAAACTACTAAACCCCTCTATGGTGGGTTTGGAAAGGCATTTAAGTATGGGTTACCTTACGGGTTCAGTGACCTTTACGGCAAGATTACATTTAATGGTGAAAATGGCAGTAAACTTAATCTCTTCACATTCAATTTTGATGACAATGCAAGTGCATTAAACAGTGAAGGAATTGAAACGGCTAACTTCAATTGGAATGCAAAGGGTTATGGACTAACCTTTGTAGTAACGCCAGGAAACTCTGCTGCGTTAATAAGTGGCAAACTAGTTAAATCTTCGTACGATATAAATTCTTTTGAAACTGCCTTTAATAATCGCCAAAGAAGAAGTGGTATTGATGGTTTTGAAGGCGGAATTGACTTTACTTATTTTTTGCCAGGCTATAGCCAAATAAAATATGGTATGGAAGTAAGCGGACTCTCAACCTCACTTAATTATTTAAACTCGGCAAATGTCTCAACAGTTCTTGACAGAAGAAATACAATGGGTTCTATGTTTTTTATGTTCCGCAAAAACTTCAATGAAAAGTTGATTATTGAACCTGGTATACGAACACAGTATTACTCTTCCCTTTCAAAATTTACATTTGAACCAAGAATTGGCATGAAATACAATGCAAGTCATAACTTGAGGTTTAAAGCTGCTACTGGACTATATTCTCAAAACATCATCAGCACAAAATCTGACATTGATATTGTTAACTTCTTCACGGGATTTTTATTAAGTCCTGATGAAGAGGTGAAGGATACTAAAGGGGCTGTTCTAAAAAACAATTTACAAACTGCATATCATATTATTTGCGGCATCGAATATGATTACAAAGATTTTGAATTCAATCTTGAGCCTTGGTATAAATATTTTGGTCAAAACATTGAACTAAACCGAGCAAAACTCACTATTAATGACCCTGATTTTATTTCAGGAGACGGAAAAGCTGTTGGCATTGATCTCACGGCTAAATACTCAAAAGGAAGACTATTCTTATGGAGTGTATTTTCTTATCAAAAAGTCACCTACACTACTTTAGTTGCTAAAAGCATATTAGATAATCCAACAGTGCAAACTTACCCACCTCCTTTTGACCGTCGTTTCAATATGAATATTGTAAGCTCTTACAATGCTGGTAAAAAGCACGATATTGAATTGTCATTGCGATACAATCTTGGTTCACCTTTCCCATTTACCCAAACCCAAGGGTTCTATGAGAACCTAAACCTTTCGTTAAGTGGTGTTAATGCTAATGTCAACCAACAAAATGGCAATCTTGGAATTGTTTATGCCGACCAAATTAATGGAGGCAGACTCTCTTACTACCATCGTCTTGACTTATCCGTTAAGAAGAAGTTTGAAATTTCAAAGAACAACAATATTGAAACTACTTTTAGCGTTACTAATGTTTATAACAGGAATAATATTTTTTATATCGAAAGAACTTCCAACAAAAATAGCAGACAATACCAATTTCCAATTTTTCCGAGTGTGAATGTGACTTGGAATTTTTAAACACAATCATGAGTAGACCCGACAAAAAATATTTCCTTCATATTCTTAAAAGCCTAGTCATAATTATATGTACGGGCTTTTCTGTTCATGGGCAAGAGCATTCTGTTTTTCATTCAAATCAAAATGAATTTCGGCTAGCTCAAGAACAATTTGATCAAGGGAATTATAGGCTGGCATTGCAAACTATTGAGCTTTGTAACAAAGATAATCTTTCCCAACTCATTCCTAACTCAATAAATGAAACGGAACAAGCAAAGTTTATAAGAGTTGTTTCTAAACTAAAATTAGACAAGGAAAATGCTGTGAAAGATGCCAAAACTTTCATGAATGAAACAGGCAATGTAGCATTACAAGAAAGGGCAGCATACTATCTTGGACAATATTTTTTCAAGAAAGAAAGACTTGCAGAAGCCATTCCTTTTTATGAACAAGCCAAAATTGACAACCTAACAAATACTGAAATTATAGACTTAAAATTTGAGTTGGCTTATTGCTATTTCAACAATAAAATTTTTGAAAAAGCAGAGCAAATGTTTGCTAGCATAAAAGATGTAAAAGCAAAGTATTATTCAGCGGGAAATTATTACTATGGTTTGTTAGCTTATAATTTTGGCAGGTTTGATGAAGCATTAAGTAGTTTTAGATTAGTGGAAAAAGAACAACAATATGCTAAAATCGTACCTTATTATATCGCTGAAATTTACTACTTCAAAGGAGATAGAAAAACGGCATTAGAACTCACACAAAAACTCATTGAGCAAAAAGAAAAACTTTTTTACGACAACGAATTGTATTTGCTTTCAGCACAAATACTTTTTGAGGATCAAGACTTTAAAAAAGCGATTCCATTCTTCGAGCACTACTATGATAATATTGACAAAATAAGAAAGGAAGAACTTTATGAAATGGCTTATAGCTATTACAAAGTAAGTGATTGGAAAAGTGCTGTTGAAAAATTCAAACCATTAAGTATTCAACAAGATTCGTTGGGACAAACAGCAATGTACTTATTGGGAGATTGTTACTTAAAAATGAATGATCGAAAGAATGCTAAAAATGCTTTTGGAATTTGTTCCGACATGAATTTTAATGACGGTATTAGAGAAGCTGCATTGTTACTCTATGGTAAACTTTCCTTTGAAATGGGCAACCATGAAATTGCCATGAACAGTTTCAACACATTGTTGACTGATTATCCAAAATCAACATTTAAAACCGAATCAAAAACACTTGTAGGGGAGATTTTAGTACGAGCAAATGATTATGCAGCCGCATACAATTCACTCAAAGATGCTAAAGAAAAGAACTCAGCATATTGGGCAGTTTGGCAAAAAGCAACTCTTGGATATGGCTTACAAGAATTAAAAAAGGGGAACCTTGCTACAGCAGATACTATGTTTTCCCTTTCCTTGTTGCAACCAACTGATAAAGCTAGAGAAGCAGTGGCATATTTTTGGAAAGCAGACATTGACTATGGACAAAAGCGTTATATAGATGCTGTTGAAAATCTTAAAATATTTATCAAGAAAGCTGAAGGAACCGAGAAAAACATTCAACGAATTAGTAAGCAAGCAACACTTTCAAATGCCTACCTAAATCTTGGCTATGCTTCTATGGAATTGGAAGATTATAAAGAAGCAAAAGACTATTTCTCAAAAACATCACAACCAGAAAATGAAACTGACCCAGAGATAAAAATTAATGCAACAATTCGCGAAGCAGATGCTTCATTCATGCAAAAAGGATATAAAGAAGCTGCGCGTTTGTACGAAAAAGTGATTGATGCAAATGTTCCTGAAGCTGATTATGCGCGCATTCAAAAAGCAATCATATTCGGATTACAAGGAAAGCCTTCTGAGAAAATAAAAATGTTGCAAACTATAGTTGACAATACAAATTCTCAATACAATTTTGAAGCAAGATTTGAGTTGGCAAATACTTACATGGAAGAAGACAAGTTCCAACATTCGATTAATTTGTTGGCACCAATCATTGAGCAAAAAGATTCAAGAAGCAATTTTCCTGTGAAGGCTTTAATGAAAACAGGATTTGCTTATGAGCAACTGAAAAACGATACAAAAGCCACCGAAATATATAGAAGAGTTCTAGCTGAATACCCAACGTCTAAGGAAAAGTATGAAGCACTCAATGCTTTGAAATCCATTTACATCGAGCACAATCATCCTGAATCTTACACTAGTCTTTTAAACGAATTCAATTTACCTGAAGTGGGAAGCGCTACCATTGATTCTACTTATTATTCAGCAGCAGAAGCGCAAATAGCGAATGAAAATTGGGTAGCAGCAAAAGCTGCATTAATGCTTTATCTAAAGAAATTTCAGAATGGCATATTTGCTACCAAAGCCAATTACTATATAGGCGAAAGTCATTACCAATTAAATGAATTGGATGAGGCCATAAATTCATTTGACGATGTTTTGAAGTTGACATGGAACGAGTTTACAGAAACAAGTGCAAAACGTGCAGCTGATATTTCTTTCAATGACAAAAAGTATGAGCAAGCCATGAAGTATTTCGTGGTGTTACGCAGTAGTTCAATGAGTAAAGAAATGTTACAACAGGCATATCTTGGAATGACTTACACTGCATTTTACCAAAACGATTTCAAAACTTCAATGAGTTATGCCGACACCGTTCTTTCCATTCCTGATTTGCCAATTAATACATCTAACGAAGTATTGTTTTTGAAAGCAAAAATTTATCAACAACAAGGAAAAGCATCAGAGGCAATGAATATCTACAATCGTTTGAAAGATTATGATGGTACATCTATTGCTCCTGAAATTCATTATAGAATCGCAGAACTTTTTTTCAAGCAAAACAAATTGAAAGATGCGGAAAGCGAAGCAGCAAAAGCGACGGAAGCAAGTGTTGAGAATAATTATTTTGTGGATAAAGCTTGGTTATTGATTGTGGATATCTTGTTGAAAGAGAAAGACTATTTCAATGCAAAAGCAACCTTACAAAGCATTATCAAAAACACTAAAAATGCTGACTTGAAAAAAGAAGCCAAACAAAAGCTAGAGGACGTAAAACGATTGGAAAAACAACAAAGCAAATTAAAAGATGAGTAAACAAAATTTCAAGACAATATTGAGTGTATTTGCTATTTTGTTTTTTACTCAATATTGCAAAGCACAAAACGATTCGTTGCTTAAACCAACAACTATTGAAGTTATTCAGTCTTACAAACCGGAACTGAAGCAAGTTCCTAAGCCTGAATTTCATCCATCATTACCGCCAAAAGACACAAGTAAACCAAACCTGAAATACGAAATACCACAACAAACTTTGTATTATAGTTACACTTCTTTACCACTTCGTCCTTTGGCTTTGGGAAAAGATACAACTCAATTACCACCGTCAAGTTATGTGAAATTTGGAGTTGGCAATTTTTCTACACTTTACCTTGATGGTGGTACGACAAGGCTTCATGGAAAGAATTATGAAACTTCCATTCACTTACATCATTTATCACAAGATGGAATGATTGCCAATCAACAAATTTCATTGAGTGGCATGGAAGCAGAAGGCAGTTTTCATCATAGTGAACACAGTTTTTTCTGCAATTTGACCTTATGGCGAAATGTCTATCATTATTATGGTTACGACCACGATGTTTACAAATTCAATGAATCAGCTGTAAGGCAACAATTCAGTGGATTTGATTTCAAAGCAGCCGCCAAAAACGACTTCAAAAACAACTTGGGAATTGACTACAAACCTTCAATTGCATTTAGTCATATTGCTGATGCTTATTCTACCTTAGAAAGAAACCTAATCGTTGATGCTCCATTTACCAAATCACTTGCTTCAAATACAACAGTTGGCGCAGGAATCAACGGAAATTTTGTTTTTTATTCTTCTAACAATTACGAATACAATAACAACTTGGTTCGCTTCAGTGCATTTGGCGATTTTATAAAGAATAAATTTCAACTTCATGCTGGATTATATCCAACCTTCAGTATGGAAAAGTCATTTTTGATGCCTGCTTTCAGCATATCATTTGGCTTACCAAAAATCCAATCAAGAATATCAATTGGAATGGAAAACAGCTTGAAACAAAACACTTTTAAACAACTCAGTAATTACAACCCTTACTTGTTTACTTCTTACTCCATAACACCAACTAAAGTAACTGAATTGTATAGTTTACTTCAATCGGAAATTGAAGATCATTATTTATTCAGTGCAAGATTTTCATGGAAACAAATAGAAAACCTACCTGAATTCCTTAATGACTTTGCCGACCAAAAGCAATTCTATGTTGTGAATGACACGATGGTTAGATCTGTATGTTTTAACACTTCTATGCACTATCAAGTTGCCAATACTTTTTCTTTGGGAGGTTCATTTACTTACAACTATTACTACAAACATAGTTTCGACAAAGTTTGGCATGAACCCGCACTTTCATTTTTGGTGGACATGAAATATCACCCAAGAAAGAAATTTTGGATGACATCATACATGAATTTGATAGCTAAAAACTATGCGTTGAATTCATTACATGAGACAATTCAGCTTGATCCAATATTTGATATGGGTATTGGTGCTGAATATGCATTACGGTCAAAATTTTCTTTGTTCTTCAATGCACAAAATCTTTTGAACAACAAATATGAACGATGGTATCATTACCAAACTTATGGCTTCAATGTTTTTGGAGGAATAAGACTAAAATTCTAAACAATTATTACGCTGCCTGATTTTACCTTTGATTAATTATCTTACAGCGCGAACTAAGGGACATCATCATGGATGTAGTAAAATACATAGGACTCTATTTACTGAAAAACCATCATGTTAACATTCATGGGTTAGGCAATCTTGAATTGCGCACAATTCCTGCAAAACATGATGGCGAAGCTATTGTTCCCACTAATCAAGAAATTGCCTTGACCTCTTCAGGTTCAATTGATGATAATCTTGCCAATTTTATTGCCAACAACGAACAAATGAGCATTAGCAAAGCGCTGAATGCCCTACGTGAGTTCAGCTTACAAGCAAAAACAGAGTTACAAGAAGGAAAAGAAATAGTTATTCCGGCAATTGGAAAATTCAAAGAGATAAATGGCAAAACAGTATTCTTGATGAACGCTGCTTTTCAGTTTACTTCTTCAAAAATAACAGTAGTCAAAACAGGTAAGAAATTAGTAGTTGATCCTATTCTTGGTGCTGGATATTTCCAACATCAAAGACCTTATCAAGTGCAACAAACTATTACTCAAGACCCATTCTTTCAACAACAAACACAACCACAATATCAAGAACCCAATTATCAACAAGCACCACCACCAGATGATTATTACGAGCAGCCAAATAAAAGCAACATCAACTGGTCAAGAGTCATTATTGCTTTGGTAATTTTGATAGCTATTATTTTTGGCGCTTATTTTTTAGTTAGTTTAATGAGTGGTACAGAAACCAAACGTCGAGTTATAATGCCTGCTCCTCAAGTTTCTGAAACTGCTGTTTCTCCTAACGACACACTACCACAAGACACCTCAATTGAGGCAATGAACAACACACCTGATGGCAAAGGCATTACATTCGATGTGCGTATGTTTGCATATAGCGACATTACCAATGCAAGAAATAAAATGAAGGAACTTCAAGACCAAGGATACACAGGTACTTATCTTGACCAAACCCCTGATTCAAGTTTTACATTTGTTTTGATTCCTTTAGAAAATATATCTCCTGCAGATACTGCCTCACTTATGGATTCTTTAAGGAAACTAAACCCTCTCCATCCGATGAAAGTAGGGATTTATAGATTCCGATAATTAATTGCCAAAAACCAAATTACCTGATTTAATAATTCAATATTATTATCCCTTTCGTTTATCTAAATACTCTATTATTTAAGATGAACCTTGTGTAAAAACTCAATTTGCTAAAGCATTTTTGAATTACTAACTTCACAACATTATTCAAGAATTGCAAAATCAATTTGATGAAAAACTATTTTTTATTGCTTCTACTTGTGGCTTCCTTACAAACAAAGGCACAATTTAACTATACGCTTACAGGAAGTCCAGTGAATATTACTGGTTGGACTATTGGTGGCAGCGCTGCAGTTTCGGGCGCTAATGTGGTTTTGACCCCTTCAACTACATCGCAAGCAGGCTATATTTATTATACAACGCCTGTAAACCTTACGGGTTGTTCTCAGTTTACAGTAACGTTTGATTTTCAAGTAACCAATAGTAGTTCTAGTCCTGCGGATGGGATTGCGTTTTGGTATATTACCAATCCCCCATCGGGATTTACGGTGGGGAGTGGCATTGGTTTGCCAACGAATCCTAACGGACTTGTTTTGGTATTAGACACTTATGATAATGATGGTAACGTGAACAATCCTCTTGTTTCGCTTCGCTATTTGAGTAGTACCAATTATGTTGAAGGCTCAACAACGGGGCTTATTGGAACGGATGTGTTGTATCAATCTTTCATCACCAATTCATCTTGGCATAATTGTGTGCTTACCTATAATAATGGTGCAATGACTGTGGCTTTTGATGGCAATCCACCCATTATTTCAGGGAATTATAGCATAGCCATCAATGGTTATTTTGGTTTCAGTGCCTCTACAGGTGCAGCATGGAGTACACATAGCATAAAGAACGTGTCGATAACTGGGAATACACTCGTGCCACCTGTTGCAAACTCTCCGGTATCTTTTTGTCAGTATGCAACAGCAACTGCGTTGACAGCTACAGGCACAAGTTTAAATTGGTATACAACTCCACTTGGCGGAACAGCTCTTGGTGCTGCACCTATACCAAATACTGCAGTTGCAGGAACCTATTATTGGTATGTTAGTCAAACAATTCCCGGATGTGGAGAAAGCAACAGAGATACTGTAGAAGTGGTGATTAAACCAAAACCAACATCCCCTGTTTTGAACTATAAAAACATTTATTGCGCAGGAGAAACTTTTGTTCCTTTTGTAGCCCCTAATACTATTTGGTACACATCTTTAACAGGAGGAACTGGAACACTTGTTCCTCCCACCATCAATACCAATGTTACCGGAACTCATACTTATTATGTTAGTCAAGTAGTGAATGGGTGCGAAAGCGATAGGTCAATTATTACTGTTCAAGTATTATCTAGCCCTAAAGTTAATTTTAGTTATACGGTAAAATATGGTTGCCATGGCGATACTGTTACTTTTACAAACCTATCTACGAATGCCATAAGTTACCATTGGGATTTTGGTGATGGCACGGGCGATACCGCATTTAATCAAGTACATATTTATCCAACACAAGGCACTTATAAAGTGAAATTGAAAGCATTGAATGCTAATGGATGTAGAGACTCTATGACCAAGACCTTAAACCTAGTGCATTTGCTAGATGCTAAGTTTAAACCAGATGATGATACCATTTGTAATGGCGGGTTTGTGACATTTACTAACCAATCTACAGTTGGACCTGTTTCTGCCTTCTATTGGGATTTTGGAGACGGACAAAAAGATAGTACAATTAGTCCGGTTCATGTATTTGCAAACCCAGGAATTTATGTAGTAAGGCTCATCGCTAAGAACTACAACCTTGTTGATTGTATGGATACTGCCTACCACACCATTCTTGTAGACTCAACCCCTGAGGTTTCCTTTGTGATGAGTGATAGTGTATTGTGTGAAGGAAAGAAAATAGCTTTTCTTGGACTATTCACACAAAATGGAAGTAAAGGTATAGAATGGTCTTTTGGCGATGCTGCAGTGGTGTATGTTCAAAACCCTATTCAACACACATTTGATACTACAGGTCAATTTACGATTCAATTGCATGCTGTTTATAGAGCTTGCGGCAATATTGACTTCACAAAGAGTATTCAAATAAAACCATTCCCATCACTCGACCTTGGACCTGATACGAGTATGTGTCCTAATGCAGCTCCTTTACTCTTAATCAACAAAGCGGCTAACAACGTAACCGGTCCTATTACTTGGAGATGGAATACGGGTGAAACATCTGATGCGATTTTTGCATTGCATCCTGGAATTTATACTGCCAATATGAATATGGATGGCTGCGCTACCAATGATAGCATTGAAGTGTTTAAAGATTGCTACTTAGATATTCCAAATGCATTTTCACCGGATGGTAATGGCGAAAACGATTATTTCCTTCCACGACAATTGTTGTCGAAAGGAGTTACTAATTTTAAAATGAGCATTTATAACCGTTGGGGTCAGTTGCTTTTTGAAACAACTAAAATTGATGGCAGAGGTTGGGACGGTAAGTTCAATGATCAACTACAACCGATGGGTGTTTATGTTTATAAAATCACTGTAGATTATAAAACAGACAACCACGAAGAATATACAGGCAACCTTACTTTGATTCACTAAAGAATAAATGATAGTAAAACTAAAGGCTGTCTATTGAGGCAGCCTTTAGTTTTTATAAGTGATTAGCGCTTCTTTAGCTTATACACATAATGGTGCATCATGGTAGGAAACGGACGCACCGAGCCCTGAAACTCAATGCTCAAACCTTGGCGTTCAAATTCCTTGAGGTAATGACTATGGTAGCGGAAATTGAGCGGAACAGGCACGCCTTCTTTCATTTTATTCAACAAGAAATCTTCGGTGGAGATGTAGAGTTTATCTAAGAAATTGATGGCCATTTCTTCTACCAAAATCACATAACCGTCTTTCTTTACCACGCGCACCAATTCACTAAGGAAAAACTCAGGGTCGGGGGTGTGGTGAAGGGTGGCTAATGCAAGGGCGCCATCAAAACTATTGTCGGCAGCAGGAATTTCTTTGGTGCTGCTTAGTTTAAAATCAAGGCGTTTGTCGGCAAGAATTTCGTCAGTAAGGTTTTGGTCGCGAATGATGTCTAAGCCTGTAACTTTAAGATGGGGCAAATGACCGAGTAACTGAATAGCCGTGTACATATTGCCACAACCAAAATCGAGCAAATGAGCGCCATCGGGAATAAGGGGTGCAAGGTATTGTGCAAACGTAATGGAACGCTGACGCGTGAGTTTTTTATAAACAGGAAGATTGGCTATAAACATGTGGCTGTTCTTGGAAAGTGGGCAAAGATAATGGTCGTGAGGCGTAAAGTGGTGAAGAGGTTGCTACGCCAAACTGTTTTGACAGACTATGGCGAGCTAGGGGCGAAAAAGGCGGAAACTGTTTTGAGTAACTACTGCGCTGGAATTGTTTAACGATGTTTATTTATTTCATCAAAATCCTTTGCCAGTGAATCTTCATTATGGAATCGAGCACGAATTGGTGTGTTTCTAATTTCAGTAATTATTTTGTTCCCTTCTTCAAATAATTCAACCCATTCTGAAGAATTGTTTTCAATATTACTCATTTGTTCTGTCGCTACAAACTTCCCTTTATTAGTCAGAAAATAAAACTTAATTCCATTTTTGTCGGGTAATGGGGTAGTTTCTGTTTTTATCGTTTTACCTAAATGATGCCCAGCATTGTTAATAAATTCAATTGTTGCTTGTTTTACTTTTTCATGTTCACCACCGCCAAAGAAACCTCCACCAGAACTTAAATACAATTTCGCATCGCCAGAAAGAAATGAAACAAATGTTGCCGTGCCTTTACCAAAATCCCAGTCCATAACAACTCCATAAACCTTTGTCTTGTCATTAGGTAATTGAACATCAATTTGGTCAGTGGTAACTCCAAGAGCCAAACCCCTCATACCTTCGTAAGCCGACATTTTGGCTATTTGATTAATAGTATCGGCACTTGCCAGTTTTTTTTGATTGTATCCAGGTGATTTTATGCTACATGATGAAATGTAAAAAACCATTACTGCTATAACTAAAAGCCTTATAAAGTTAGTAAACATTTTATGTTTGATTTAATTTTCCACTGTTTGTCGAAGATTTCATCTTCGTCCTACCCCCCAAATATACACCCCTTTACATCCATTTTTCCTCTTTTTACCATCAATGCCGCATTTATACCCCCAAATACAGCATATGCCTCAACCAATGCCGCATCGATACACATAAATGCCGCATTTGCCTCGAACAATGGCGCATGGAGAACTATAAATGCCGCATTTGCCCTTATCAATTTCGCATGGATGCCTATCAATGCCGCATTTGTCCTCACCAATACCACATTGAAGCTTTTCAATGGCGCATTTATGATTACCAATGTCGCATTGTAGGTTTTTCTTACCAGAAAAATATTTTTGAATGGGGTTGTTGTATATTTAAATACTGTTTTTTAACTTTGATTTATTGTTAAATCATAAAAAAGTTACTCAATGAAAATGCTCAAAATTAAACCAACGTTGGATTTTCTTCATTTTAAAACTTCCGACAAAATTGCGAAGGGAAAAAACATCATCAATGGCGTTACAGCACAACTTGCGAAGTTGCCTAACCTGCCACATACTGTTGCGCAATTGACAGGATTTAACTCCGACCTTGACGCTAAAAACCAAGCGGCGGCTAGTGGCGACCGTGTGGCTATTGCCCAAAAAATTGCATCCGAAAAAACATGGAACACTAATTTTAGAGACACCGCCAATTATGTAAACTATGTGGCCAATGGCGATAAAATATTAATAGAAGCTTGCGGCTTTGATGCTACAAGTGGCGAAGCCGCAGACCCAATTCCTGCTGCACTTGTTACTAATTTTGAGGCAATCCCCGTGCTTCGTCAGTCAGGCGTTGTTGAGCTTTCATGCGATGGACAAGCCAAGCCCCACAGCAACTTTTTGTTTGCGTTAGCTCCCGCAAATGCTACGGTTACTCAAGATGGAAATACACTTGTGCTCACCACAGCTACGGGTGAAACTTTTTACGTCGTTCCAGATACGCATCATCATGTGTTGATAGAAGGTTTGACACCGAGCGTTGTAATGAATGCATATGTAGCAGCGTTTAACACAGTGGGTACGGGTCCGGTGTCGGATGCTGTTCAGGTGAAACCACAGTAAAGTTTTAATAAACACAAAGACATCAAAGGATATACAAAGACCACAATGCTTCATCAGTTTGTGGTCTTTTCTTTTCATAAAAAACTTAGCGTTCATCGTGTCTTCTTAGAGTGCTTTGTGGTATAAAAAACTTTGTGTCTTAGCATCTCTGCGGTTTTTTGTCATTGCTAACGACTTTCTATTATTTTTACGCCTCATAATCATCTTATGCAACAAGCGCTTTCTTTTTCGGAATCGAAATTTTGGAAAATAGGTTTCTTTATCATCAGTGCCCTTATCCTCGTCCTCATGCCCATGCTCAGTCATAGCTACGGACAAAGCGGGGATGAATGGTTGCAAATAGAATACGGTCAGCACATATGGAACTACTTTTTTCATGCCGACCCACGCGCACTGAACTATGACGATATGAGCCTGCAATACCAAGGGCAGCAATTTTATGGCGGCTTCTTCGATTTCATTATGGAGATATTCCATCATTGGTTTCCGGCAATTCCGTTGTTGTTGTTACGCCATTTTTTCAATGCACTCATGGGCGCGTTGTTGATGGTATTCACCGGTTTGTTTGCACAAAGACTCAGCAAACAGTGGTCGGTGGGTTTGATAGCCTTGTTGTTCATCATTTTCTCGCCGCGCATTTTTGGCGAAAGCATGAATAACCCGAAGGATATTCCGGTGGCTTGCGGCTTCATCATTGGCATGTATTCTTGGCTGGCATTGATGCAAGATTTCCCTAAAAAACACTTGCGAAATGCGTTGGGCATTGCCATCGGTTTTGGCATCACTTTCGGCGTTCGTTCGGCGGCGGGTTTGTTGCAAATAGGCTATTTCTGCATCATGAGTTTGCTCTATTATTTTACTAATAAAGACTTTAAAGCCCTGCTCGTTGCCGACAATAATAAGCTCTTGAAAAAAGGAATTTTAATTGCAGCAGTAGCGGTGATGATTGGATATATCATTGGTTTGCTCACTTGGCCTTGGGGTTTACAATCGCCCCTCTCTCACCCCATAGAATCACTCAAAGAAATGACCAATCGTAGCGTGACGTTGCGTGTGTTTTTCGAAGGAGTCTTTCGCCCAAATAGCAACCAACCTTGGTACTATGAGTTGAAGTGGATAATGATTTCAAACCCTGCCATTGTGGTGGCATCGGTGGGTTTGTTTTTAGGGCTGTGGTTGAAGGCAAAGAAAGAATACGGATTCTTCGCTGCTTCGTTTTTATTGTTTGCGGCTTTCTTTACTCCGCTTTATATGATTTATAAAAAATCGAGTGTACACGACACATGGCGTCACTTGTTTTTCATCTATCCGTTTTGGGTGACAATGGCTGCCTTAGGTTTGAACCTAGTGAGTGGATTTATCAAAAACAAACAAGCACAGTTCATACCATTTATTGTGGCGGTACTTGGGCTTACCCCTGCAATAGCTTGGACCATCAAAGAACATCCGAATCAGTATGTTTACTTCAATGAATTTGTAGGCGGTATTGCTGGTGCCAATGGTTATTATGATACCGATTATTACCAAAACACCGGTTTGCAATCTGCCGATTGGATAATCAAAAACGCCAAGAAGATTCCGGGTAAGAAAATCACCGTAGCTTCTAATATGCTAGGCTTCGACAAATACTTTGCAAAAGACACTAGTTGGATATCTTGGTATTATGTTCGTTACAACGACCGACATCAAAAAGACTGGGATTATTATGTTAACTATTCGCGTTATGTATCTGCCGAACAACTCCAAAATGGTAAATGGCCACCAACCAATGCCTCCTATATGGTGAAAGCAGGTGGTGTGGCAATAGGTGCTGTTCTAGAAAGAAAAAGCAAAGCAGGCATCGATGCTTTTGCAGCCTTGCAACAAAAAGATTTTGCAAAAGCAGCAACACTCTATGCCGAATGTACCAAAGCCGACCCTACAGATGAAAATGCTTTAGCCAACTATGCAATTGCATTAGCATCAACAGGCAATTTGGATGGTGCCATTCAAGCCATGAATCAAGCCGTAACCCTCGATGCAGGACGTGGAGATTTTTACCAAATGTTAGCACAGATTTATCAAGCAAAAGGCGACCAAGCAAATGCGCAACAAGCAATGAACAATGCCAATGCTATCATGATGAGAGAGCAGGAAAATCAGGAGTAGAAGTAGGTCGTGAGTCAAAAGCTTTATAGTGACTTACGACTTATGCAATGTTCCTTCACCGACTATTTCCCTCTATTCACCGACAGTCTCTCTTGTTTAGCCGAGCATTGTTTGGCATGGCAAGTAGGGAATGCTATTTTTACATCATAAAATAATGACCTTATGAACAATCCAAATAACCC
The DNA here is from genome assembly GCA_903853805.1 of uncultured Bacteroidota bacterium. Taxonomy (GTDB): domain Bacteria; phylum Bacteroidota; class Bacteroidia; order Chitinophagales; family Chitinophagaceae; genus JAFIGV01. The sequence goes on from CAINUN010000019.1 coordinate 28,147, forward strand.
TCAAAGTGACACTCAAAAAAAAGCGCTCTTTGGGCTGATCATTCTCTTATTAGGGGTGGGTTTGTTGCTAAAAACAATGGGCTTATTTTCTTTTTTAAGAATTAGCATTACATGGCCTGTTATACTCATTGCAGTTGGTTTTTTCGTTGGTGTTCAAAAGAAGTTTACCAACAATGCTTGGTGGATATTAATACTGATAGGTGCAATTAATCTTATTCCGCGATTTTCTTTTTATGTAGGTGATCATTATGTTCGTTCAAAAGAATTGATCATCCCTGCTTTCTTCATTATTGGCGGGATATTTATGATTCTTCGACCTAAAAGAAACTATGCTAATTTCAACCCAAAATTTCAGCAACGATTTACTCCCACCGGAAGCAATACGTTAAATACCGATGTGGTTTTTGGAGGCAGAAAAGAAATTATTACAAGCAAAGATTTTCAAGGCGGAAATGTAACAGCAACTTTCGGTGGCTGCGAAATCAACTTACTACAAGCAGATGCAACACAATCTATTATTGAACTTACGGTTCGTGCAACATTTGGAGGCATTGAAGTCATAGTCCCATCGCATTGGGATGTGAAAAGCGAAGTGGAAACCATCTTTGGAAGCACTCAAGACGAAAGGAGCATTAGAATGCAGGATACTCATATTGAGAATAAAAAGACACTCATTCTTAGAGGGAGTTGTGTGTTTGGAAGCGTAGAAATCAAATCCATTTAAATTGCTGCAACCATGAAACATTATACCGCACAAATCATTTATCGTATCCTTTGTGAAGGCGTTTTTACAGAACAATATGAAGAACAGTGGCGTTTAATTGTAGCTACTGACGAGCGGAATGCTTTGGAAGAAGCCAGAAATATTGGAGCACAGGATGCCCAGTCTTTTGTCGACCGTCATGGTAGAATGATGGAATGGCAGATGATAGCCGTCAAAGATTTGCAACCATGCGAATTTCATAATGGCGCCTTGCTTTTTTCCACTGTAATAGACATGCAAACTATTGCAGCACCTATTTGGTCTTCTGAAACTGTAGTTTCTTGAACCTTTTAAGAAATATCAGTTTTTGGTTGCCAGTGCTACTTTCCATTATTGTAGCATTGGTTTTTTCACTGTTTCTTCATTACGTTGGACTTTCGTGGTATCTCGCTGCCAATGATGGTGTAACTTCTTCAATTTTGTTAATGGTTGCTTCGTTTACAGGCATTCGTACTGTGAATAGTTACCCAACAAAATTGGGCTTATTTTTTTATGCTTTGGTTATAGGCTTGTTGTGTGCTTATGCCACTTGGTTTGTCAACGAAACTGTGCTTAAATGGTGGCTTTGGTATGACAAAGATTATGTGGCTTGGTTTCATCAAACCAAATATGTTCGGCTATTTATTTTTTTACTTACTTCCGGTTGGATGCTCACACATGCTGCACTGAAAAGAAAAACTGAAGTGCTCGAGAGTCAATTTCGGGACATAAGAGATGCTGCCACTCTTCATCGAGAAGCAGAACTTTTTAAACTTCGTCAGCAACTACAGCCACACTTCCTGTATAATAGTCTCAATTCCATTAGTGCGCTAATCATGATTTTTCCGGATAAGGCACAAGAGATGATTGGCAAATTGTCTGATTTTTTACGCAATTCTGTGAAGCGGGAAGGAAGAGAACAAATTCCTATTCGAGAAGAGTTGGAGTATATCGAGGCATACCTATCTATTGAAGCTATTCGTTTTGGCGACAGATTGAAAGTAGTATATAATTCCCAATATACCGAGAAAGCCAATATACCGCCATTCATCCTTCAACCATTATTAGAAAACGCTATCAAATTTGGAGTGTATGGTCATACAGGTGAAGTCAATATTGGAATGCAAATTATACTTGAAGGTGGCTATTTAGTTGTAAGAGTAGACAATCCGTTTGATGCAGATAATCGTCCGCCAACTGGTACTGGCTTTGGATTAGAAGGCATTCAACGTAGGCTTTTTTTAATATACGGAAGAACAGATTTACTAGAAACAAGACGAGATACCAATCATTTTATCACACTGCTCAAAATCCCCCAATAACACATGCACAAAGTAATCATCGTGGATGACGAACCATTGGCAAGGCAATTGATCAAAGCATATTTACAATCATTTTTAGATATGGAAGTGGTGGCTGAATGTGGCGATGGTTTCGAAGGGTTTAAAGCCATTCAGCAACATCAACCCCATCTTGTTTTCTTAGATGTGCAAATGCCCAAAGTAAATGGATTTGAAATGTTGGAGCTCATTGATAATCCTCCTTCCGTCATCTTCACTACTGCCTTCGATGAGTTTGCGTTAAAGGCGTTTGAAGCACATGCAATTGATTATTTGTTGAAACCCATTAATAAAGAAAGGTTTGCCAAAGCCATTCTTAAATTTCAAACACAGGCAATTCAAACTCAAAAACCAGCACTAGAAAATTTGGTGCAGGAAAAAGTGTATGAAGGATACCAACACCGCATTGTAGTGAAAGACAATGGACTCATCCGCATCATACCTTCACAAGACATTCATTATATAGAAGCTAGCGATGATTATATTCGCATCTACACTAAGGATGCACATTACCTTAAAAAAAGCACGCTCACATTAGTTGAACAAACCCTCGACCCCAAACATTTTGTACGCGTTCATCGTTCCTATTTCATTCCTGTGGCACAATTGCTTCGCATCGAACCCTACGAAAAAGACAGCCATATTGCCCTCCTGCATTGCGGCGCAAAAGTGACTGTGAGCAAAACTGGAATGGCAAAATTGAAGGCACTGTTGGGATGGTAACACAAAGATTTGCTTGTGCCTGAAGGTTTTTTTTTACCTCAATTATTTTTTTTGCTTTCAAACTTCTCAACTTACTTTTACTTTGTTGCCTGCAATGAAACTGCATTATTTTCTTCCTAGCATCAAAGGCATTCCAGTATTGATGTATCATAGAGTGGTGCCCAATGAACAAGATGGGCTAACAGTATCGACACAACAACTGCGCGAGCAATGGAATTACCTCAAGCAAAATGGATATAAATCGCTCAGCCTTCAAACTTTTTATGACATCCTTTGCGGCAAACTACCATTCACTGAAAAGCTAGTTTTACTCACTTTTGACGATGGCTATCGAAACAACCTTATTTACATGAAGCCATTGTTGGAAGAATTTGGATTTTATGCTGCCATCTTCATCATCGGAGATGCAATTGCCGAAGGTCAACAGCCTACTTATCCAGATTTAATGAATGCAGCTGAGTTAAAACAGTTTGACAGTAATAAAGTGTCGTTTGCTCTACATGGCTTTCATCATGAAAGCTTTAAAGAAACCCCAATTCCCGAATTAAAAGAAACGATTCTGAAAAGCATTTCTACATTTCAAGAAAACAAATTGCCATTCTATCCTGCACTTGCTTATCCATATGGAGCTAGACCTGAAGGTAGTTCCTTTAAAGAATTAAAAAAATGGATGAAAGATCAAGGTATTCAAATGGCTTTTAGAATTGGTAACAAGCCAGCAAAAATGCCTACCAATGATGCCTATGAAATCAAGCGAATTGACATTCGCGGTAGCGATAGCCTAGAAGACTTTGCCATCAAACTCAAAAAAGGAAAACTCAAACCTTTCTAAGGAATCATTTTTAAAAACCGTTGTAAACCTTTTCTTTTTTCTTCATCAAGAAGGTAATGAATGTTGTAGGTGAAATACGTTTTTAAATCATAAAAAGGATAAGCAATAGCGTCGACAATTTCGTCAAGATGCGCTAATCCAACTGCATTAGCTTCATTAAATTGTTGTAAGAAAGCTTCGTGCAAATCTTTATTAGTAACCCAAGCCGCAAATACAAATGGAAGTCCTGTAAAATCTTTCCAAGCTCTTGAAAGGTCATACACAAATTCGAAACTATAAAGTTGTTCCAAAGCTCTATCGCCAATAATTACTGCTGCAGTAGTGCCTTTGATTTCATAAATAAAGTTGTCACTAGCTTGCTTGAAAATCACCTTCTTTCCCCAGTGTTTTTCAAGAAGAATTTGTGCCAAGATCACAGAAGTTCTCGACTGATAATCGAGTAAAACTTCTTCTACTTCTTCAATGGGCACTGCACTGAAAATGGCAACTGAAGCTACTTCGCCATCAGCGGCGATTCCATAATCACCTACAATTCTTGCTCCTTCAATTTCTCTTATGGCAGCCACGGGTAATAGTGCCATGTCTATTTCTCCAATCTTTAGTTTATGAGCCAACTGTGAAGGAAATTCTAAACTCAGCTCCATTTTCTTTATCATGTCAGAACTCTTTAACCCATACAATAATGGTTTAGTATTCAAATAACTTACAGCACCAACTTTTATTTTGCCTACCAAGGTTTTACTTTTGGCCAAATGTAACACAAGCTTTTTTGATGTCGAATCAATTAATCATATACACAGATGGCTCCTCGAGGGGAAATCCTGGTCCGGGCGGATATGGAGTCATACTTCAATGGGGAACCGCTTACAAAGAATTTGCTCAAGGCTATAGGCTCACAACTAACAATCGCATGGAACTCATGGCAGTGATTGTGGCTTTGCAGGCACTCAAGAAAAACAATTTAACAATAAAGATTTACACCGACTCACAGTATGTAGTCAACGCTGTTGAAAAAGGATGGTTGAATAATTGGTTACGAACAAGTTTTAAAGGAAAGAAAAATGCAGATTTATGGAGTCAGTATGCACAACTTGCTAAACAACATCAAGTGAATTTTACTTGGGTAAAAGGGCATGCCGATAACCTGCACAACAATCGTTGTGACACCTTAGCAACTGAAGCTGCTTTAAGTGGAAATTGGATTGAAGATGTGGGTTATGAAAACTGAATTATTCAGCAACCTGCTCAGTTGTTTCAATCTTAAACGTCTTTTGTCTTAATCTTCCTATCAAAACTTTGATAGCAAAACCAAAATATGGGCGTTGAGAATTGAGATCAGCAAAATAGGAAAGAGAATAACCTGTTTTGGTAGTGCACTTTCTGATGTATTCTATTTCTAGAGGAATTGAAGGAGCGAAAAAACTTTTTTCTTGATAATCGCCACCTACTTCTACGGTAGGGTTAACAATATCGCCTCTTTTATGACCACTTGTAAATCCTAATCCACCGGAAATGTGTGTTTGCCATTTTTGTCCTTTAATCACCTTTCCAATCATCAAGCCTAGACTTGAAAAATGTTCTTTAGGATTTGGTCCTATATAATCGAACTCTTTACTTGAAATAAAACGAAGCTTGAATGCAATCGAGTTTTGTTGAACATTGAAACCTAACATTATACCTGTGCCTGAACTTGGTTCACTATTACCTCCTGAAAAATAGATGCCATAGCCTACATCTAACCAACAACTATCCTGTTTAAGGTTTATTGATTGACCGTTAGAAGCAATGCTACAAAATATGCTTGCAAGAATTAGAATAAAGGATTGTTTCATGTTCATTTTCTGTTGTTTTTCAAAAATAAAACTCTTGATCTATTCGGCAAAGTATTTAGCTAATGAAATAGAAGATTGTTAAAGTTACTTTTCAAAGTAGCAGAATTCAACTTACTGCCTTTATTTTTATTCTTCCAATGAACACACGACTCGCCCTTTTATTATTATGCCTAATTTTTACTACTAAATCAATGGCAGATGAAGATACTAAACTTCATGCGCTGCGCATTCAACAAGCACCTAAACTCGATGGGAAACCGGATGATGATTGCTGGAAAAAAGCTAAATCAATTGAACTTCAATATCAATTTGAGCCAAAGCCTGGTGACAAACCTACTGAACGCACAGAAGTAAAAATAGTTTATGACAACACTGCTGTTTATCTTTTAGCTCTTTGTTACGATAAGCACCTCGATAGTATTCAACATATTTTAACTAGTAGAGGAACTGTATGGGGTAACACGGAATGTGTTTATATCTTTCTAGATACTTATCATGATGGACAAAATGCTTTTGGGTTTGGGGTATCAATTGATAATGTTCAAGATGATTTTAAAGCAACAGATGGTGGAAGAAATATTGATGGTAGTTGGGATGCTGTTTGGGAAAGCAAAACAGGTTTAATTGAAAATGGTTGGGTTGCCGAAATCAAAATCCCCTACTCTGCTATTCGTTTCCCAAAGAAAGATATTCAAGATTGGGTTTGTGATTTTACTAGAGAAATTCTAAGGAAGAAAGAACTCATAGGTTGGTGTACTACACCACCAACAACTCCTGCTTTCGTTCCTTTTTTGCGCATAATTGATGGTGTAGAAAAAATAGTTCCTCCTCTTCGGCTTTCGCTTTCTCCTTATGCTTCGGGTTATTATCTCACGCAAGGAAATGCTACGAGCCAATCTTTTCATGGAGGAGCCGACATAAAATATGGCATCAACGAAAGCTTTACACTCGACATGACGTTGATTCCCGATTTTGGTCAGGTTGTGTCCGACCAAAAAGTGAAGAACCTCACGCCTTATGAAGTGCAGTATCAGGAACGTCGTCCGTTTTTTTTGGAAGGCTCGGAGTTGTTTAGCAAAAACGACCTTTTCTATTCAAGAAGAATTGGTGATTTGTCGGATTTCAATTCTTATCGGCATAATGACTCAGGCTATGTTGCCAACAACCCTCCTGAACAAACACAATTGCTCAACGCTTTTAAAATAAGTGGAAAGACAAAAGGTAACCTTGCTATTGGTTTGTTCAATGCCGTGACCGATAACCTTCGTGTTGATGCTACTAATACTCAAAACAACGTCAAAGAAATTCTTTATGAACCACTCACCAACTTCAACATTTTGGTACTTGACCAAACATTGAAAAACAATTCCCACTTAGGCTTCATCAATACTAATGTTACACGCACAGCAAAAGGCAATGATGCCAATGTAACAGGTCTTGATTTAAAACTATTGAACAAGGCAAATACTTATCAATTTTCGCTACAAGAAAACAACAGCAACATTTTTGTAAAGAACGGAGGCGATATCAAAAGCGCAGAAGTTGTGTCGGGAAATAGAATTAATACCGGCTTCGCAAAAATCACAGGAATGTGGCAATGGGGTTATGGTGCCAATGTGGTGAGCAATACCTACAACACCAACGACATGGGTTATCTTGCCAAGAACAATTTTATCCACCACAATGCCTACTTGCGGCAGTTTATCACCAAGCCTTTTTGGCATTTCTTGAATATGAATAGTGGTTTGTTCTTAGATTATGAAACTCAATACGAGGGTAACAAATTTGCTTATGTTCAAGTTGGGGCAAGAAACAAAGTGGATTGGAAGAATTACATGACTATGGTAACTTATTTCTGGGCAAACCCCACTGTTCAAAAAGATTATTACGAACCCCGTTCAAGTGGCTGGCATTTCAATATTCCTCGTCAATACCAAACAGGAATTTATTTCTCTCCAGACTATCGAAAAACACTAGCTATTGATTGTGGCTTGAACTATAAATGGCTCGACGAGAAGAATCGTTATGTGCTCGATTTCAATTTTGCACCAAGACTAAAACTGAGCAATAAATTTCTGTTGGTTTACAATTACTACAATGCCTATAGCAGTAATAACTATGGCTATGTTGGCAATGATGGGAGTAATATTTATTTTGGAAGAAGAGACGTAAAAGAAATCAGCAATTCGTTTTATCTGAGTTATGTCTTTACCAACAAAATGTCTTTATCGCTCAATGCAAGACACTATTGGAGTGGCGGCAGATATGACCAATACTACACCCTTCAAAATGACGGGGATTTGCAAGCGACTAACCAAAACCTAAGTGCCGACTTTGACTACAATGCTTGGACAATGGATGCGGTGTTCTCCATGCAGTTTGCTCCCGGTAGTTATCTTACACTTGCTTGGAAAAACCTTGCCGACTATGATGGTGTGCTGCCCAAATTTGCCTATGCCGATAATTGGAACACTACCTTCAACCAACAACTTGCCAATTCTTTTTCCATCAAAATGCTTTATTACCTCGATGTAAATAATTGGCGAAGGAAAGCATAATCTTATTCTTCCATTTTTCTTGCAAGAAGGTCTTCAAAAACTGCTTCGATGCTTTCGGTGCTATCGCAAGTGACAAGCCTGTTGCGAAACTCTTTGATGTGTGATAAGCCTTTCAAGTAATTGCTGTAATGACGCCGCATTTCAAGAATGCCTACTACATTTCCCTTCCATTTCACGGAGCCATAAAGATGTTTTTTGCAAGCTTCAATGCGCTCTTCAAGCGTGGGTGGTGGCAGTAATGCTCCTGTTTCGAAAAAGTGTTTTATTTCTCTAAAAATCCAAGGGTAACCAATGGCAGCCCTGCCAATCATGATGCCGTCAACGCCGTATCTGTTTTTATATTCCAATGCTTTTTGCGGACTGTCCACATCGCCATTGCCGAAAATAGGGATTTGAATGCGTGGGTTGTTTTTCACTTTTGCTATCAATGTCCAATCGGCTTCGCCTTTGTATAATTGTGCACGAGTGCGCCCATGAATAGTGAGTGCTTTGATGCCTACATCTTGTAGTCGCTCGGCCACTTCTTCAATGTTTTTGGTGTTGTCGTCCCAACCAAGTCGGGTTTTTACGGTTACGGGTAATGAGGTGTTTTTCACTACCGATGCGGTGAGCCTTACCATTAAATCTATATCCTTCAACACGCCGGCACCGGCACCTTTACACACTACTTTTTTTACGGGACAGCCAAAGTTAATATCTAACAGGTCGGGGTTAGTAGCGTCTATGATGCGAGCCGACAAGCCCATAGCTTCTTCGTCTCCACCAAATATTTGAATGCCAATGGGGCGTTCATAGTCGAAGATGTCGAGCTTTTGACGGCTTTTAACGGCATCTCGAATCAATCCTTCTGAAGATATAAACTCTGTGTACATGAGGTCGGCGCCATGTTCCTTGCACACGGCCCGAAAAGGAGGGTCGCTCACATCTTCCATAGGGGCAAGCAATAGTGGGAAATTGCCAAGCTCAATTGTATCTATTTTCACCATGAACGCGCAAAGATAAGTTTTCAGTTGGCTGATAATGGTTAGTAGTTGTTGGTTGATAGTTGTTGGTTGATAGTTGTTGGTTAATAGTTGTTTGTATATGGAATGAAGTAAGCAACCTAACATTTTAGGGGAAAAATCCTGCAGCAAATGGGGTGAAATCCCTTTTTTTTCAACCAAATCTTCGTCCAAACTTTGCAGCGTAAACCGTTTGAATACTTCCCATTCAGGCATGAGCAGCAAAGGAATACATAGGGCAATTAGCAACAAGCTTGGGGCTACCACCTACAAACAAGAGGCTTGTGCCCAAAAGATTCCAGTTAAAGCCCAAACTATTCGGGCTACAGCCCAAAATGCTCAGGTTACAGCCCATAATACTTCGGCTAAAGCCCACAACCAAGGGGCTAAAGCCCAAAACTTTTGGGTTGCAGCCCACAAGCGAGGGGCTAAAGCCCAAAACCTTCCGGTCATAGCCCACAATGCTCGGGCTAAAGCCCACAACCAAGGGGCTGAAGCCCAAATGTCTCCGGTTATAGCCCACAATCTTCGGGCTTCAGCCCACCCACCGTCGGGCATCGCCCAAATGATTTGGGATTGAGCCCAAACCGTTTGGGCGGCAGCCCACGACCTTCTTGGTTGTGAAAAAACACTACGGGCAGCAACCCAACGTGTTCATTATCAATAAATTATCATTAAAAATTAAAAATCAATCTTTTATATGCCACACAATGGTCCTTTTCCTAGCAAAGAAGCCGATCGTAATAGCTATTACAATGCAGCGGCTCCTTATATTTTAGTACCTGCCAACACCACTCGTTTTGGTGTTTCGGCAACTAATAAAAACAATTTAACTACGGGACTTGCCTCTTGGAACACAGCTTTTGGACTGACGCAAAACCCTGATACCTGCACCAAAACGGCTATTGAAAACAAAAATGTAGCCGATAAAAACATGCAAACGGTGATGCGTGCCATTTTTAACGACATACCCGAAAGTGTGTTGACCAATCAAGACCGCACCACGCTCAATTTGCCTGTTACCGACAAGCATAGTACACCGGCACCTGTGCCTAGCACAAGGCCAAATGTGATGATTAATGCTGCCAATCGTTTGGAGCATGGCTTGAGTGTGAAGGACGAAAGCACACCCAATAGCAGTGCCAAACCCGATGGCGTGCGTGGCTGTCAAATTTGGATGAAAGTGGGCGGCGAAGCCCCTGCCGATGTAAAGGAAATGAGGTATGTAGCCACTATTACCAAGTCGCCTTTTATCAATCATTTTGATGGAGCAGATGCAGGCAAAGTGATTTACTATTGGGCAAGATGGGAAAACACCCGCAGCGAAACCGGACCATGGAGTACGATGGTTGCAGCAACGGTTGTTGCTTAACCCCCCAAAGCCGCAGCAGCAAACAAGCCACTGCGGCTTTTTTTATGAATAAATGTTCTTAAATTTACTTTTTCTTTAAAAACGGAGGTTATGAAAAAAGGATTGTTGGTGTTGATTTGTTTGAAGGGGTTGATGCCCCATGTAATTGGGATTACCAACTTTCAACCATTACCTAAAAATGGTCATTAATGTATGAACATTCAAAAACTTATTGCGTTTGTTTTTATCTTAATACCGACAATTGTATTGGCACAAACACCAAGTTGGGTATGGGGAATTAATAGCAATTGTATTAGCAATGACGAAGCCAATGTTATTACCCACGACAAGGCAGGCAATGTTTTTGTTGCTGGTCTGTTTTCTGGAACTATGCAATTAGATACATTCATGCTCAACTCAATGGGTGGTAATGATGTGTTTATAGCTAAATATGCTAACAATGGCACACTGCTTTGGGCTAAAAGCGGGGGTAGTAATGCGGATGAAACTGTTAGAGCCATAACTATTGATACCTCAGGCAATATATACATGACAGGTTCGTTTGGCGGTCATATTATTTATCCAGTTTCATATACTGATACCGCTTATTTTTCTGATAGTAGCATAGTCAGTAAAGCCAATATGGATATTTATCTTATTAGCTATACGCCGAATGGAAACATTCGATGGTTAAGAGATTATGGAAGTAAATACAATGATGTAGGTAAAATACTTACTTGTAACCAAAATAACCAAATAATTTTTAGTGGTGAGTTTTCTCGTTATAATGGTTCTCCTCCAATATATGACTCACTTCAGATTGATAACACAATGCTATATGCAATAAATGGGGAATCATTTATTATAAAAATGAGTGTCAATGCTAATGTTCAAAATTGTCAGCAATTTAAAATTGATATTTCAGGGCTTTCAATTGTCAAAGAAAATAAACCATGTATTATCAGTTACATTGGATTTGGCTCAACAACTATTGACAATGTTACAATTAGTAGTATTTCTGCTGGCACAGTAAATGGAGGGTTTGCCATTATTATGTTGGACTCATCATTTCATGCAATATGGGGAAAGGTTTTCGGTGGACAAAATTCTGGTGGCAGCATTTGGGGTGAAGTTAATCCAATATCTATTGCATATGATGGCAATACTGGGGTATATTTTCTTGGTTCTTATAAAGAATGTAGTTTGATAATACAAAATGCTATAGGATTACAATATGAACTAACATTTCATAACATTCTAGCTAAACTTGATACTAATGGACAACTTCAATGGATAAAATCATTTTTGGGTTATAGTGATTTTGATGCAGCAGAAAGTTTGTATTTGGATGAAAATCAAAATGTTTTTTTAGCAGGTTATTTTAAATACAAAGGATATTTCGAAAATGACACATTGCTTTCAACTGGTGTAGAAGATGCTTTTATTGCAAAATATGATAGCCTTGGAACAGAACAATGGGCGATGAATATGGGCGGTAATAACACAGACGAGGGTATTGCCATTACTGGAACCGATGACGGCAGTCTTTATGTTTCCGGGCTTTTTTATAGTAGTGTTTTTAGTTATCAAGGTCATAGTATTAGTAACACGGGTGGTAGCGATATGTTTGTGGCTAAACTCTCCCAAACCACAGGCATCAGCAATGAACCTGACCAAGTAAAAGCAGAGGTCTATCCTAACCCTGCGAATGAAACCATCTACCTCAAAAGCAAGGATGCAATAGCGGCTATTAAGGTTTATGACATCACCGGAAAGATGGTGAGAGAAATGAAGTATGAAATACCCACAACAAATACAAGCCTTGATGTGCGGGGCTTAATTGATGGGATGTATTTTATGGAAGCTACTGCCAAAGGCAAAGTGCCTTTGATGGAAAAGATGGTTATTAGTCATTAATATGGTTGATGGTTAATGGTTGATAGTTATTAGTTGATAGTTGATGGTTGTGTCAGAATAACAACCGACCACTCGTCACTGAAAATTGATATGAAAGGTTTTTCAAGCGGCGTTTATCTTATAAATTCGAAAACGGAAAAGAAATCGAAACCACGAAAATTATGAAACAATAAAAATCCTGAAAATCCGATAATCCTGAAAACGCGTACTGAACGTAGTCGAAGTATCATGATTCAGACAAAAAGTTATGCAGCCAACACACCTGTTGCGAATGTCCCTTGCTCCTCACAAAAAGGCTTGGCAAAGGAGACATTCGCAGAACTCAAAAAGAAACAGTAAAAGTGGTGAAGGAGTAATGTGTTTGCATGTTTTTGTGTCTGCATGTTATTGTAAAACCAAAGACACTGAACTACAAAAAAACAATAAGGATAACATTGGTCTTTTCACGAGATTTGCCAAGATGTATCGTTCCTTTTTACTTTCATTTTTATTATTACTCTCTTCCTTAGGAGGTTTTGCCGAAACCCCATCACATTTGCGCATTAGTCTGCTTACATGCGGCACCGGCAAAGAAGCATGGGAAACTTTTGGACATACGGCTGTGCGTGTTACGGATAGTACAACAGGGGAAGATGTGGTGTTTAACTATGGAATGTTTAATGGTTTTGGCGATGGCTTCTTATTGCAATTCGTTAGGGGTAAACTACCTTATTATGTTGCCTATTATCCCTATCAATCTTTCTTACAAGAATACCGCGATTATGGAAGAAGTGTGAGCGAACAAGAATTGACATTAAGCGATTCGATAAAAACTAGCATCCGAAATTTTCTTTTAGAAAACTGCCAAGAACGCAACAAGTATTACAAGTACGATTTCTTTTTCGACAATTGTGCCACTCGCATCCGCGATATATTTCCAACTGTTTTAGGGAAAGAATTTCATTACGGCAATGTACTGCCTACTGAAAAAAAACTAAGTTTTCGAAACATCATCAATCAATATTTCTATGCCGTTCATTGGCAGCGATTTGGGGTGAATCTTGTGTTGGGCAGTAAGATAGATAAGGCAATGACCAATGATGAAATCATGTTCTTGCCCGATTTCTTAAGCGATGGTGTTGCTAAAGGAACCTTATCGAATCAACCAATTGCGAAGGCAAAGCAGTTATTAGTCATAGGCAATGAACCCGAAAAAGCAGGATGGAATGAACCTATGTTGGTGATGTTAGCTTTGCTAGGACTTACCTTAGTAGGGTTTCGTTACAAGAAATGGAACCTTGTGATGAACTTTTTATTGTTGTTTTTTACAGGCTTATTGGGTTGTGTCATCCTCATTATGTGGTTTGCCACCGATCATCAAACCTGCCAAAACAATTACAATCTACTTTGGGCATTGCCCACCAATCTTTTGCTAGCCTTTTTGCCTAAGAAAAACAAAGACCGATATGCCTTGGTGGCAATCCTTTTGTTGCTGGTCGCAATGTTGGTTCATTTAACGAAGATTCAAGAAATGCCACTCACGGAATTGAGTCCTTTACTCTTAGCTTTGCTGCTGTCCTACGGTTCCATATATCGTCACCATCAATCATCAGGTTCAAATCATGCGCTCACGACACATACATAGTGGTCCTTCCAGTTTTTTAAGGTATAGACATAAGGGTGAAGGCAATGCATTATTGTTATTACATGGATTCCCAGAAAATGGTGATTTATGGGTGAAAATTGGGGAAAGACTAAGTAAAGATTACAGGGTTATCATACCAGATATTCCTGGAAGTGGTAAAAGCAAATTGGAACAAGAAAATGTTTCTCTATTCAATCTCGGGTTAGGCATTTATGACATCTGCATTACTGAAGAGATTGAAAAAGTGGTGTTAATCGGTCATTCTATGGGTGGTTATATCAACCTAGCCATTGCAGATTTTTTTCCTGAGAGAGTTGTAGGGCTTTCCTTAGTTCATTCCACTGCAAAAGCAGATAGTGAAGAGAAAAAGGAAACAAGAAGAAAAACCATTAAACTTATAGAAAAAGGAGGCAAGAAGCCCTTTGTGCAGCAAATGATCCCCTCGCTTTTCTCTGAAAGTTATAAGAAAAAACACCCTGAGAAAATAGAGGCTCAAATAGAAAGTGGATTGGCAATGAAAGACGAAAGTATGATTGCCTATTACAAAGCCATAATGATGCGACCTGACAGTAGGGATGTATTAAAAAATGCGCCCTTCCCCGTGCAAATGATTTTAGGCGAAGAAGATAATTTATTGCCAATAAACAGTATGACACAACAAACTCACCTTTCCAACGTTAACTTTGTGTCAATCTATCCACAATGCGGACACATGAGCATGTTGGAACAACCCGAAAAACTCTATAACGACCTAAAAATGTTTGCTGATTACTGCTATCGTTCATGAACCCAATCAAGAAAATAGCGCTCCCTTTTTTACTATCCTTTCTTTTGATTGGGATAAAAGCTTATGCCACCCACATAGTTGGTGGAGAAATGACCTATCAATGCCTTGGGGATGACCCTCAAAATAGCAACAAGTCGATTTATGAAATCACCTTTAACCTATATGAAGATTGCTTACATGGCAACCCCGATGCCATTCATGATGACAACCCTACCCATTTAAGAGTTTTCGTTGATGGTTTTACTTATGATGACATTACCCTTCAAGCATACGGCACCTTTATCGTACCCTATAATTTTAGCAATGAGTGCATCATTAATATTCCACAAATTTGTTTACAGCAAAGGATTTTTAAGACAACCATTTCAATTCCTAAAGGAAAAATAGCTGATGTCGTTTATCAAGATTGTTGCCGAAATAATGCAATCGTCAATGTTCGTATTCCTGGCGAATCGGGCGCAGTATTTATGTGTACCATCAATACGCTTTTGACCGAATGCAACAAGAGTGCAACGTTTAAAAATTATCCTCCACAAATCATTTGCAACAAAATTCCACTTGTATATGACCATTCTGCAACAGACCCCGATGGTGATTCATTGAGTTATGAATTTTGCACTGCAGATATGGGCGTTGTTTACAAAGATTGGGTTCATAGCGGCTATTTTGTAACACACCCCCCACCCTATTCTTCTCTTAGGTATTCGGCAGGATATACCTATTCAAGACCAATAGGTGGCAAGCCTTTGATTCAAATTAACCCCCAAACAGGATTAATCACCGGTTCTCCTAATATTCTAGGAAGATTTGTAGTGACTGTCTGTTGTCATGAATGGAGAAACGGCGTATTAATCAATACTGTAAAGCGCGACTTTCAGTTTGAAGTTACTGATTGTTCCAAGGCAGTTGTTGCAGATATTCCTCAGTATTCCGACGAGCCGAATACTTATGTGGTAGAATGTAAATCTTTCACGGTTCATTTTGACAATACAAGTAAAGGTGGCTTTGCCTATAAATGGGATTTTGGCGTAGCTGGATTACAAGACGATACTTCGAACCTTTTCTCTCCAACCTATACCTATCCCGATACAGGTACTTACATCGTAAAATTATTAGTGAACAAAGGCTCTACATGCCCCGACAGTATTGAACGATTAGTGAAAATCTACCCCTACTTCGGCGCAGGATTTACCTTTAATGGTGTTTGTCCACGCATTCCTATTTCATTTTTCGATTCATCGTGGAGTAGCACCGTTTATAAACCTAATAACTGGTTATGGAATTTTGGTGATGGAGATTCAGCCTTTGTGCAAAACCCACAACATTATTTTGAACAAGGCGGCAACTACCAAGTTGTATTGATTGCCAACAATGCAAAGGGATGCATTGACACCGCAGCAAAAGCAGTAACCGTAGAGTACTTTGAAGGCTTTGCGGGTAACGACACAATTATTGTCAAAGGAGAAAGCATCAATTTCAATGCAAGTGGTGGTGGTTCTTATACATGGACTCCAGCTACCAACTTAAACAACCCCAACATTGGCAACCCTACAGGTTATTATCCCGACACTGGCCACTATTATTATATAGTGCACATTACAAGTCCAAGCAATTTGTGCGCTGAAGATGATTCTATCAATGTATGGGTGGTTGATCAGGGATCTTTGTTTTTGCCCACTGCCTTTTCTCCTAATGGTGATGGCAGAAATGATGTATTTAAACCCATTGCCATTGGTTACGGACTTATTAACTACTTCCGAGTTTTTAATCGTTGGGGCGAGCAGGTTTTTTACTCCACCCACATGAACGAAGGTTGGGATGGCAACTGGAAAGGAGAACCCTGTGACGTAGGAACCTATTATTGGATTATTGAAGCCACCGATAGGTTTGGGAAAATAGCGCAGCTTAAAGGAGACGTGACCCTACTTCGATAATACAAATTAGGAAATTGTATTTTCTGCTTGGGAGTTTTTACCTTCGCGGCAAATTTTTATTTTATGCTACAAGTTGGTGACGAATTCCGTCATAAATTCAGTTACACTCAAGAAGATGTTGACCTATTTGCCAAAGTAAGTGGTGACACCAATCCCCTACATATTGACCCTCAAGCGGGCAAGGAAAGCATGTTTGGAAGAAACATCATTCATGGTTTCTTAGGTGCAAGTGTGTTCACAAAGATTTTTGGAGCGCTTTGGTATGTTGATGGTCATGTTTATCTCAATCAATCATTAAAATGGTTGAAGCCTATGTTTACTGACACGGCTTATGAAGCAGTGGTGAAAGTGAAAGAGATTTTCCCTGAAAAAAACAGAGTGCTATATGAGTGCGCTGTTTATGATGTTGCAAGCGGCGACCAAACAATTGCAGGTGAAGCTATGTTGTTGAACAAGAAGCAATATGTTTGGTAATTAGTTTTTTCTAAAAAATTTTAGAGGCACTTATTCGTTTTTTGAGTAAGTGCTTTTATTTTTGGAGAAGTTCATTCAAATTTTCTTTTCTCGGAAAGAAAAAAATCTAACAATTAGTATCATCTTTGTTTACACATTACAACGGCAAATGAAAACGATTTTATACCTACTTAGTTTTGTTTTAGTTTTTTCAACTACAGTGAATGCACAACGAATTGATCGCACTGCATTAGGTGAAAAAGTATTGAAACATGTGGACAGTGTTGGCAAGATGGAAGGCTATCTCCTTAGAGACATTGTTAGCAAACTTTATCGCAGAGATTTTAATGAAGTGGAAATCACTTATGCCATTTATTCTTGGATTGCTAAGAACATAACTTACAATACACAGGAATATCATCATCCTCGCACAGCTAACAGCACCTCTTCAATGGCATTGATGAGAAGAAGCACTACGAGTCAAGGATATGCCATTTTATTTAAAGACATGTGTGCAAATGCCCACATTGAAAGTGTAATTGTTGATGGTAAAGCAAAACCAAATCCTGCGGCAATTGACAATGCAAGAAGGCTGATGAAGCACTATTGGAATGTTGTAAAAATAAAGGGCACTGAATATTATGTTGATGCTGCATTTGGCGCAGGTTATTTTGATAGCCGTGTTCGAAATTTTGAAAAAGAATTTACTGATGCTTGGTGCTTTGCTGATAGAAGATTGTTTTGCCTAAGCCATGTACCTAACGATAAGAAGTCACCTTATGTAGATGTGCCAATTAACCCAACACGCTATCTTCAAGCTCCAATAGTATATGGTGCTGCATTGCGCGATGGCATTTATTTTCCTGAGAAAACAAGAGGTTTACTAAAAGGTCGTCAAGGTGATTGTAAACGCATGATTTTTGATTTAGCTAGACCAGAAGAAATATCAAGAGCCTCTGTAATTGCAGATGGAAAAGAAATTACCACTGATTATTATGTAGTTGGCAATAGAATGTATGTGGATGTTCCTTTCCCTAAACAAGGAAGCTACCCACTTATTATTTCTTTAAACGGTAAACAGGCTTTTGGCTTTAATGTAGAAGCCAAACCAAGCAAAAAGAGAAGATAATTTTAGCACACACAAACGAATATTATGGAATTAGGTATTGGCTCCAAAGTTGAACACCCACACTTTGGAAGAGGCGTGGTAGTGGAAACTGCTACCGAATTTTACTCCATTTGGTTTAAGACACAGAACACAACAAAGCAAGTCAGTAAAGAATATAAAGACTTGCGCATTATTGAAAGTATTGAGGGTGCCAACGATAATATTGGCAATACCCTTTCCTTAATTGAAATTGAAACAGCTTTAGAACATGTTCTTGATCGTCGTTTACACGAATTTCAAATGGTGCCAATGGCCAACAAATGGAACAACGGCAACTTAATATTGAAGCCTGCCGACGATAGCCTTCAAACAAAAGAATTGCCTATCGAAGTTTTCTTTCACAAGATTGTGATGGTGCGCGACAGAATTCGTTTGATTGAACAGAAAATCAATGCTCACAAAGTGTTGACTGATGAAGAAAAAGTGGACTTGCAACAATACATCACAGGTGTCTATGGGTCTTTGACCACTTTCAACGTGTTGTTTAGAGAAACACACCACCAATTTAAAGGAAGCAGTAAAGAGTAACTGCTTTGATTTTTTCAAAACAATAATCATACTTTAGCTTAATGTCGAAAAAGAATTGTCTGCGTTTAATAGGGTTACTGGTTATTGTACCTTTTCTTTTCTTTTCTTCTTGCCAAAAAAAAGAAGACTACCCAATTACTGAAAAACCTTTGCTTTATGGTTTTCTTTCAGCCATTCAAAATCAAGAAAAACTCATTAGCGGAAGCGACACGCTTACTGTCATCAACCAAATGGGTTATGCTAGATTTTTAGGTGACCCAAATATTCCCAATGTATTTGTAGATGCAGGCATTGTAACCTTAAATGATTCTGAGTTAACCAAAGACGTCAACAATCAATACTTAAAAATTGCCAACAACCTTCAACTAGATAATGCTATTCATTGGAAAGTTGCTGGTGCAGGCATCCTCCCTTCCTTCAGTTTTAATGACACCATTTTCTTTCCTTCTTACATAGGTGCCCTTCCTTCTATTGTTGATAAAAACGCAGGACTCAATTTATTGCTCGATACGTCAACTGTGAAAGGTGCTGATTCTGTGAGGATATATATTGATGATGGTGGCAACAATATTGTTCAAAAAACATTTTCAGCTACCGCAGGAAATATTCAAATAATGCCTTCCGACCTTTCAGTATTGAATACGGTCAATAACCAAACCGCCTATTTAGGCATCTATCCTTACGCAGGGAAACTGAAAAGCATTTCCAATAAAGGTTTCTATTTTATTCGTGAAGCAAGAAGAGGACAGTCGGTGAATATATATTAGTCAACACGCTTTCTTTGTCTTTTGTTGTTTTGTGTCTTTGGTTTTTCGAAAATACGCAGACACAAAAACACGCAAACACTATTCTTTTATCACCTTTTCGCTCTTCACCAACTCCATGTCTTTGTTGAAAACTTGCACAAGGTACATACCAGTAGGAAGCTGTGCAAGACTCACCTCATTACTGCTTTGTGCTGCCACCACTTTTTGCCCAATAAGGTTATAGACTGCTATTGTAGGCTCTGTGATGCCTTTTATAGTGATACTGCTTGTAGTGGGGTTGGGAGAGATAGAGATGGAGTAAGTGGGAAATTTAATATTCTCAACAGAAAGAACTATAAAAGGATATCCAAAAGTATCATTAGCTTTTACATAATATACAAGCTCTTCTTCTGGGCCATTATCACCTATTGTAGAAATATTCTTTGTTTTGAATCGAGTTAAACCTAATCCCTCTGTTTCTGTGTATGTAAATATTGTTCCACCTTCAAAAAAGCATCCCATAAAATTCATAGATGAATTCACAAAAGAAGATTCATTCAAATCGTTTTTTTGTCTTCTCCCTTGGAAAAAATGGGGAGTACCTTCCATGTATGTAACTGTTGAATCTAAAGACCTTGCTCGATAATCAATGGGGCGTATCATATCAGAATAACCAACATTAGGTTTAAAAAATAAAGAGTCAGACGTATAAGTATCTGGCATACTAATAGGTGCGTTTAGGGGATAAGATACATCATAAACACCGTGATAAGAGGCATAGGAAGTACCTGCTTGAGCATGATCGTAAACTATAAATACAGAATCTAAAACCTGGTAAGTTACAGAATCGGTTGAAAGTTGTTTTGACAAAATAATACTCTTTCTTTTATAATGGTCTGTGGGAGAATATCCAAATTCTACAGCAGCATAATGATGAATACGACCTTCGTAACCAAATTCATCATTGACATCAAAGTTGTACATGTCACCACTTGATAATAACTTATTACCAGGACCATATTGATATCCAGTACAATAAATGGGGTAGCAAATAGATTGCCCTCCTGTTGGTGGAAGCTTAGGGTTGAGAAAATAGAAATAAAATCCTTTCTGCATGCCATGCTCTTTGCTTAGTGTAAGACTATAAGTATTTATCCAATTACAAGAAATGGGGTTATTATTATTATCTACAACCTCCAAATGAATTTCTTTAAGAGAATCAATTACCCCAAACAACATTGCTGTGTAAACATTTGTAACAGTGGCTTTGATAATATTTCCATTGAATGAATTAGCGAATGTCCAAGTTGAGTTCAATGGTTCATAAGGTTTCACAATCAATGTATCCCCTGTATAAGTGATGAAATAATAGTTGTTATTTGAAATAACAACCGGTAATCCAAGCCATCCTGTATCTTTTACTTGACATCTACCTTGATGATATTTCCAAATTGAGTAAGTGCTATTACAATAACAATCAGGGTTTGTAATTCGATAATTCCAAAGCAATGAATCACCATTTGGTGTAGTGGTGATTGAATCAATACTTATTGCAGCATAAATTGATACAGTATCATCGCAGTAACAATTAAACAAAGGTATTTTCTCATGTTGTAAGAGCCTCCAGTTTTGTCCCCAAGCAAAACTCCCCACCATCATCACCGCCACAAAGAGTATTAGTTTCCTCATAACCTTAGTTTTTATTCCCCTAAAGGTATCATTTGTCCGTAAAAAATATAGTTTTTAGGTGCTTGGAGGGCTTGATATCTTGTAGAAATGCCGTCCGTGTAGCCCGTGAACCTTTCTAAATCATGTAGAAACCCTGCCAGTGTAGCCCGCGAACCTTCTACAATATTTAGAAACCCTGCCAGCCTAGCCCGCGAACCTTTCTACATTATTTAGAAACCCTGCCAGTGCAGCCCGCGAACCTTTCTACATTATTTAGAAACCTTGCCAGCCTAACGGGTGAGGCTTTTATATGATTTAGGTGGTTTGCTGGGGTTGCCGTTTGCCATTTTCCCTAAAAGCAGAGGAGTATTGGATGGGTAAAATTTACAAAAGCCGCCTCGAATGAAGCGGCTTTTTAGTATTTAGAAATTAGAACTTCGGATTTAGAACTTTACCAGCTTCCACTCGCTCCACCGCCGCCAAAACCGCCGCCGCCGAAGCCACCAAAGCCACCGCTACTTCCGCCCGAGTCGCCACCGCCAAAACCACCTAAGCCGTTACCCAACATCGACCCTATAAGGAAGCCACTGCCAAAACCTCTTCTTCCACCGCCGCCACCACCGCCTATTCTTGATAGCAACCAAAGAATAAACAAGATGAACAATATCACTTTGATAAGCGAAGGTTTACCATGTTGTCGGGCATCGTTGGCGTCTGCTTTATATTCTCCTTTCGTAGCCGCAATAATTGCATCTGTGCCGTTACTAAACCCTTCGTAGAATTGACCTTCTTTAAACGCAGGAACAATTTCATTGCGAATAATTCGTCCACATTGCACGTCGGTCAAAGCACCTTCAAGACCATAACCAGTAGAGATATTGATTTTATGGTCGTCCATTGAAGCCAAAAGAAGAACGCCGTTGTTCTTTGCCTTCTCGCCAATACCCCATCTGTTAGCAAGCTCCACAGCATACTGCTCCACTTCATAATCACCAAGATTTTTAATGGTAATAATGGTGATTTGGGTAGAAGTTGTTTGAGCAAAATCTTCGAGCTTTTGTTCTAGTTCGCTTTGCTCGGTTTCATTCAATACACCCGCAAAATCATTCACCAAACGTGGTGGATTGGATTTTTCGGGAAAGTCTTTATCGCCTGCAAAAACAGTAGCTGCAAAGAAGAATACGGCTGCTAATGAAAGCAGTATCTTGGATAGGTAATTGCTCATTTGCCAAATACAATTTCGTCGGGTAATTCATTTTCATTCACTGTTCCTGTAAAAGGAAAATGAATGGCTAAAACCTTTCCTAGTTCTTGCACACATTCTTCTAATCCTTTGGCAAATGCACCGTTTCTTAAATGTGATTGCAACTTGAAGGCGGCGCCTTGCCAAAATTCGGCGCCCCCAGCAAGTTTGTAAATATTTTCATCGCCCAACAAAGCAAACTGTTTGTCTTCCGTAGCCAAATAAACAAGTACGGCATTGCGGTTTTCAGTTTGGTGCATGTTCATGCTGCCAAACAATTCTTGTGCACGTTGCATGGCATCTACGTAAGAGCAATGCGATTCTACATACACGCGAATTTCGCCGGTGGTTGTTGCTTCCGCTTTTTTTACAGCTGCAACAATAAAATCCTGTTCAGCTTTTGGGAGCAGCTGCTTTGGTTTTCGGAAAAAAAACATGCTAGTTTGGTTGTTTTTTAGAATTGAACCTGTGGCACTTTTTGTGCAGCTTGGTCGGCTTCAAACATACCTTTTGTTTGGAAACCCATCATGCCGGCAAGCAAATTGTTAGGGAAAATGCGCAGTTGCGTGTTGTATTCTTGTACTGCATCATTAAAGCCTTTTCGAGCAACAGTAATTCTGTTTTCTGTGCCTTCGAGTTGTACTTGCAAATCGCGGAAAGCCTCAGTAGCACGAAGTTCAGGATATTTTTCGCTCACTACCATCAAGCGTCCAAGAGCTTGGCTCAATTCGCCTTGTGCTGCTTGGAATTCCTTCATTTTTTCAGGTGTAATTTTATTAGGATCCACTTGAATAGATGTTGCTCTTGCGCGTGCATTAATTACATCAGTCAAGGTTTTTTGCTCGAAGTTGGCAGCACCTTTTACGGTGTTTACGAGGTTAGGGACGAGGTCGGAGCGGCGTTGGTATTGGTTTTGCACTTCACCCCATTTGCTTTTTGAGTTTTCGTCGAGGGTAACAAGGCTTTTTTGAACATTGCAGGTCATAAAGCCAAGAATAAGTATCAATCCGAGGATGATGACTAAGATAAGAGAACCTTTTTTCATTGAGATTTAAAAATTTGAAACAAAATTAGGGGAATGTGCAGATGCAGCAATGTGAAAAAACTGGTAAATATGTGGTATTGTTTGGAGCAAAGGCTACGAAAAACATCCCTCTTATTCAAATACTGAATTTAAAACAGTATTTAATCTAATTGCTTTATGCATTTTAACGAGCACAGCTTACTTTTGCGCACAAAGTTTTAGCATGCCCACAACCTACGAAGCTAGTTTAGCTTTTGCACAGAGTTTAGATCAAGTTGATGTTTTTTATCCTTTCCGCGAGCGATTTTTATTCCCTCAACACAATGGAAAAGATGTGCATTATTTCTGTGGGAATTCACTTGGCTTGCAACCTAAAAGTGTTGGCTATTTGATGGATATGGAATTGGCAGATTGGGCAGAGCATGGTGTAGAAGGTCATTTTAGGGCAAGAAATCCTTGGTTGTCTTACCATAAACTTTTTTCAGAAAGACTTTCAAAAATAGTGGGCGCTAAACCAACTGAAGTGGTAGCAGCCAATACTTTAACTGTGAATCTTCATCTCCTCATGATTTCATTTTATCGCCCTACACAAACGCGCTATAAAATCATCATGGAAGCAGGTGCTTTCCCTAGCGATCAATATGCTATGGAAACACAAGCTATGATGCATGGCTTCGACCCTAACGATGCAATTATAGAATTGACTCCAAGAACTGGGGAATACATTCTTAGAGAAGAAGACATTCTAAAAGTAATAGAAGATGCAGGTGATAGTCTTGCTGTGATAATGATGGGTGGTGTAAATTATTATACTGGTCAGTTGTTCAACATGAAAAAGATTACCGAAGTAGCGCATCGTGTCGGTGCTTATGTAGGTTTCGATTTAGCACATGCTGTGGGCAATGTTCCACTTCATCTCCATGACTGGAATGTTGACTTTGCTTGTTGGTGTTCCTACAAATATTTAAATTCAGGACCAGGAGGCGTAGGCGGTATTTTTGTAAATGAACATCATGCTTCTAACCAAAAAGTTTTTCGACTTGCAGGTTGGTGGGGCAATGACGAGGCAACACGTTTCAAAATGCAAAAAGGATTTGTACCCACAAAAACTGCCGAAAGTTGGCAGATGAGTAATGCCCCTGTCTTCAACATGGTAGCGCATCATGCTTCGCTCGATATTTATGATAAAACTAGTGTGAGTGCATTGCGAGAAAAAAGCGAAGAACTCACGGGTTATTGCACGTTTCTTTTGAATCAATTGACAAACCTTCCTTTTACCATTATTACTCCTTCAAATCCAAACGAACGGGGTTGTCAACTCAGTTTGTTGTTTCATGAAAAAGGGAAAGAGATTTTTGATAAACTATCTCAAAATGGTGTGATTGCAGATTGGCGCGAACCGAATGTGATTCGTATTGCACCTGTACCATTGTACAACACCTTTGAAGATGTGTATCGTTTTTATGAGATTTTGAAAACTTGCTAAACATTAAAGCAACTTTTCATGGCAATATTTTTTCAGAACGAACCATTACCGCAGTTTCAAAACGCTGTAATTACTATCGGTACTTTCGATGGTGTTCATTTAGGGCACCAACAAATTTTGCAGCATGTAGTTGATCGTGCTAAGGCAGTAAATGGCGAAAGTGTAGTCATTACATTCGAGCCTCACCCTAGAAGATTACTATTTCCTGACAAGCCATTAAAATTGCTAACGTCGCTTTCTGTAAAGTTGGATTTGTTACAACAATCGGGCATTAAACATGTAGTAATTGTTCCCTTCACACGAGATTTTTCTGAGCTTACTGCAAAAGAATATATCGAAGAGTTTTTGGTGAATAAATTCAAACCTCATTCCATTGTCATTGGCTATGACCATCATTTTGGTCATGACCGTTCAGGCAATATTGATTTATTGAAAACATTACAGCAACAAAACCATTACCGACTTGAAGAGATTCCAGTGCATTTGATTCAAGAAGCTTCTGTAAGTTCAACAAAAATACGAATGGCTTTGATGTTAGGGAAAATTGAAGAAGCCAACGAAATGCTCGGACGAAAATTTTCGTTGAAAGGTATTGTTATTAAAGGCGATCAACGTGGAAGAATTCTTGGCTTCCCTACTGCGAATATAAAGCTCGTGCAAGAAGATTTATTAGTGCCTTCTAATGGGGTTTATGTTGTTCATGCTGTTTGGAAAGGTAATCATTTAAAAGGCATGATGAATATTGGCTATAACCCTACATTCTTCATCGAAAAAAAGCAAAATATAGAAGTACATCTCTTCGATTTCAATAATGAAATTTATGGAGAAGAGCTTGAAGTGCAATTGATATCTTTCTTACGTGAAGAACAAAAATTTCCATCTTTAGACGAATTGAAAATGCAATTGAAAGAAGACGAAAAAAAAAGTAGAATTATTTTAGAAAAATAAAAGGGGCTGAATTTTCAACCCCTTCATTTTTTGTTTAGCTGATTTTGATTTCTTGAGCAGTCACTACTTCATTTTCCTTTTTAGGAAGCGTAATGTTTAATATACCGTCATTGTACTTTGCAGTAATTCCAGCAACATTGATTTTGTCGTTGAGTGAGAAACTCCTTTTGAAAGTTTGCATTTTGTATTCTTTTCTTAACCACTTTCCTTTTTCTTCTGATTGTTCTTCTTTGTGCTCATAAGAAATGTGCAACACATTCTTTTCAACATTTAACTTGAACTCATCTTTATTAAAGCCAGGAGCCATAACATGAAGCTCAAAAGCATTCTCAGTTTCTTGAACATTTACTGGGATAGGAGCTGTTTCTTTCCAAGCATCTTCTATCATTAAATTTTGAAACCCATTTTGGAAAATATCTTCCATTAATCCGCCAAAAGTTCTTGGCATTTGTCCGAAATTTGATTTTGTTGTTATCATAATTTTATGTTTTAGTTTGTTCTCTTTTCCGCAAACTATTTACCAACTAAAAACTTATGCCAGATTGGCTTTCCAACGAAATGAGTCCAAACATTTTGTCTTGAAACATTCAAAATAACAAGACAATTAGTCTGATTTATTATTCATTAAAAGGGGAAATAATTAGTTGGTTAAAATAAAATTTAAAAGAAAATTTTTTTTTTCAAAAACCAGATTATCTTTACCATGAACTATTCCAATCCAACCCACTACGAAACGCTAAAAACAATTTAAATTTCTAACAAAAAAATTGATGGAAAACTTCGTTGATGCATTTGAGTTAACCGACGTAATTGTAGCAGTTTGTATTTTTCTGCTTGGTTATCTCATAGGCAGAGTTTCTGGTCGTGCAAGATCTAACAGGAAAACCAACTCATCTTCTTGGGATGGGAAATAATCTGCTGTAGATATCCCTTTAATACTTTGCTTATTCCTTTGTAATTTTTGTCTTATTTATTGACATAAAGGAGTATTTTTATCTTGAAAATTTCATTCTTTATGAAAATCGAACAAGCTCACTTCGAAAAAGGAAATTGGTATGACCTAAAAGCAGAAAATCCTCATGCTCACCTCGTTCTCGCTTTTGGTAATCGCTTTATTTTAGAAGACAAAGCAATTTTTGATAAGATAAAAAATCAATTTCCAAAAGCAGAGATTGTTTTAGGTTCTACATCAGGTGAAATATATGCCGATGGTGTAAAAGACGAATCAGTTCATGTTACTTCAATAGAATTTGAGAACGCTTGCGTTACTTGTATTACTACTAATATACAAAGTCTTGGTGATAGTAAAGCCACAGGCATTTTTCTTGCACAATCGTTGAAAAAAGAAGGCTTGAGAATGGTATTCATTCTTTCTGATGGAGGCATTGTTAATGGAACAGAACTTGTTCATAGTTTTTCTGAAGAACTGAAAATGGATATACCTATCACCGGTGGACTTGCTGGCGACGGCGATTTATTTACAAGAACATTGGTTGGACTTAATACGACCCCAGAATCAGGTAATGTAGTTGCAATTGGATTTTACGGCGAAAATTTAGTAATAGGCACAGGCATGATGGGTGGATGGGAAGTATTTGGAATTGAAAGAGAAGTGACACGTTCAGAAAAAAATGTCCTTTACGAAATAGATGGTAAATCTGCCCTTGATCTTTATAAAATTTATCTTGGAAAATATGCCGACGAATTGCCAGGCGCAGCCTTACTTTTCCCCTTGGCATTAAAAACAAGTGACAAAGATTATCTTGTAAGAACCATTCTTTCTATTGATGAAAATAATAAGTCAATGACTTTTGCTGGTAATATTCCTCAAGGTTCTAAAGTAAGGATGATGAAAGCGAATATTGACCGATTAATTGACAGTGTTACATATGCTGCACATCATTCTTCAAAGGGCTTTGAAAACACATCACCAGAACTAGCCTTGCTCATAAGTTGTGTAGGTCGAAAAATAGTATTAGGGCCACGCGTTGACGAAGAAATTGCTTCTGCAAGGGAAATTTTTGGAAGTAATACCAAAATCGCTGGCTTCTATTCCTATGGTGAAATCTCTCCGTTTAATAACAGTGTGAAATGTGAATTACATAACCAATCAATGACCATTATTACATTATCAGAACAAAAGCAATAAAATCGCAAATAGGTTTATAAAATTGTGCCTTTTTCTTGTTATTTTTCGTTTTCGAAATATTTTCCCCACTAAATGAAAATCTCAAAACTCCTTATCGCTAACCGCGGCGAAATTGCTGTACGCATTTCCCGTGCAGCCACTGAATTGCATATCCCAACCGTTGCTATTTATACTTATGAAGACCGCTATTCATTGCACCGTTACAAAGCCGATGAAGCCTATCAAGTAGGAGAAGATGATGAACCATTGAAGCCCTATTTAGATATTGAAGCCATTATTTACATAGCAAAAGATTGTGGTGCAAATGCTATTCACCCAGGCTATGGCTTTCTTTCAGAGAACGCAACCTTTGCTCAAAAATGTGCCGACAACGGAATTTTGTTTGTCGGACCAAGCCCTGAAGCGATGGCAGCACTTGGAGATAAAGTAAGTGCAAAAACGGTAGCTAAAACCGCCAATATCCCATTAATTGAAAGCAATATCGATGCACTGATTGATGAAACAATTGCATTAAACGAAGCAACACGAATTGGCTACCCACTAATGTTGAAAGCTGCTGCTGGTGGTGGTGGAAGAGGTATGCGTGTAGTGAGAAATGAAGAAGACCTGAAAAAGGCATTTCATGAGGCAAGAAGCGAAGCCAAAAATGCTTTTGGAGATGATACGGTCTTCCTTGAAAAATTTGTTGAAAACCCAAAGCATATTGAAGTGCAAATTGCTGCTGACAGGCACGGCAATATTGTTCATCTTTATGAAAGAGACTGTTCGGTTCAACGTCGCTTTCAAAAAGTAGTAGAGGTTGCCCCGTCTATCAATTTGAAAGCTAGCACTCGCGAAAAGCTTTATGAGTATGCTATTCGAATTGCGGCAGCTGTTCAATACAATAATCTTGGCACCGTAGAATTTTTAGTAGATGCCGCCGAAAATATTTATTTCATTGAAGTAAATCCACGCATTCAGGTGGAACATACAGTTACTGAAATGATTACTGGAGTTGATTTGATAAAGACACAATTGTTTATTGCATCAGACTACAAACTCTCTGACCCTGAAATAGGTTTAGTTGACCAAAAAAGTATTTTAAAAAATGGTTTCGCCATACAATGCCGCATCACCACAGAAGACCCAGTCAATAATTTCAAACCAGATTATGGAACGCTTTTAACTTATAGAAACGCTACTGGATTTGGGGTTCGATTGGATGAAGGCAGCACCTATCCGGGAATGAAGATTAGCCCTTTCTTCGATAGCATGTTGGTGAAGGTGAGCACGCACGGAAAAAACATGGACGAAGCCGCACAAAAAATGCATCGTGCCTTACGTGAGTTTCGGATTCGAGGTGTAAAAAACAATATTCAGTTTCTTGAAAATTTGATAACCAATCAAGATTTCATTGAGGGAAAAGCTACCGTAAATTTCATTCAGGAACACCCCGAATTGTTGCAATTTTCGGAACGACAAGATAGAGGCACTAAGATGCTTAATTTCTTGGCAGATATCACTGTGAATGGCAATCCTGATGTAAAAATAAAAGACAATTACAAGTCCTTTGAGAAACCAATAATCCCACATTACGACCACAATAGTGCTTATCCAAAAGGTACGAAAGATTTATTGACAGAATTAGGACCGGATGCATTTACAAAATGGTTAAAAGCAGAGCAGAAAATTCAATATACTGATACTACGCTTCGAGATGGGCATCAATCCTTATTAGCTACCCGAATGCGTACTCATGATATGCTTAAAGTATCGGAAGCATTTGCAAGATTGCATCCTCAAACTTTTAGTATGGAAGTTTGGGGGGGTGCTACTTTTGATGTTTGTATTCGTTTTTTGAAAGAAGACCCTTGGCAGCGTTTAAAACTCATCAGAAAAGCAGTCCCTAATGTTCTGTTGCAAATGCTCATTCGTGGCATGAACGGAGTGGGTTACGCTGCATATCCCGATAATCTAATTGAAAAATTTGTTGCGCAATCTTGGGAAAATGGCGTGGATATTTTTCGCATTTTCGACTCCTTAAATTGGATGGAAAACGTAGCTCCATGTATTGACATGGTTCGCAAAAAAACTAATGGTTTAGCGGAAGGTTCTTTGTGTTACACTGGTGATATATTAGACCCGAAAAGAACTAAATACACACTTGAATACTATGTTCGCTTAGCAAAGGATTTGGAAAATGCAGGCGCCCATATCTTAGGCATCAAAGACATGAGTGGCTTGTTAAAACCTTATGCTGCAAAAGAGCTAATATCCGCATTAAAAGATGCCGTAAAAATCCCTATTCATCTTCATACACACGATACGTCTTCATTACAACCTGCGACCTACTTGATGGCAATTGACGCAGGAGTAGATGTGGTGGATTGTTCTTTGGGTGCGTTATCAGGACTGACATCGCAACCAAATTTCAACGCTGTTGTGGAAATGATGAAATTCCACGAGCGAGAAAATCCATATGATATCAAATCCTTGAATCAGTTTTCAGATTATTGGGAAGCAGTTCGGGAATATTATTACCCTTTCGAATCGGGACTGAAAGCAAGTGCAGCCGACGTATTTCGCCATGAAATTCCTGGTGGACAATATTCCAATTTGAAACCACAAGCTATAGCCCTTGGCTTGGGAGATAAGTTTGATGAAATCAAAGAGATGTACGTGAGCGTCAATGAGATGTTTGGCGACATTGTAAAGGTTACCCCAAGCTCTAAAGTAGTAGGCGACCTTGCACAATTTATGGTTGCCAATAATCTTTCCCCCGAAGATATATACACTAAAGGTGAGAATATTTCTTTCCCTGAATCTGTACAGCAGTTTTTTATGGGAGAAATTGGACAGCCTGAAGGTGGTTTTCCAGAAAAATTACAACGCATCATTTTAAAAGATAAAAATCCTTTAACAGTTCGCCCGGGAACCCTTACAAAGCCTATTGATTTTGATACAGAATTTCAAGAGTTTCAAAAGCAATTTGGAGGAGATTTAACCCTACTCGATTTTCTATCTTACAAGTTCTATCCAAAAGTTTATGAAGAAGGGTTACAGTTTTGGCGGGAATATGGCGACATATCCGAAGTGACTACGCCTATCTTTTTCTACGGAATGAAAATGGGAGAAGACACCACCATTGAAATAGCCAAAGGAAAAACCTTGCTCATTCGTTTATTAAGCATCGGTCCAGTTGATGAACATGGAAAACGAACCGTTTTCTTCAAGCTCAATGGGCAAACGCGCAATGTGGAGGTGCAAGATAAATCCATCAAAGTAGAGCATAAAGAAAATCGAAAATTGGATAAATCCAATGAAAATCAAATTGGTGCTCCATTACAAGGAATGCTTTCTAAACTTTTAGTGAAAGAAGGCGAACAGGTGAAGAAAAACCAACCGCTTTTTATCATTGAAGCCATGAAGATGGAAACTGTGATTACAGTACCACATGATTGTAAAATCCAGCTCATAGAATTGAAAGCAGGCACCTTAGTGAGCACAGGTGATTTGGTGATGGAATTGGGTTAATGTCAGAAGATATACATTAACCTCAATGCCCAAAGATTATTGAATTGCTCTGAACGACCATAACCCGGAGGGATATCTTTTCTGATGGGCATGATAGAATATTGGAAACGTAAATTGAGAAACAAGCCACCTTTTAAATGTAGGTTACCTGCTAAAATAAAATTGACGTCTCCTTTGAAAAACTTAAAGGTATCGGTTTCAACAGGTCGTGGTCCACTTCCATCATCAACTACTATTTCTTCTTTTGAAGAAAGTAATTGAGAATAGGAAAACCCAGCTCCAAAATGACTTTTCCTTTTGTCGAAATAATTAATCTGTAGCGGTATCTCTACGTAATTCAAATTGATTTTGTAAGTGTTGATATAAACACCTGACCAACCACTTTCTTGAACTCTGTTTCCTCTGCTTCCTTTTTGTGAATACAATAACTCCATACTCAATGCAAGTTCTTCATCAAGCCTTGCATACATAATACCGCCAACATTAAGGCCTGCCTTATGATAACCTGCATAACTATCCCCATCTACTTGAGAAAAATTCCCGCCCAAAAGCAAGCCTCCAAAAAAAGTATGTGGGTCTTCCACATAATAACTTGAAGGGTTCTGTGCTTTCAATAATAAGGGTGAATAATTAAATAAAAGTGCAAAAACTATTGCTGCTATTTTTTGTAATTTGCCCATCGAACCTGTGAAAAATGAGCTTCAAATATACTCCAAACACTTTAAAGAAATTAGAACAGCTACTTGATGAGGCACGTTATATTGTGCGTTATGAAAAGGGGAATTTCAATTCAGGTTATTGTATTTTGGAAGAAAGAAGAGTTGTAGTAATCAATAAATTTCTGAATATTGAAGGTCGAATAAATGCATTAATTGAAATCTTACCTACTGTCAATATTATTCAAGAAGATTTAAGTGGAGAAATGATAAAGTGGTGGAAACAACTTCAAGAAAATGCTGTCAATGAAAATGATTCTTCGGTACAAACTCAAATGGAATTGTAAGTGAAAGTTACTTTTCTTGGAACTGGCACATCACAAGGTGTTCCACTTATTGGTTGTAATTGTGAAGTGTGTATTTCTGATGACAAGAGGAATAACAGACTTAGAAGTTCCCTAATGATTGAAACAGATGGTGTACTATTCGTTATTGACACCGGACCAGATTTTAGGTATCAAATGTTGCGCAGCAATACACGCCATTTAGATAGTATTTTATTTACTCATAGTCACAAAGACCATATTGCTGGATTGGATGATGTTCGTGCTTTCAATTATTTTTCTCAAAAACCGATAGACGTTTTTGCTACAATTGAAACACAACATGCATTAAGAAGAGAGTATGCCTATATTTTTGAGAATCCAAACTACCCAGGAATACCGCAAATTCACTTGAATACCATTCAAGACTATGAAACCTTTGACATGTTTGGAGTAACTATTACACCAATTAAGGTACGCCATTATCAAATGGAAGTGTTGGGGTTTAGAATAAAAGACTTCACATACATTACTGATGCTAATTTCATCGAAGAAAAAGAACTTGAAAAAATCAAGGGGAGTAAAGCCTTTGTTCTCAACGCGCTTCGCCATGAAAAGCATATTTCCCACTTTACTCTTTCTGAAGCTATTGAGATTGCAGAGAAAATTAACCCTACTCAAACCTACTTCACACACATTAGTCATCAATTAGGTTTACATGATGTTATAGATGCTTCATTACCTAAAGGAATGAACCTTGCTTATGATGGCTTAATACTTAGTCTATAATCTCTTCAGTTTCTTAACTGTTCGTTATCCACTTACAAATTTCCTGTTAAGTCAAGCTATTTGCTTGCACCATCGCTTCTTCCGTCTAATCTTTGCCCTGTCAAACCGAAAAAACAAAAAAAGGCGAGACACGAAAAAAATTAAACCCGTTTACGCGAAATGTCACGACGG
>CAINUN010000020.1 GCA_903853805.1 uncultured Bacteroidota bacterium
CAATTTGTTATGACACTTTTACCTCGCAACGGTCTCATGATAATTCAATACGAAAAAAAGCTCATTTTAAATATAAACACAAAAGCCACCATTTGGTGGCTTTTGTGTTTACTTAGACATTATAAATTATTTTATATAATAATACCTTAGTTGTCTTACAACACCAGGTGCAGCACTACTATATTTTTCAATCTTCATGATATTTTTACAAGTGCGAGAAAGTACCCAAACACCTAATGGTGCTTTGTTGCGCAATTCATCACAGTTACTACTCTCAGCTGGTTGTTCATTATCCTTTTTTTCAGGGAACCAATAACGACAACTACCCACATTTGGAACGGACTCTTTAGGAATTGGAAAAGTTTCTTTGATTCTTGTCCATGTAGGCTCATAATCACCATTCTCGTACTTAGCAACATGAATATGGTTTTCATACCAAATTTCTTTTGAGTCGCTCCACACAGTCACTCGCTGTCCAAGTCGTTCAATACCTTCAGGCATTGATACATTGCGCACCCAAAAGTCATCTTGTTTAAACACCCAACGTTTTCCACTTACATCATAGTAAGTATTTACTTCAGGATAGAAATAGTATTTGTATAGAGTAGCAAATGCTGAATTGCTAAAAGTGCATTGCAACAAAATGGCAATAATAAAAACAATCTTTTTCATAAGGAATTTGAAAATCGCTACGAATATAAACAAGGTTTTGAAAACTGAGGAAGTATCATTGTATTTAGTTTGCATCTTAAGACAAACAGGTTGTTTAATTCGGGGAATTTGAAGTTGTAAGTTCTTTACCTTTGTCCTCTTTCCAAATAAAACATCTGCCATAATGAGTCAGCAATTGATAGAATGTGTTCCTAACTTCAGTGAAGGAAACGACCTCAATATCATTCGTCAAATTACTAATGAAATAGAAAAAGTAGAAGGGGTAAAACTCTTGAATGTAGACCCTGGAAAAGCAACCAATAGAACCGTAGTGACATTTGTGGGCAAGCCCGATGCGGTGGTGGAAGCAGCATTTCTCGCTATAAAAAAATCAGCAGAATTGATTGATATGAGCAAGCACAAAGGCGAACATCCGCGTATGGGTGCTACCGATGTTTGTCCATTAATTCCTATTGCCAATATCTCCATGGAAGAAACGGCTGCTTATGCAAGAAAGTTAGGTGAGCTAGTGGGCAAGAATATAAATCTTGCAGTTTATCTTTATGAAGAAGCACAGCCCAACAAAGACCGTAGCAACCTTTCGGTGATTCGTGCTGGTGAGTATGAAGGATTTTTCAAGAAAATAAAATTACCTGAATGGAAACCCGATTTTGGTCCGGCGGAACATAGCGAACGAGCAGGTTCTACTGTGATTGGAGCACGCGATTTTCTTGTGGCTTATAATGTGAACCTCAATACTACTTCTACGCGCCGTGCGAATAGTGTGGCGTTTGATGTTCGTGAAGCTGGTAGGGTAAAGCGTGAAGGAAATCAAATCACAGGGAAAATTGTGACAGATGAAAATGGCAATCCTGTTTCCATTCCTGGAACTTTGAAAGCTGTAAAAGCTATTGGTTGGTTTATTGAAGAATATGGCATAGCACAGATTTCTATGAACCTAACCAATATATCTATTACACCTGTTCATGTGGCTTTTGATGAGGTATGTAAGAAAGCAACAGAGCGTGGTTTAAGGGTTACGGGTTCTGAACTAGTAGGTTTGATTCCTCTACAAGCCATGCTAGATGCGGGTAAATATTTCTTAATAAAACAAAACCGTTCTACCGGTATTTCGGATAAGGAATTGATAAAGATTGCCGTAAAATCTTTGGGATTGGATGAGCTAACGCCTTTCAAGCCTGAGGAAAGAATTATTGAATATTTGTTGAAGGACGATAGCAAGAATCCTTTAATCAAAATGAACCTCACTGCTTTTGCAGATGAAACTGCAAGTGAAAGTCCGGCGCCGGGTGGTGGTTCTATTTCGGCCTATGTGGGTGCATTGGGTATTTCACTTGGCACAATGGTTGCCAATCTTTCCTCACACAAACCTGGTTGGGACGACCGTTGGAAAGCATTTTCTGATTGGGCGGAGCAAGGACAAGGCTACAAAAACCAATTGATGCAAATGGTGGATGAAGACACCCATGCATTCAATAAAATCATGGAAGCATTTGGACTGCCAAAATCCACAGATGAAGAAAAGAAAGCACGTAGTCAAGCAATACAGGCGGCGACAAAATATGCCACGGAAGTTCCTTTTAAGGTAATGCAACTGGCACATAATTCTATGCAAGTGATCAAAGCCATGACCGAAATTGGCAATCCTAATTCTATTACCGATGCAGGGGTGGGTGCTTTGTGTGCCCGTGCTGCTGTATTAGGTGCTTTTATGAATGTACGTATCAATGCAAAGGGACTTACCGACAAAGATTTTGCTGCCGATATCGTTGCCAAAGGAAAAGCAATTGCCAATGCTGCTGGAGCTTTGGAACAAGAAATTATTGCCCAAGTAGAAAGCAAGATGTAGCCTAGAATTGAACCAATATTTTCAAGTTGATTCTATTGCTTAATGTATACCCCTCGCATTCAAAGCTTGTTGATAAAGGGTTGCGTTGTGTTGGTGTGCTTCGTAAGTTTCTGCAAAATTGTGTTTTCCACTAAAATCTTCTTTGGCGCAGAAGTAAAGATAACTAGTTGAATCTGCGTTCAAAACGGCATCAATACTTGTTTGAGAAGGTGTACAAATTGGTGTAGGTGGTAACCCAGTAACGTAATAAGTATTGTAAGGAGATGCAAAATCTGTTATTTCAGAAGTAATTCTTTTGATTGAAAAATCACCAATCGCATATTTTGCAGTTGGGTCGGCTTGTAATCTCATACCTTTCTTTAGGCGATTTATATAAACGCTAGCAATTAATGATTTTTCTGGATTGTAATTAGTTTCTTCTTCAACAATCGAAGCGAGAATCATTATTTCAAGAGGGGAAAAACCCTTAGCTTCAGCTTTTGTAGTTCTATCTTCATTCCAAAACTGATGGTAATAATCAGCTAAACGACTTAATGTTTTCTCTACACTTGTATTCCACCAAAATTCGTAAGTATCAGGTATAATGATGCAAACACCACAATCTTTTATTGTACCTATTTGTTTGGCAAAAACAGTGTCATCAAGCAGTTTACGAAAGTCGGTGGAATCAGGTTCAAGGTTTTGTGACAAAAAGCGATAGAGGTCATTTTCAGTCCTTAGTTTATTAATCACAAGATTGACTGTTACCTGATTCCCTTGGCGCAACATTCTTACTAATTGAAAATTGCTCATGCCATGATCAATAATATATTTTCCAGCACGAACATGGTCTTTATATTGTACTAGGGAGGCAAAAAAACGAAAAGTGCTTATACTTTTTACTAAATGTTCTTTTTCCAGGCGTTGCAACACATCATCATAACCATCATTACTGTGAATGTAAAAGTATTTTTCCTTTTCAAAACTTTGAGTATTGCTACCAAATAGCAAATAGGAAAAAACGGAAACAAACAACAGCAATATGGATCCAGCAATGATTAATTGCATTCTCATTTTTTTCTTCTTGGCATGTCTTCTTTTACTTCTGCTTTCTCTATTTTGTTCGCTCATGGAATTTTTAGTTTCAGTTGCTTAAAGTAAGTTCAAAATTAGTTGGATGAAGCTATCGTTTTAAACTCACTCGTAAAATGAAATTCAATATCAGGGTTGTTCTGACGTTCGGTGTTTAAAAACCATTCACTTTGTGCCAAGTAAACCAAATTGCCATCTTTATCTTTCATAATATTCGACTGTTTGAAACGAATAAAATCTTCCAATTTTTTCTTATCACCAGTTATCCAACAAGCTTTGTAAAAACTTAGCGGGACAAAGTTGCAGCTTGCTCCATATTCTTGCAACAAACGATATTGAATCACTTCAAACTGAAGTTCACCCACACAACCAATTATCTTACGGTTGCCACCATGTTGTGTAAATAATTGTGCAACACCTTCATCTGTCAATTGGCTAATACCCTTTTCCATTTGCTTGGTTTTCATCGGGTCTTTGTTCACCAATTCTTTAAATAATTCTGGAGAAAAAGTAGGTATGCCAGTAAATTGCAATTGCTCCCCTTCCGTAAGTGTATCTCCGATTTTAAAATTGCCGGTATCAAAAAGCCCTACTACATCGCCAGGAAATGCTTCGTCAATCACATCTTTTTCGCGAGCAAGAAATGAATAAGGGTTGCTGAAACGTACATCCTTATCTAGGCGGGTGTGATGAAAATATTTGTTGCGCTCAAACCTTCCAGAACACACCCGAAGGAAAGCGATTCTATCTCTGTGGCGTGGATCCAGGTTGGCATGAATCTTAAAAATAAAGCCTGTAAATTTTTCTTCATCAGCGGCAACAAATCTTTTGTCGGTTGCTCTTCCTAATGGTGTAGGTGCGATACGAATAAACGTGTCGAGCAATTCTTTTACACCAAAATTATTGACAGCACTTCCAAAGAAAACGGGTGCTACCTTTCCATTCAAATAAGAGTCTACATCTAATGCGCCATAAACACCTTCGAGCAATTCAACATCATCGCGCAAGTGTTGTGCATCACGCTCTCCAATTTTTTCATCTAAAAATGCGGCGTGAATATCCAATACAGGAATAGTGTTTTCCTCTGTTTGTTTTTGGCTTGCTGTAAATAGGTTTAGACTTTTATCATAAAGATTATAAACACCTTTAAACTCCTTGCCCATATTGATGGGCCAAGAAAGTGGGTGTAGATGAATTTTCAATTCTTTTTCAATTTCATCCATCAAGTCGAAAGGATATTTTCCGTCACGGTCCATTTTGTTGACGAACACAATAACAGGTGTATCTCGCATACGGCACACTTCCATCAACTTTCTGGTTTGTTCTTCTACTCCATTCACCGCATCAATCACTAGAATAACACTATCTACTGCTGTAAGTGTACGATAAGTATCTTCTGCAAAGTCTTTGTGACCTGGTGTATCGAGCAAATTGATCAGGGTATCGTTGTATTGAAAGCTCATCACAGAAGTAGCCACTGATATACCTCTTTGGCGTTCTATTTCCATGAAATCGCTGGTGGCGTGCTTTTTTATTTTATTGCTTTTCACTGCCCCAGCCACTTGAATGGCACCTCCAAACAACAATAGTTTTTCAGTGAGGGTCGTTTTACCAGCATCGGGGTGAGAGATGATGGCAAAAGTGCGGCGAATGCTTATTTCTTTTTGGTTACTCATGAATATTTTAAATAGCGGCGAATTTATTAATTACTGTGGTGTTCGTGTTCATTATTTTAAGCACCATCATTTACAACCATACAAAATCGGATGGTAGAAGACAACTGTTTTACTATTCCTTATGAAATATTCTTTGTCTTCTCTTCAAACATTTTATTCTCTGTTATTTTTTTTTAAGACTATGACATTAGTTCATAGCTTAATTACAAAACTGAAAAATCATTTTGTTTTTTAAACCTCATAATCCATTTTGCCTATTCATCATTTCTTACAAAATAAAATGAATTCCGAAATTCACTATCCATCCAACCTTAGCATCTTATTATCTATCAACTGGTATAAATGAATCGGTTGCATTGTTCGCCATTGTTCTATTTCCATCAGTTTCAAGTATCGATTGATATGTGCCTGTTTAAAGTCGTATTGTGTTTGAGTAGGCATATTGAGTGTTATCATCCAACCACCTTCATCTTTAATATCATCATACCACTCTTCATAATAATCGGTATCACCGCTATGATAATTGAGCACATTTTCGGTGATGAAAATGAATTTATATATGCCTTTGGAAATAAGGTGGTCAATTATGCTTCGCTTAAGCGTCATTATGTCATCATCTATTGCATCATTCCACTCACCTATCATTTCTATAATCACAAAATTGTAATCATAGTCGGCATAAAGCATTTTAAGGTAAAGATTCTTAGCACCAAACTCATCCCATTGAGGGTGGATATAGTAATTATATACCGTGTTCGAAAACTCGAACTCGCTATACTCCCTTCCAAAAAAAGGTGATTGTTCATCTTCTTCGGCTGTGTATAGATGCCGCCAATTGTAGAAAGGTTCTATTCCGTGCACTATAAACTATTTATTCCACTGTTTTCTCAGGTCTCATTTGCGGAAACAACAACACATCTTGAATACTTACCTGACCTGTGAGGAGCATAGCCAAACGTTCAATACCAATACCAATACCCGCAGTAGGCGGCATGCCATATTCTAGCGCACGAAGAAAATCATAGTCAATGTACATGGCTTCATCATCGCCGCGCTCCATGAGTTTCACTTGTTCTTCAAAACGCTCACGCTGGTCAATCGGGTCGTTCAATTCACTGTAGGCGTTGGCAATTTCTTTACCGTTAATCATCAATTCAAAACGCTCTACCAAACCTGGTTTGCTGCGGTGTTTTTTCGTCAACGGACTCATTTCCACCGGATAATCAATAATAAACGTAGGTTGGATATAATTGCCTTCGCATTTCTCGCCAAATATTTCGTCAATCAATTTGCCCTTGCCCATGCTTGGGTCGTGTTTCAATTTCAGTTGTTTACACACTTCACGTAGTTGGTCTTCGTCCATACCGCACACATCAATGCCCGTATGTTCTTGTATAGCATCAAAAATGCTGATTCTTTTAAACGGCGCTTTAAAGCTGATGGTCTTGCCACCCACTTCCACATTGGTTGTTCCGTTAGTGGCAATAGCAGTGGCTTCCAGCATTTCTTCGGTGATGTTCATCATCCAGAGATAATCTTTGTAAGCCGTATAAAATTCGAGGATAGTAAACTCAGGATTGTGCGTGCGGTCCATGCCTTCATTGCGGAAATTGCGACTGAATTCATACACCCAATCGAAGCCACCTACAATGAGCCTTTTCAAGTAAAGTTCATTGGCAATGCGCATATACAAAGGCATATCGAGCGCATTATGATGGGTAATAAAAGGACGAGCAATAGCTCCGCCAGGAATAGATTGCAACACAGGCGTATCCACTTCCAATGCACCGCGTTCATTTAGAAACTGGCGGATGGCATTTTTCATTTTGGTAATTTTCACAAACGTGTCGCGCACACCAGGATTCACAATCAAATCGGCATAACGTTGACGGTATTTAAATTCAGGATCACTCACCGCATCAAACACTTCGCCGTCTTTTTCTTTCACAACAGGAAGCGGATGCAATGCCTTTGTAAGCAAAGTCAATTCCGAAACATGAATAGAAGTTTCGCCAGTTTTGGTAATAAAAGCATATCCTTTAACGCCAATAATATCCCCTAAATCAACCAGCTTTTTCCATAAAGAATCGTAAAGCGTTTTATCATCGCCAGGGCAAATTTCATCCCTCTTAATATAAACTTGAATGCGCCCGTGACTGTCTTGCAATACGGCAAAATTTGCCTTGCCCATATCACGCACGCTCATCACACGACCAGCAATCGAAATGTGTTGAAAAGCATCTTTATTTTCTAAAGAAAAGTTTTCCTTTATTTCTGTAGAAGTATGAGTGATTTCAAAAAGCGGAGCAGGATAAGGGTTGATGCCCATTGCTTCTAGTTCTTTCAGTTTTTCACGACGTACGATTTCCTGTTCGCTAAGATTTATTTGCATGATATTTTTTATGAAACGGGTGCAAAAATAGGGATTGTAAATTGGAGAAGATTTTTCACTGAAAAAATGAGTAAATCAACTCATTCATTTTCTTAAAAACCAACAAAATTTTCAATGAAATTTGTGTATTCAGATCAAGTTTGTAATTTGTGGCAATGAAACGCAATTTTCTACTTTTCATCGTCCCCGTTTTATTGATTTTCTTGGCTTCTTCATGCAGCCAAAGTGCTTATCCATATAATCCTTACAGAGGAAGCTCAACGAATAGATTTCAATATCGTCAAACAAGGATTAAATCTAAATCTTATCGTCCTTATAGACAAAGCAGTGGCAATACTTGGAAGAAAAATGTCTCCAGCTTACCAAAAGGTGGTGGCTCCAAAAAATAATAGAACCTAAGCCTCAACAAGGTCTTTCTCTACCCGCAAATTGTCAATAATAAAACCTTGGCGTTGTGGTGTATTTTTACCCATATAATATTCCAATAGTTTTTGGATATGCTCTTCTTGATTTAAAAGAACTGGTTCTTTGCGCATGTCTTCGCCAATAAACCGTGCAAACTCTTCTGGAGAAATTTCGCCTAAGCCTTTAAATCGAGTGATTTCTGGTTTATTGCCCAATTCTGCAATTGCTTTTTGCTTTTCATTTTCATCGTAGCAGTAAATAGTTTTCTGTTTGTTGCGCACACGGAAGAGCGGTGTTTCTAAAATATAAACATGTCCATTGCGCACGAGGTCGGGGAAAAATTGCAGGAAGAAGGTCATCAATAATAAACGAATGTGCATCCCATCCACATCAGCATCGGTGGCAATGACAATATTATTATAGCGAAGGTCATCCATGCCTTCTTCAATATTCAAAGCATGTTGGAGGAGATTGAATTCTTCATTTTCATACACCACTTTTTTCGTCAATCCATAACAATTCAAAGGCTTACCGCGTAATGAGAATACTGCTTGTGTTTCTACATTTCTGCTTTTGGTGATAGAGCCACTTGCCGAATCTCCCTCGGTAATAAAAATGGTAGATTCTTTTTGTTTTTGAAAGAAATCGTCCTTGCTTTTTGAAGGGGCATCAGCATTAAGATGAATGCGGCAATCGCGCAATTTTTTGTTGTGCAAGTTTGCTTTCTTGGCTCTTTCATTGGCTAATTTGCGAATACCAGAAAGTTCTTTTCGTTCACGCTCACTTTGTTCGATTCGTTTCTTAATAGCATCGGCAACCGATTGGTTTTTATGCAAGAAATTATCTAGCTCTTTAGCTAAAAAGTCGAGGATAAAACTCCTCATGCTCGGACCATTTTCCCAAACATTTTGAGAACCAAGTTTTGTTTTTGTTTGTGATTCAAATACAGGTTCTTGTACCCTTACTGAAACAGCTGCACAAATACTTTGACGAACATCGGATGCCTCATAATCTTTCTTAAAAAAATCGCGAATGACTTTTACAAATGCCTCGCGAAAAGCACCTTGATGCGTGCCCCCTTGTGTGGTGTGCTGCCCGTTCACAAAAGAATATAAATCTTCGCCGTAGTCGCCAGTATGAGTGATGGCTACTTCAATATCTTCTCCTTTGAGGTGAATGATGGGATAGCGCATATTCTCCACATTGGTCTTGCGACTGAGGAGGTCAAGTAAACCATTTTTAGAAATAAAATTTCTACCATTATAATTAATAGTAAGTCCGGCATTGAGGAAACAGTAGTTCCAAATTTGGTTTTCTACATATTCATGAATGAAGTGGTAGTTTTTAAAAATAGTATCATCAGGGCGGAAGCTTACAAACGTACCATTGCCTTGGTCGGTGTCGGTTTCTTTATGTTCTTTTATTAAAAAGCCTTTTTCAAACTCTGCTACTTTCGATTTACCATCTCTATATGCCTCTACTTTAAAATAATTACTGAGGGCATTTACCGCTTTGGTACCAACACCATTCAAACCCACCGATTTTTGAAATGCCTTGCTATCATACTTTGCTCCGGTGTTGATCTTACTCACCACATCCACTACTTTGCCAAGAGGAATGCCCCGACCAAAATCACGCACGGTGACCAACCCATCGGCAATCTTAATATCCACCCTTTTACCATGCCCCATCGTGAACTCGTCAATGCAATTATCCACTACTTCTTTCACGAGGATGTAAATGCCGTCATCCATACTTGAGCCATCGCCTAGTTTGCCAATATACATGCCCGGACGTAAGCGTATATGCTCGCGCCAATCGAGGGATTTGATGCTGTCTTCGTTATATTGATTCAGTAAGTCCGCCATTTATTTTTGCATTTTCAATGGTTGCAAAGATGCAGATTTTGGAACACTCTTAATTACCAATAAACCACTAATGTGAATAATGATAGCATATTATAATTCTCTTTTCATAAATCGTAAACTGAGTGTCAATATGCAGTAATTCGATTTATCTTGCACACTCAATGACAAAGCTCGAAAAAACAATTCTTGAAATTAAACCCGTGAGGGTGTTTTTTCGTTTTTTGAATAGCATCTATCCACCCGGTTTTGAAGGGTTGTCTTTGTTTTATGTCTGTCGGTTTTTTTTCAAAGAATTAGGTAATTCAAAAGTCAATGAACGAGCGGCTGCCGTTACTTACAACTTTCTTATGGCTATTCCGCCTACTATGATGTTCCTTTTTTCTTT
This sequence comes from uncultured Bacteroidota bacterium, assembly GCA_903853805.1. Lineage (GTDB taxonomy): Bacteria > Bacteroidota > Bacteroidia > Chitinophagales > Chitinophagaceae > JAFIGV01. Next base: position 10,319 of record CAINUN010000020.1, read on the forward strand.
GGTACCTTACTTGCCACTTGACAACATTCAACATACCATCCTCGATACCATCAACATCATTACCCCCAATGCCGATGTGCGTCGAAGCATTTCAAGGCTTATTATTGATTTCATGCATCGAAAACACAAGGATATTTTGTCGGTTGGTATCTTGCTAACACTCTATTTTTCTTCTAATGGCATGATGGGATTGATTCGTAGTTTCGATCGTGATCATTCGGTGTATGTAAAACGAAATAGTTTTAAACGTCGTTGGACTGCTATCAAACTTACCTTCATGCTTATCCTTGCACTTATTTTAGCAATTGCAGTGCTTATCATTCAATCTAATGCCATCAATAAATATCTTGAAAGTTGGTTTAATACGGTAGCATTAATAAAGTGGCTCAGTATATTATTTGTCATTTCCTTCGACTTCTTCACTATTTCCATGATTTACAAATTCGGTCCTTCGCTCACTAATCAATCTAAGTTTGTGTCTGCAGGGTCCGTATTTGCAACGATTGGTAGTTTGGTTACCACCACCATCTTTTTCTTTGCTGTTAATCATTTTCTCAACTACAATAAAGTATATGGTCCTATCGGTACATTGATAGCTTTTATGGGTTGGGTTTGGCTCACAACGATGGTCATTTTACTGGGCTATGAATTGAATGTCAGTATTCTATTAGGTAAAACTTCTCATGCATATCGGATTACGAAACGTAAAACTTAGCAGTTTCCTCTTATTGTTTTTGTTGGCTTGTAATCGGGAAGAAAAACTACCTGACACCGTCACATTTAGCGAACATATTGCGCCCATCCTTTTCAAAGAATGTACTTATTGCCACCGCGAAGGAGGCACTTCACATTTCGAACTGAAAACTTATCGTCAGGCGAAGGGGTATGCAACTGCAATGGCTTTTGTAACAAAGGAAAAAATGATGCCGCCTTGGCCTGCCGACCCTCATTATACCGAGTTTATTGGTCAAAGAATATTGAGTGAAAAACAAATCAAACTCTTTAAGAAATGGGTTACAGATGGTTTGCAAGAAGGGGATAAAACCAAGTTGCCACCCTTACCTCAATATCCTTTTGGTTCCATGATTGGTACCCCTGATGTTCGCCTGCCCATACAACCCATTTTATTGCCAGCCAATAGCAGCGATCATTTTGTGTTAGTGAAAGTCCCTTTTGAACTGCCTTCTGAAACCTATGTTTCCACCATTGAGTTTGTGCCCGGGCGAAATAATGTGGTGCATCATGTGAATGGCGATTTGGTGCGCTATGATTTCAACAAAAAGAGAAATGTTTTTGATGGTGAACTATCTACCAATATGGTGTTGGACACAACCATCAAACTTGCTTTTGATAAATTGGGTTTGGCAAACGATGATGGTACTTATCCTGCCTTGCAGAAATCTACCGTCAATTATCTTCCTGGCGTTACTGCACAGCAATATCCCGAAGGAATTGGTAGCTTTCATTTGCCACGTAAAGGTGCTTTTTTGTTGAATGATATTCATTATGGTTTCACTAAAAAAGAAGTGTTGGACTCTTCCTACATCAATCTCTTTTTTGCAAAGAACCCCACCACCCGACCCTTGCAAGAATTTCAGTTGGGCACTATTGGTGTATCGCCTGTAGAACCCAATATGATTATGTTGCCTGATGTGGAAAAGAAAGTGTGGAGTAAATACCGTGTGCCTAAAGACATTTCTATCCTCACCATCAACCCGCATATGCACTTATTGGGCAAGAGTTTTAAAGCCTATGCATTGAAACCTGATGGCGATACCATTCGATTGATTTCCATTCCTCGATGGGATTTTAACTGGCAATATTTCTACACGTTTAAGAAGATGGTGAAGATTCCTGCTGGAAGCACTATTGTTGCTGAAGGCGTTTATGACAACACCCGAAAAAACTTAAACAACCCCTTCAACCCGCCGCAAATTATTACCGACCAAAACGGCAGCATGAAAGCCACCGATGAAATGTTTCAGTTTATCATTTCCTATTTGCCCTACGAACCTGGCGATGAAAATAGGAGTTTGGAAAAGTGAGTTATTGATTTGAAAACTTGTTGATAAACCTATTGGAAACTACTTGACCCCACCCAACTTCAATATCTTTTTATACTCCTTTTCTTTCACCGTTCCTACGGAGAGGCGACCGAGGCGCACAAGGTCCATATCTTGTAGGTCTTTGTCAGCTTTTATGGTGGCAAGGTCAACGGGCTTGGGAATAGCTTGCAGGGGTTTTAGTTCCACCACCACCCAATTGGTATCTTCAGTAGTGGGGTCTTGGTAAGCTTCTGTCACTACCTCAGCAATGCCCACAATATGCAAGCCCTCATTGCTGTGGTAAAACAAAACACGGTCGCCATTTTTCATAGCGCGCAGGTTATTGCGAGCGGCATAATTGCGCACCCCATCCCATATGGTTTTGCCATCGGCAACAAATTGGTCCCAACTGTATTTAAAAGGCTCGGATTTTACCAACCAATAGTTCATTTCGTTTTAGTTTTCTCTTTGTAAAAGGTAATTTGCAAGTTCTCTTAAAGGCTCTTTGCGTTTATTCAGCACAGCCACATCTTCTAGGCTTTCAAAAGCCAAATCGGAATAATGTTGCACGGCTGCACGGCAAGCTACATCTGCCTTAGTATCACGGAAAAGTTGCAGCATTTGCGCCACTTTATCTTCAGGTTGCGCAGCAAGCAATACGTTTATTTTTTCTTTTTGTTCGGCATTGCCATTCTCCAAAGCCTTGATCAACAAAAAGGTTTTTTTATTAGCAAGAATATCACCGCCGGTTTGTTTGCCCACTTTTTCAGTGGTGCCAAATGCATCGAGATAATCGTCTTGCAATTGAAAAGCAAGTCCCATGTTTTTCCCAAAACGATAAAGCTTATCAGCATTGCCTTCCGTAGAACCACCAATCAAGGCACCCATTTTTAAAGAACAAGCCAACAACACCGAAGTTTTCAACGAAATCATGTGAATGTACTCTTCGAGCGACACATCGTTTCTTGCCTCAAAATCCATATCGAGTTGTTGCCCTTCACACACTTCCATTGCCGTTTTGTTGAACACCCGCATCAACAGGGGCAAATGGGAAGCAACTTTAGCCAATTCATCATAGGCAAAAATATTCATCACATCGCCACAAAGAATGCCTGCAGTAAGTCCATTGCGTTCATGCACCGTTTGATTGCCGCGACGGAGCGGCGCTTTATCCATAATATCATCATGTATGAGTGTGAAATTATGAAACAGTTCCACAGCTTTAGCCGCATGAAAAGCGTCTTCATGAATATCGCCGAACAATTCATTGCCCATCAAACACAACACCGGTCGAATTCTTTTACCACCTAAAGAAAGGAAATAACGACAAGGTTCATAAAGGTTTTCGGGTTGCGCAGGAAAAGGAAGTTCTTTAGAAAAACGCTCTTCGAATAAGGAGACTAATTGTAAAAATGATTGCATCAACGGAGGTTTGCGGTTCAAAGGTAAAATATTGCGTTGTAGCTAAGGGTGTTTTTAGCGAATTTCTTTGGTGAAAAATTTAATCAACATACTATACCTTCGCAGTTCTGCGTTAAATTGATTGAAATCGGAACATGCGCCTAAAACTTTTTCTTATTACAGCTTTATTGTTTTTGCAGCAATTTTCATTTGCGCAAAGACGTGCTCTTTGCATGCCTGACCATGATCAAAAACCTTATTATTTCGGTATTACGTTTGGCATGAACATGTCAACTTATCGTGCACGTTTTTCCAACAGCTTTGTTGAGACGGATACATTTAAGAGAATCCAAACTAGATGGAGTCCGGGTTTTAACCTTGGTATGATGGCCAATCTTCGTCTCAATCAATATTTCGACCTTCGCTTTATTCCCTCATTGGTTTTTACTGATAAACGCTTGGTATATAACAGTACTTATCCAAAAGATACTACTCAAGACCGCAATATTGAGTCTATCTATATGCACCTACCTTTGCAATTGAAATTTAAAAGCGATCGCATCATCAACTTCCGATTTTATGCGATGGCAGGTGGGAAATTCGATTATGACCTTGCAGCCAATGCGCGTTCAAAACGCTCCGATGAATGGCTGAAAGTTAGTCCTGTGGACTTAGGTGTAGAGTTTGGTTTTGGTTTTGAGTTTTATTATCCCAACTTTATTTTCTCTCCTGAAATAAAAGTGAGTCAGGGATTGGGTAATCAAATCTTCCACGACAAAAACATTCCACTTACCAATGCCATTGATGTGTTACAAACAAGGATGATTGTGTTTTCTATTCATTTAGAAGGTTAAGCTTCTACTTGTTTTGAAAATATTGAGGTAATGCAACCGAATAATTGATTGAAGGATGTTTATTCTTGGGCGTGCCTTCCAACATTTGTCAACCCAATTAATGACGACGGTCATTATTATAATTTATTTTTGGTTCTTTTTTTGGAAGCTAAAATCCACTTATGCCGATATACCATTCCATGGGAACTATTCCCGACAAAAGACACGTAGTTTTTCGCAATGAAGAAGGGAAATTGTATCAAGAAGAATTAGTTGGAACTCAAGGTTTCAGCAGCCTTTCTTCTTTAGCCTATCACCTTCATCCGCCTACCTGCGTTAAGCAAAAAGACAAACCTTATAGCGTAAAGCCCGTTGTTGCCAAACAAGAGAGTTTGGATGCCATGAGTTTTCAGGGTTTTGAAGTGCCGCAAGTGGAAGATTACCTTGAAAGTCGTAAAACACTTTTTGTGAATAGTGCATTGAGTGTGGGATTGGCAGCACCTATGAAATCCACTCCTTATTTTTATAAAAATGCAGATGCTGATGAAATGCTCTTCATTCATCAAGGCAGCGGAACGGTATATACTATGTTTGGTAAATTGCCTTTCAAATACGGTGATTACATCATCATTCCTCGCGGAACGGTTTATAAAATTGAATTTGACACCACTGACAATCGTTTGTTGTTTATAGAAGCTACCAATCCTATTTACACACCCAAACGTTACCGTAACGAATTTGGTCAGTTGTTGGAACATTCTCCTTTTTGCGAAAGAGACATCAAGCGTCCTATTGACTTAAAAACCCATGATGAGCAAGGTGAGTTTGATATTTTAATTAAGAAAAAAGGAATGATGTATCCTTATACCTATCTCTATCATCCTTTTGATGTGGTGGGTTGGGATGGATATTTCTACCCTTATACTTTTTCAATTTTCAACTTTGAACCCATAACAGGACGCATTCACTTGCCACCGCCTATTCACCAAACTTTTGAAAATGTAGGATTTGTGGTTTGTTCTTTTGTGCCACGTATGTACGATTATCATCCACAAGCAATTCCGGCGCCTTATCATCATAGCAATATAGATGCTGATGAAATCCTGTATTATGTGGATGGTGATTTTATGAGCAGAAACAATATACAAAAAGGGCAATTGACTTTGCATCCGGGTGGTATTCCTCACGGTCCACATCCGGGCGCTATTGAAAGAAGCATTGGGAAGAAAGAAACTCAGGAATTGGCAGTAATGATTGATCCTTTTGGACCGGTGATGATTACCGAAGAAGCCTTGAAAATTGAGGTGAAAGATTATTACAAATCTTGGCTCACAGAATAATCTTATTTTTGACGTTCGAAATAATAATTCATTATCTTTTTTAAATAAAGCAGCATTATGGATGGCGCATTAAAAAACGCAACAAACTTCAACTACGGCAATGAAAAAATCTTCGAAAAAGCCGAAGACTTTTTACCTATCAATGGCACCGACTACGTAGAACTTTATGTAGGCAATGCAAAGCAAGCAGCCCATTTTTACAAGACTGCCATGGGTTTTCAATCTCATGCTTATGCAGGTTTGGAAACCGGCTTGCGCGACCGCACTTCTTATGTGTTGGTACAAGATAAAATCCGTTTGGTTTTAACCACACCACTTACTTCTAATTCTCCTATTTCTGAGCATATCAAAAAACATGGTGATGGCATCAAAGTCATTGCACTTTGGGTGGATGATGCACGCAAGGCTTATGAAGAAACCATGAGTCGTGGCGCCACTTCTTATTTTGAACCTACTGTAGAAACTGACCAACATGGTGAAATCGTTCGTGCAGGCATACACACTTACGGCGAAACCGTGCACATTTTTGTAGAAAGAAAAAATTACAAAGGCTTGTTTATGCCTGGTTTTGTGAAGTGGGAATCAGAGTACAATCCTACAGGAATGGGCTTAAAATTCATTGACCATATGGTGGGCAATGTAGAGCTCGGTGCTATGAATAAATGGGCAGAATTTTATGGTCATGTGATGGGTTTTGCCAACCTCATTACCTTCGATGACAAAGACATTTCTACGCAATACACCGCTTTGATGAGTAAGGTAATGAGCAACGGAAATGGTCGTATCAAATTTCCTTTAAACGAGCCTGCTGCCGGTTTGAAGAAATCACAAATTGAAGAGTACCTTGATTTTTATGAAGGTCCGGGTTGTCAGCACATAGCAGTTGCTACGGATGATATCGTTTTCACAGTAAGCGAAATGAGAAGAAGAGGGGTTGAATTCCTTCATGTTCCTGGTTCTTATTATGATACGGTGCTCGACCGTGTGGGTGATATTGCGGAAGATATTCGCACCTTGAAAAACTTAGGCATTATGGTGGATAGAGATGAAGAAGGGTATTTGCTTCAAATCTTCACCAAACCTGTTGAAGACCGCCCTACCCTTTTCTTCGAAATCATTCAACGTAAAGGTGCTAAGTCTTTCGGCAAAGGAAATTTCAAAGCATTGTTTGAAAGCATTGAAGCCGAACAAGCAAGAAGAGGAACACTTTAATAATTCATATAGTCGCAGGCACAGAAATCCTTTTTTGTGCCTGTGTTATTTCAAAAATATTTTCAAACAATCACACTAAAAAAATGAACGATACTACAACAATCAATGCGAAAGAAGAAGCATTGCTGGCAAGGTTTGAAGAAAAAGTGCAAAATGGTGATGCCATTGAACCCCGCGATTGGATGCCCGAAAAATATCGGAAGCATTTGATTCGACAAATTTCCCAACACGCTCATTCCGAAGTGATAGGTATGCAGCCTGAAGGCAATTGGGTGACCCGTGCTCCAAGCCTTAGAGCCAAACAAATTCTATTGGCTAAGATTCAAGACGAGGGCGGACATGGTTTATATCTATACAGCGCCTGCGAAACCTTAGGCATTTCTCGTGAAGAAATGATTGAACAATTGCAATCGGGCAAAGCCAAATACTCCAATATCTTCAATTACCAAACCCTCAATTGGGCAGATATTGGCGCTGTGGGTTGGTTGGTTGATGGTGCAGCAATTGTCAACCAAGTTTCGTTGCAACGTACTTCTTATGCGCCTTATAGCCGTGCAATGGTGCGCATTTGCAAGGAAGAAAGTTTCCACCAACGCCAAGGTTATGAAATCATGGCAGAAATGGCAAAAGGCACTCCTGAACAAAGCGAAATGGCACAAGATGCATTGAATCGTTGGTGGTGGCCATCGCTCATGATGTTTGGTCCACATGATGGTGATTCTCCTCGTTCGGCAGATGCTTTCCGTTGGAAAATCAAGCGCCAAACAAATGATGAATTGCGCCAAAAATTCATTGATAAAACCGTGCAACAAGCAGAAGTTATTGGTTTGACGATTCCCGACCCTGATTTGAAATGGAATGAAGAAAAGCAATGCTATGATTACGGCAAGATTAACTGGGAAGAATTTAACCAAGTAATTAATGGCAATGGTCCTTGCAATAAACAACGCATCGACCATCATAAGCGTGTTCATACCGAAGGTGCTTGGGTGCGCGAAGCAGCAGAAGCCTATAGACTAAAAACACAAAACAATTAATCACCTTTTTCAAGAAATAAACTATGTCAAAAGATACTCAATTCGATAGCTGGGAAGTATTTATGCAAAGTCGCCCCGGTGCCAACTTCATTCATCAAGGAAGTGTTCATGCTTCCGACAAAAAAATGGCCATTCAAAATGCACGGGATACTTATAGCCGCCGTGGCGAAGGCACAAGTATTTGGGTAGTGCCTAGCAATGCTATTGCAGCATCTACCACTGAAGATGCCGATATGCTTTTTGACCCTGCAAATGATAAAATATTCCGCCTACCAACATTTTACACCATGCCTGAAGGCGCAAAACACATTTAACCCATGACACAACAAGAAGCTTTATTTCAATACACCTTGCGTCTTGGCGATACTTCGCTCATTCATGCACAACGCCTTTCTGAATGGTGTAGCAATGGTCCTATCCTTGAGGAAGACCTTGCACTCACCAATTTTGCCCTCGATTTCATTGGTCGTTCGCAAGTGTTGTTGACCTATGCAGGTGCCTTGGAAGGCAAAGGCAGAACCGATGATATGTTGGCTTATCGCCGCAATGAAAGACAATATTTCAATTGCCTTTTAGCCGAATTACCGAATGGTGATTTCGGAGTTACGATGGTTCGCTTACTATTCCTTGCAGCTTTTGAAAAAGAATTGTTTACTGCTTTGCAAAATAGCGAAGACGAAACGCTTGCAGCACTCGCTAAAAAAACCTTGAAAGAAGTTCGTTATCACCTCGAACATGCTGCCGATTGGGTCATTCGTCTTGGAAATGGAACAGAAGAAAGTCATGCTCGCGTTCAAAAAGCAGTGAATGAATTGTGGATGTTCACAGGAGATATGTTCGATATGGACGAAACCGATAAGTTGTTGATAGCTGCAGACATTGCTGTTGATTTATCAACTATTAAAACCAAATGGGATAACTATATCAGTGGAGTGCTGGAAGCCGCTAATTTGCAACAACCAACTTCAAGTTATATGCAATCGGGCAGTAAAAATGCTATTCATACCGAATATCTTGGTCACCTTTTGGGCGAAATGCAATATTTGCAACTCGCTTATCCTTATGCTAAGTGGTAAATCCTAAAGATGCATTCTAAAGAAGAAATATTTTTATGGCTATCGGCAATTGCCGACCCCGAAATTCCTGTGGTGACCATTGAAGAAATGGGCATGCTGCGCGATGTGGTGATTGTCGATAATAGCTATGAAATCATGCTTACACCTACCTACACCGGTTGCCCGGCTATGGGCATCATCGAAGCAGATATTAAAGCACTGCTACATGAAAAAGGATTGAACAACGTGTCGGTAAAAATGATTTACGACCCGGCTTGGACCACCGATTGGATGACCGACGCCGCCAAAGAAAAAATGAGGAAATACGGCATTGCCCCTCCTGTTCATTCATCTTGCAGCAATCTTGCCGCTGCCGAAAGAAATATTTCCTGCCCTATTTGCAACTCCACCCACACTCACCTCATTAGTCGTTTTGGTGCCACTGCTTGCAAGGCGTTTTATAAATGCGACGATTGCTTAGAGACTTTTGAGTATTTTAAGTGTCATTAAGAAATTTACAGACTAATATAAAGCCGCTTCTTTCAAGGCGGCTTTTTTCATTGGGTTGTTTGTTGGTGATAACACCAACACAACGGAAATGTTGTTTTTTGAAATTTATACCATCCCCACAAATATTTTTTTGCCCAAAGAATCCCTCCAAAACCCCTCTACTTTTAGGGAGAATGGCAAACGGCTACTCCTGCAAGCCATCTAAATTGTGTAGAAGGGTTCACACGTTATGCTGGCTGGGTTGCTAACTATTGTAGAAAGCCCCACGGAGTAGGCTGGCAGGGTTTCGAAATTATGTAGAAGGCACAACGGCCTGGCTGGCATAGTTTCTATATAATGTAGAAGGTTTCGCGGGCATGCCGAACAGGGTTTCTACTAGATTTTGATGCCCCCAAGCCTAAAGACAACCTACCACCTATCAAAACAACACCAATTGTCTATTGCCCAACCGTCTAAAATCCTTTGTGTTCATTTCCATTTTGGTTTCGTTCAATCTATATTTTTTGCAGTAAAGGTTGAATTGGGTTTCAATAAGCTCAGCAAATTTTCCATCGCCCACTATACGGTTGCCAAAGCGACTGTCATTTATCTGGAACAGCGGGGCTTGCGGCTTAATACCATTTCTGACCATAAATACTTCGGTGTTTTCCATTTATAATATGGTGTTTTTCTATCAGCTACCGATGCGGATAACTTAGCTACCGATGCAGATTATTTAGCTACCACTGCGGATAATCTTGCTACCGATGTTGATGACTTAGCTACCGATGTGGGTAATGTAGCTACCGCTGTGGGTCTTTTTGCTACCGTTGTGGATCATGTAGCTACCGATGAGGATTGACCCGCTACCCTTGTGGATGTTTTAGCTACTTATTTCTATAAAGAAAAAAGCGACTCGTATGGGTCGCTTTTTTGTGATTATTATTTTGAAAGCAATGGGTTGTCTTTAGCTTTTTATGCTTGAGCAATCCGTATTTATGCATTTGGCGTAGGGGGTGTATTGCCTCCTGTGGCGTTCATGTTTTTTATAGTGGCAGTATAGGAATATTGGGCTTCTTTCACCTTGTTTTTAAGTGCTTTATAGGTTGTTTTTCCGAGCTTGCAAATGGCAATGATGCGGGCATAAAGTGCATTGAGATCATCTGTTTTTGTAGCACTATTTTCTTTTTTAGTTTTCTTATTGCCTTCTTGAGCCACGTTGGCATCTTTTAAAATTTGGGCATAAGTAAGGGGTTTTTCGAGTTTGGCAGTAGGAATGCCATTGGCAACTATTGCGGCTTTGAGGGCAGGGGTGAGGTTGGTTTGATATCGATAGAGATGAGCAATAAGGGCTTCTTGGTCGCCATCGCGAACGGCTTTACTGTAGAGGTTATAGCCAAGCGTGTTCATAATTTCATCGAGGTCGGCAGTGAGTTTTTTCTCGGTGTATTTGTTGGTGATGAGTTCTTTGACAATTTGAAGGGCAAGCTTTCCTGCTTCAAAATTATCCATCACCACACGGGTAGAGGCTCTGAGTGCTTTGGCGCTGTCGATGCCTAAATATTTGCCGCAAGCAGTGTTGATGTCGGTTTGAAGTTTATCAATGACGGTGAGCGTTATGTCGGCATCATAATCTTTAAGGTCATTGATGTCGCCTTTGGCTAAATCGCAAACAACATCTCCACCTATAAATAATTCGGAGATTTTTCCTTTAAAAATGTTTTCAGACATTGTATTGTGTATTTGTTTAAGGCGCAAGTATAGTAAGTCATGTTTTGTTGAACAATGACGGCGGTCAGCGGTTGGAAAAAAGTTTTGGATGATGAACTTTCTTACCTTTAGTTTTCTAAAATCTTTTCTATTATGAAACCACACCTTCTTCTTTTCGGTTTCTTGTTGGCTACTGTTTCGATGCAAGCCAAAAACTATAACAGCCCTTACGGTTTTTATGAAAACAAAGGACAAATCATTGACCAAAACAACAACTTAAACCCTTCGGTGAAATACCTGTGGACGGGAAATGGAATGAAAGTGCAATTGAAAAGGAATAGCTTTAGTTATGAAGTGTTGAAGGTGGAGAAGTTCGAATATCGAAACCCCAAACACAAAGTCATGCTGAGCTTGTCGAAGCATAGAAAGGCAGCGTTTGACGACTCCACTGTCATCTACTCCCACCGAGTGGACATAGAACTGCTGAACAGTAACCCACATCCACAAATTATTGCCGAAGAAAAAAGTGCTGATTATGACAACTACTATACCACAGGCACACCCGAAGAAGGCGTAACATTTGTGTATCATTACAGCAAGGTGACCTACAAGGATATATACCCTAATATAGACCTTGAGTTTGTGAGTGATGCCAAAAACGAAAAAGGATTTAAGTATAATTTTATTATTCGTCCTGGTGGAGATTTGTCAAAAATAAAAATCAGGTATTCAGGTGCATTGAATGTTAATTTAGTTGAAAAGAACATTATTAGTATTAATACTCTATATGGAAATATAATAGAGGAAATTCCAAATAGTTTTGAGGTAGAAACAGGGAAACAGGTGTTTGTATCCTATTCACATATAGGGAATAATACATTTCAAATTTTATCACCATTATATAACTTAGAAAACACCTTAGTAATTGATCCATTATTAACTTATTACGGTGGAAGTAACAATGAAGGTTGTACAGATGTTTGTTCTGATGAAAAAGGAAATATTATTTTTACAGGCTCTACTGCATCTATAAATAACATTGCTTCAACAGGTGCTTATCAAACAACTCTTCATGGCAATAATGATGCGTTTATCGTTAAATTTAGTCCAAATGGAACAAAACTTTGGAGTACTTATTTTGGAGGGGATAATAATGATGCTGGAAGTTGCATATGTTTAGACACCTCTTCAAATATGTTTATTGGAGGCATTACTTATTCTGCAAATAATATCGCAACTACTGGCGGCTATCAAACTGTATTTACTGGAGATGAGGATGGATTTATAGCAAAATTTAATTCATCTGGTATTCGTCAATGGAGTAGTTATTATGGCGGCGATTCTTCAATAATTATTCAATCAATTTCAATTGATAATAATTGCAATGTTTATGCAGCTGGATACACAACATCGGCAAATGGTGTTGCCACTATTGGCTCTCATCAACAAATTTATAGTGGTTTTAGTGATGCGTTTATTGTTAAATTCACTTATTCTGGAAATAGACTATGGGGAACTTATTATGGTGGTAACAACTATGATGATTCACATAAAATATGTATTGATGTAAATGGAAATATTTTAATAGCTGGTACGACATCATCTGTAAACAATATCGCGACTGTAAATGCATTCCAACAAATCTATAGTGGCACTACCAATGCTTTTGTATCTAAATTTGATGCAAATGGTATCTTAATTTGGGGGACTTATTATGGTAATGTTGCAGAAGAAGGGTTTAGTGTTACTTGTGATAATAATAATAATGTTTTTTTATTTGGAGAAACATCCTCTTCAATTGGGATCGCAACTGTTGGTGCTTATCAAACTGTAATAAATAACGGTAGTGACGCATTCATAGTTAAATTTAACCCTAATGGAGGTAGATTGTGGGGTACATATTTTGGAGGTGATGTTGGTGAATGGGCTTTAGATATTCAATCTGATGCGATTAATAATATTATTATAACTGGTTATACAAGTTCTACAATTGGAATTGCATCCCCTAATGCTTTTCAAACAATTTTAAAAGGAGTAAATGATGCTTATTTGGCGAAATTTTCTGCAAATGGTAATAGATTGTGGAGTACTTATTTTGGAGGAAATAATGAAGATGTTTTTCAAGGAATAGCCATAAGGTATAATTCAATTATTGCGGTAGGGGCGACTTCATCTGATACTGGATTAATACCATCTAATGCGTTTCAAGCAACATATGGTGGCGGTCTTAATGACGCGTTGATTGTTTGTTTTGATAGCACAGGTCATTTAATACCTGATGGCATTAGTAATTTGAACCAACAAACAGAGTCATTAATCAACGTCTATCCTAATCCTGCAAATGATAAAATCACAGTTAGCATTAAAGAATACACAGTAAAGGGTGGTAGCTTGGTGCTTATGGATGTTGAAGGCAAAGTTGTAAAGTCGGTGGTTGTAAAGTCGGCGGAGTGTAGTATTGATGTTAAAGATTTAGCTGCTGGTGTGTATTTGCTTCAGTATGAAGATGGTGAGGTTTGTGAGACGGTGAAGGTGGTTAAGGAATAAAGTGATTAGCTTGTTTTTGTGTCTTCGTTTTTTCGAAAAACACAGAGTAACAAAACAACAAAAGGACAAAAGGACGTTGGCGTGAGTCAGTGTTCTTTTGATTACAGCTACTACTCTTGCCTAATTGGTTGTTAATAAGTAAATTGCAGAGTGAAAAAAAGGCAAATACTAGAACTAGCATTTGAGGTAGATAAATTAACCAATTCTATTGAAAACGTTCAATCGGGAGATAGTTTTCCTACCGAAGTTTCCTTATTGACACTAACTGAATTAAAACGACTTACCAAGAAAAACGGATGGCAGTTCAATTGGGCAAATGAGATGAAAATAGCATCAAGAGATGTCTATAAGTTAACCATACCCAACAACCCAAACAATATTCAAGGTGTGGTTAGTTTAGAAGTAAAGCCCGATCATGTTTTCATGCACCTTATTGAGAGTGCTCCTTTTAATATTGGGAAACATAAAACCTATCTTGGTGTTCCTGGAAATCTTGTAGCATTTGCTTGCAAGCTATCATTTCAAAGAGGTGGTGAGGGGTATGTATCCTTTCTTTCAAAATCTAAATTAATTGACCATTACGAAAAAAGTTTGGGTGCAGTGCATTTTGGAAGTCACCTTATGGTAATAACCACAGAAGCAGCCTTAAAACTAACAAACAAATACTTCTAAATACCTCCTTTATGGGCATAGTAAGAGAACCGATTGACATTGATTTTGTAGTTGACCCAAGACCTTTGACAAAAGCAGAGGAACAGGCAATTAGTGAATTTATTCGCGCAGACAAAGAGAAACGGAAACAAAAAAATGTAAGCAAGGTGCAAAGCAAAAAACACCTAGCAACTCCTAACTCGGTTTAGTCTTTAATTGCTAGTTGATTTCATACATCGTCTTAGCTGTAACTAATAAAATGTTTTTGTGTCTTTGTGTCTTCGTTTTTTCGAAATCAATTCTTTACGACTTTAAAGCTTTACAACTTCACGCCTTTACAGCTTCACAACTTTACAACTTTACAGCTTCACTACTTCACGACTTTACAGCTTCACAACTTTGTGGTTATATTTGTGAGGAGCATTTGTTTGATGCCGATTCATTTACAACACTTCAATTATGCACACCACATCAATAGGCAAAATGGACAAACTAATTGTTCATTTTGTGGGCAATAAAAACAACGGCGATGGACTTCGTTTTTCATCGGTTGCAACTGATTTTGAAACCGTAGAAGAGTCCTTTCTTTTCTTGATGAATAATAGTTTCAACTTCGAGGAGCTTTATAGTTTTCATTTCTTACCCACCGTTGCGCTCAATCCGGTTTATCAGTTTGTGAAATCCATTTTTGAAGACCCCACTTCTTTTGTGGAGCAAACACAAAATGCTGCAAGAATATTGTTCGACAAAAGCAATCATCCTAAAATTAAAGGAGGCGAATTGCAAGTGGCTTATTTTAAAGGTTGTGCCATCAATGGAGACATAGTGGATGGCATTGGTTTTTTTAAGTCGGAGAACAAGGAAAACTTTTTAAAGGTATTGACGACCAAACAGGGATTTGATTTGGAAAATGAAATAGGAATTGCTGTCAAAAAACTGGATAAAGGCTGCTTCATTTTCAACACCAACGAAGAAGAAGGTTATTTGGTGGCAGTGGTGGACAATACCAATCGTGGTGAAGAAGCGCAATATTGGAAAGACGAATTTTTGGGTGTGCAACCTATTGCCAATGAGTTTCATCAAACCAATCAATTCTTAGGTATTGCCAAAACCTTTGTGACACAACAATTGGATGAAGAATTTGAATCGAATAAAGCAGATAAAATTGATTTGCTGAATCGTTCGATGGGCTACTTTAAAAGCCATGAACAATTCGACAAAAAAGAGTTTGAAAAAGAAGTGTTTCAAGACCCCGACCTTGTGAAATCTTTTAGAAAATTTGACAAACAATATCGAGCAGAAAATGAATTGGAATTATCCGATCAATTTGAAATTTCGACTAAGGCAGTAAAGAAGCAAGCGAGGGTTTTTAAAAGTGTGTTGAAATTAGACAAGAACTTTCATGTCTATATTCATGGAGATAAAAACCTGATAGAACAAGGCGTGGAAACAGACGGAAGAAAATTCTACAAGCTTTATTTTGAAGAGGAACTATAAGGTTACTATCATGACAAAATAAAGCGGGCAATTAATACCCATATTTTTCCTTCCAACAATTACGCAAATAATCTCGAAGACGAGTTTCGGTAGCATTATTGCCAGGGTCATAAAGTTTGGTGCCTTTGATGGCATCCGGTAAAAATTCTTGGTCAATAAAATTGCCTTCATAATGATGCGCATATTCATAGCCCTTTCCATAATCCAGTTTTTTCATCAGTCCGGTTGGTGCATTTCTGATGTTTAAGGGAATGGATAAATCGCCTGTCTTTTTCACCAAATCAAACGCATTTTCGATTGCCATGTAAGCAGCATTACTTTTGGCAGAAGAAGCAAGATAGGTGGCGCATTGTGAGAGGATAATTCGGCATTCGGGCATACCAATTAATTCCACGGCTTGAAAAGTAGAAGTGGCTAAGAGCAAGGCATTGGGATTGGCATTGCCAATATCTTCACTCGCCAAAATGACCATTCTTCGAGCAATGAATTTTGGATCTTCGCCGCCATCGAGCATGCGAGCGAGGTAATAAACAGCAGCATTAGGGTCACTACCCCGAAGCGATTTGATGAAGGCAGAAATGATGTCGTAGTGCATCTCACCTGTCTTGTCATAAAGTGCCATTTTGCTTTGCACTATTTCTTGTACAAGCGCATTCTTAATTTCCTTACATCCTTCCGGTAAAGAACTGACAAGAAGTTCCAGCAAATTCATCAAACGACGTGCATCGCCACCACTGAGTTGCAACAAGGCTTCCCATTCTACTATGGCAACGCCCGATGATTTCATCACCTCATCATCTTGTAAAGCCCTATGAACTAAATGTTTCAAATGTGCTTCCTCCAAAGGTTTTAAAACATACACTTGACAACGACTGAGTAAGGCACTAATGACTTCAAAAGACGGGTTTTCGGTGGTTGCGCCAATGAGTGTGATAATGCCTTTTTCAACTGCACCCAAAAGACTGTCTTGTTGCGATTTATTGAAACGATGAATTTCATCAATAAATAAAACAGCATGACCAACTACTCGCGCTTGTTCAATAATGGCGCGCACTTCTTTTACACCACTATCAATAGCACTTAGGGTGAAGAAAGGAAGGTCTAAAGCACGAGCAATGATTTGTGCTAAAGTTGTTTTACCAACACCCGGCGGTCCCCAAAAAATGATGGAATGCGCTTTCTTATTGACCACCATTTGTTCTAACACTTTTCCTTTACCCACAAGATGTTCTTGACCAATAAATGTTTCAAGCGATTGAGGACGCATTCTTTCGGCAAGAGGAATATTTGGGGGAATGGAAAATAATGATGTCATGTTGAGTCGTTTCTATAATTTAGCTTTCATGAAGCGCAAAATATGGATTGTTGTCTTGCTGATGATTCCTTGTTTTTTTGTTTTTGCAAAGAAGAAGAAAAAGCAGCAACCTAAAGTTGAAGTTACTAAGACAGACACGATTGATTATAAGAAAATTGGTTCACCATTACCGCTAGTAAAATTTTTTACTAGGAGTGGGAAATACCTTACGAATGAATCATTGAAGAATGATGCCCATTTAATAGTGATGATGTTCAATCCTACCTGTGAGCATTGTGAAGATCAGGCGGTAATGTTTAAAGAGAATATTTTTCTTTTTAAGAAAACGAATTTGGTGTTAGTTGCCGCTTCCATGATGACCCCTCATTTAGCCTTTTTTGAAACCAACACTAAGATTGCCGCATATCCTACCATTCAACTTTCGGTTGACTCTAGTAATTTCATCAACAATACTTTTTTGTATCAGCCACTTCCACAAATAAATGTCTATGATAAAGACAGAAAATTAATCAAGGTTTTTTCGGGAGCAACACCCATGGATAGTCTGAAACAATACATTGACTGATTGTTTCCAAAGACGAGCAGTTTAATTTATTAGCTGTTGCACTGATTTTTGATGTGCGATTTGATTTTGCGAACGTAATCGAAGTATCCTGATTGCATTCGCATCCAAAAAATGGAGAAAATGAAAAGGCTTATTCCGAACATAACATAAGCAATCACTTTATCGGCACCAAACAAAAACACCAATAGTCCTGCGATTAATAGGAATGAGCAAAAAACAACAATCAGCATAGGACCTCCGCTATCAATTTTTCTCATTGAAAATTTGAGTTTGACGTTGCTGTTTGTTCCTTTTGTCTGAATATTGATGTTTGTAATTGGTAAGGTTTTAATATTCATTTCGTTCTCAGCATGAGGAAAAATGAGTAAAGAACCATCCCTTTCAAAAACTTCAAAATCAAGATTATGGACCGACATGTGTTTACCAAGAAGTCGGGATTTTACTTCGTCTATTGGCTTAGGACAGCTAAAATGGTAGGTACGAGTAAATAACATTGGCAAATAGTTTTTGGGATGAAAAACAAATTCTGTTTAAAATTACAGCATTTTTTTCCTTTTCATGTACTAGCTAACGAAAATCATTTGTGCTGTAAATCTATTATCTACTTTAAAAGACAGCAAATATCCAAAATTGGTTAGTGTGTTTTTTCCCAAAATGCTTTACTGATACTTGTTTCAGTGGGATTTGTATAGATAGATGAATTAACCTTATTAGCTGTGGATAATATGTTAGTTACTTTTATGATTACCAATATCATTAAAGTACTTTTCTACTAAAGATTTGTAATAAGGCTTCAATTGTGGCGGAATGGTTTTGTAATACTCCATAAGATTCACTTTCTCGTCCACATGTTTTTGCAATTCAGCAGGTACAGGTTTTGCAATTTCTTGTGCTGTGTTTGATGACCGCTTTTCGTCTTGCTCTTGTTGGCGCATCGCTTTCTCCGTCTCTAGCAATCGAGTCATGATTTCTTTTTGACGTTGAATAAGTTCGCTAGTCAATCTTCTGTTGACAAGGTCTGTTTCATTGCGGTCCATCTTATCTTGAATTTCCCGTAGCTCTTTGCCAACTGCAGTGCCACTTTTACTATTCAACAAGCTTTGCAATTGTCTTCTAATAGCCGCCTGTTGTTGCGCCATTCTAGCTAATTGTTCAGAGTTGCCATATTCACCATTACCTTCTTTCCCACTTTGGCTTTGACTTTTGCCATCTTTACCTTCCTTTCCATCTTTACCTTCTTTATCTCCTTTTCCTTCTTTATCACCTTGTTTTCCTTGTTGTGGCTGTCCTTGCATTTGCTGCATAGAACCGCCCATTTGTTGTTGTTTGGAAATAATGTCACTCAACTGTTTTCCAGAACCAGGCTTTGGTGTTTTTCCGCCTGGCTTTTTACAGCTTCCTTGTTTGTCACTTTGACTTTGAGATTGACTTTGCATTTGCATCAAGTTGCTCAAAACTTCATTCAACATTAAGGCTAGATTGTTTGCCTTGGTCATTACGTATTGTTGGCGAGTAACTGATTCACCAATTTTTCTATCTTCAAAAGCTATGAGAGACGCAAGCATATTTCGCTCCATTTCTGTAGTTTCTTTATTCACCGTTTTCGCAAGACTAAACATGCGTTTGCTTAAAGAAAACAGACTGTCTCGAATCATCAAAGAGTTATCGTGTAGTCTTTTTTGTTCTTCAATATTTGAAAGATAAGTTGGACTTGATACAGCAGTTGTCTTAGACCTATTCATCAAATTTTCTTGGTCAAAAGAAAGGTGCATCAAATTGGATAACAATTGCCTTACCGCTTTGATGTCAATATCAATTTGTTCCATCTCCATGCCCCCTGCCATTTTTGATAAAGAGGCTGCCATTTGCTTTAAATTATCAGCGGCTTTGCTTTGGCTTTGACTTGCTTTGTTGTTTTGATTCTGATTGAGTTGTTGCTCACTCTGCTCCATGTTTTCTTGCGCATCTTTAGCATCTTGCTCTACATTACTCATGTCCTGATGCTGCTTCGATTCTTTGTTCAAGTCGTTGATGTCTTTCATCTGCTCTTTCATGGCATCATTGAGCTCCTTCTTCAAATCCTCTTGAGCTTTAGACAATTCTTCTCCTGTTTTTTGTTTGAGTTCTGTTTCTTTTTTTAAGTCTAATTCTTTCTGTGCAAGCTTTTCCATTTTGTTGGCCATGTCTTCCATGCGCATTTGCATTTCCATCTTCTTCATCAACTCTTTCATGCGCTCCAAATCCATATTGAAGAGTTTGTTCTCTTCTTCCATTTGTTTCATTTCTTGAAAGGCATTTTCCTTATTCAACTTAGCCATCAAGTCTTCCAATTTTTTCATTTGCTCTTTCAATTCGTTGTTCAACAAATTGTCGAGTTGTTGTTTTAAGTCCTCTTGTTTTTCTTTCAAATCATCGCTGAGGTCTTTCTGTTTGCTTTGTTGCATTTCATCTTCAAAACGCTTTTTGATGTTCTCTAAATTCTTTTGTAGTTCTTGTTGTTGTTTAGCAAGTTCTTGTAATGATTGTTGTTGTTCCCAATCCATTTTGTCACTTTGCAACATCTTGCTCTGCATCTCGCGCACATCAGTTTGCATCTGCTTAGTTTGTTGTGCACTATTGCTTAATCCTGAATTGATTTGTTTGGAGTTGGCATTGATGGCTGAGTCTAATTGATTGGGGGTGTACATCAAATAACTCATGGTTTCGCTACGCGTTGCTTTGCTTCCATGAACCCCATCATTGTCCCATGCTTCTACAAAATAATTTACTTTTTGACCTGGTAATAAATCTAAAGAAGCAATGTCAAAGTATTGTTGGAACTGAGTGAGCAAACCTTTTTCAATAGTCAAAGGCATTTCTTTCGATTGTAGCTTTTGGTTTTTCTCGTTGAGAATTTCGTAATGAAAAACACCTTTGCTGATGCCATAATCATCGCCAAAAGTGCCACTCAATAAAATCTGTTTCCCTGTAACCGAATCTTTAAACTCTTGAATTTGAATGACAGGATGTTGGTCTTGTATTACTTGCACATGATACTGAAAGCTTTCTTTCACATTGGATGCTTTGTTGTACAAAGTCACCGTATAATTTGTGTCTGTTAAAAAGCGCGCTTCATGGGTAAAACGTCCCGCGTTAGTTGCTAAAATATGCTCTGCTGATTTACCAAATTGAATACCAACTGCATCTGTATGTTCGGTGTTATACACCCAATTTATGGTTGTGCCTTCAGGCACAGTCACATCACTAAGGCTGTTTTTGGTTTCCGCTTTTTTACCCGTGTAGTCTGGGTAAGTGAATTTCATTTGAAATGCTTTCAACACAGGTTTTTGTGCCACCTTTAATTCATATTCTTTTGAGTAAAAACCTGCAGCAAACAATTTGAACTTTATGGGTTCGGTTACGTTTTTAAAACTGTATTGGAAATGTGTCTTGTCAATGGGTTGCATGATAAGTCGGTCGCCTTCAATAGATACGTACATGTCGGCAGGCAATGAAGCGCCATCTACTGATACTTTAAGTGTATAATCTTCATTTCGGATGGCTTGTAAAGGCATTGACTCAATGTTAATTTGAAATGGGGCAGGCTTTTCAAAGTTTTTAGTGGGTTGTAAAAGTCGTTCCGATGCCTCCATGAAAATACTCGGATAAAAAATGAAGATGGAAACACAAACAACTACTAAAGGAACTAAGTACTTAAGGAGCTTTTTGTTGAGTGAAAAATCTACCGCTTTAGCAATGGGGAATACTGCAATTTGATTGGATTTTTGTTCGATGCTTGCTTCAATCAATTCTCTACTGAAATAGTTTTCCGACTGTTTTTTAAGTTGAAGAATATTGAGCAGCTTGTCACTAATTTCAGGAAAATGCTTGCCTACAATCACCGCAGCTTGTTCATGACTGATCACTTTTCCCAACTTCAACATCTTGCTCAATGGCAACAACACCCAACCTATCATAGCACCACCACCCAATAATAAAAGAAGGGTGACTAAAACAATTTTTATCACCGCAGGTAGAAACAAAAAGTATTCTCCAATGCTTGCTGAAAGAACAAACGCAAGTAAACAAATGAGCAATACCATTCCGCCACGCAACATTTTGTTGGCGTAATACCTTCGAATAAAAGCGTCTAATTTCTCAATCAACCAATCGTAATGGCTCATAAATTTTTTGGGGGCAACTAATCCAGTCAGCTAAGCCGCAAGATAAAGGATTTGATAGGGAAGATTTCTAAAGGTTTTGTGAATAGATGTTGCCGTTAAATTTTGCTTACTTTTCGTTGATGCTTCCAACGATTATGGCTCCAAAGCCAAGTTTCAGGCTGTGTGCGAATGTCTTTTTCAAGTCTCCGAACATAGGCTTCTGTAATTGTCCCTTCCTCCATTTTTGAAGGATTTTCAACCAACATTTCAGCTTCTAGTTGATAATAACCTCGTTTCACTTTTCGGATAAAAAGATAAACTACCGGATAGTTTAGCTTTGTAGAAATCCTTTCGGTTCCTGTAAAGAATGGCGTGTCTTGATGTAGGAAATTTGTCCAATGTGCATTTTCTGGAAACGGAGATTGATCGGCAATAAACGCTGTGGCTGTAATTTCTTTCCTGTTTCTCACCATCTCTTTAAAAGTATCGTTCATGGCAATCAATTTGGTGCCAAATCTTCCTCGCATATGGCTTATCAGTTGGTTGAAGTTGGCTTGCTGCAAGGGGTGATAAATCACATATAGTTGTTGTGGGCACAAAAGACTAAAACTATTGCCGCCCCATTCCCAATTTCCTTGATGCCCCATCACCAAGATGAGACTTTTGTTTTGAGCAGCAATTTCTTCAAATAACTTTTGAGCGTCAATACTCATAGTGCAATGAGCAAGCATTGATTTTTTGGAGACCGTGAGTGTCTTAAAAGTTTCTAAGAGCAGGTCGCAGAGATGATGATAAAATTTACGAGCAATGTTTTGTAGTTCTGTTTCTGTTTTTTCGGGAAAAGAAAGTCGTAAGTTTTTCAACACCATATTTTTCCTGTAGCCAAGTAATCTATAGAGTAATAGGTATATCAGGTCTGATATTATGTACATCAAACGATAAGGCAATAATGAAATCAAATAAATAAACGGTAAGGCTATGTAATAGGCTATTACCTGAAGCATGATTGAATGATTGTTGGGGTAAAACTAAATAATTCGTTGCATCACAACGGAATTTCTTAACGACTTGTTACGCGCTTACAAAACCCGTGTTAAGCCCATGAATTGTGTTGCAGGTAGTGAAACCCCGCCGCATCTTTGCATCATCAAACAAACAAAAACAATTCTTAAACAAACAAAAACAAACAAAACAAAATGAAAAAAATTATCATCGCTGCTGCAGCAATCCTCGGTTTCGCATCTGCTTCTTTCGCTCAATCAAATGCTTCTGGAACCGCTTCACAAACCGTTCAATTGGCTTTATCAAACGCTCTTGAAATCACTTTCACTGGCAATGGTTCTGCAACAGGTGGAACAGTAACTATCCCTTTCACTACCGTTAACGATTATGCAAATGGTGTTGAGAGTGCTGCTCAAGAAATCAAAATTCGTTCAAACAAAAACTTCGGAGTAACCGTTAAGACTTCAACTGCAAACTTTAGTGTAACCAATGCTGGTGTAACGACAACTTCTACAATGCCTGCTTCTGTTTTAGGTGTTAAAGTATCTGCTAATGCAACAGGTGGTTCTATCGCTTCTGGTTTCTCTTCAAGTGCTTATAACAGTTTATCAGCTACAGCTGCTAACTTAATTACTAACGCAACTTATGGTGGCAACCAAACATTCTCTGTAATGTATAAAGCTACTCCTGGTTTCGCTTATCCTGCAGGAACTTATGCTACTGACGTAGTATATACTGCAACGCAACAATAAGATTAATAACTTTCTGAAATACTATGAAGCTGCCCCGTAAGGCAGCTTTTTTTGTGTGTCTAAGAAAATAAGCCGAGTTATATATGCTCATCAATATACACGTGGAATTTAAGGGTACTAATAGGGCGAATGATCATCCAATCATGGAAATGCTACTCGCTGTTTGTGGATTATCTGCTTCTGAGCGTGCAATGCTAAAAAAAATAATAAAACCCTTCTCCTAGGGAATCATTCTGTCTTCCACTGAATGATATTCATCCATCTAAATATGTGCTATCTCTCCAAAGAACAGATTCAAGCACAACAAAATCTTTGTTGAGGGGTACAAGTAATTAAGCAATCGAAAAAAGCTCTTGTGAAAGTTCTCCAAGTATTCAATGGGATCAAAAATAATCTTGTAATAGCTCACCATCATCCAAGTTAGGCTCACCAAGTATTTGATACGACAAAACATCATCTTGAGAAAGCTCACCATCATCTTGTTACGTCAAAACCAATTAATGGTATGCCTCAACAAGTATTTGAATTGATGAAACTAGACTTCGTTTTTGGTAAAAGAGTTGATGTAAAGGGTAGGAGCGCTTTCGGTAACGAATTTCGAGTAATTGACAGGGCTAAACACATGCTTCATTCCCTCATCCTACAATTAGTAATAAGAAGGTTATTTGATGGTTGTCAGTTATAAGGTTTTTGATTCGAAATCCCGACATTTTTTTTTGAGTGCTTTGTTATTAGGACAGAGACTAGATTTTATGCTTGGCTCAAGATATTCTTTGGAATATGTGGAATGGTAATTTGAATATGCCCATGAAAGCATAGCAACCAAGTCCGAGAAAAGGAATGTCACGTTTGAAAGAACAAACGCCACAACCAAAGACTCAAATGCTTCCATCAAAAGCATATTGGTGACTTTCAAGTATTGACCTAACACAATCGAAAGCACAAACATCAATAGTAAATAAACAAACAACTGAACCTAATGTACGATTGCCATTTTCAAACACTGAACGAAGCATATCATCACCTCGAACGTTGCAATCAATTGCTCGTTGAACATAAACATCATCTACAACGAGGCACCTAAGATCTTAGGTG
>CAINUN010000021.1 GCA_903853805.1 uncultured Bacteroidota bacterium
GACTACTGAGTGTGTAATTGCCGACAAACCAGAACCAAAAGGAGCAGCAATGCCTCAAATGCCAGGTGGCGGAATGGGCATGGATTATTAATAATCATTCTATTAAATTAAATAGAAAAAGGTTGCCGAAAGGCAGCCTTTTTTGTTGGGGGTGAGCGGTTCAAAGTCATTCTAAAACAGCTACTCATTGAAGGGAGTTCCCATATTCTGCGAGGTCTTTAAAAGCGTTTTTGTTTTTTATTCATCACCCAGATATATTTTGATTCCAGCATTTGTATACTAGCCATGTATTATTGGTTACAAGTCCAAAATAAAAAAACGCTATAAACATAATCTTCAGCATTATCCAGCCAGCTGAAAATTGATTTCAAATTGCTTCTTGTTGGTTTTAAAAATCATTAATTGAATCAAATAAAAAAACCGCGGGTGAAAGCCCGCGGTTTTAATCATTGTATCAAAGAACAACTAAGTCCTTGATCAATTATTGTTTGGTCACTTTAATAGTGCCAGTTCTTCCGTCGTTGTCTTTGTAACGAATCAAATAAACACCACTTGCAAAGCCAGTCATGTCAACTGTTGTGCTTGCTTGTTTCATTTCTTTGTGAGATACAAGACGTCCGTTGAAGTCCATTACTTGAATGGTTGCGTCAACGTTTTCGATGCCGCGAACATTTACAGTAAGTAGATCATTTACAGGGTTAGGATAAGCAGAAAGTTCAAAGCTCATTTCTGTGCTGTTGGTAGTTCCTGTTTCTTCTTTCACACCTGTTTGTGTAACAACAGTTGCAGCTGAAGTTCCTACGCAACCAAGTTTGGTAACTGCAACGGTGTAGCTTCCACCAGTTGTTGCAATGTATTGCTTGGTAGTAGCTCCAGAAATAACAACGCCGTTTTTAGACCACTGCCATGTTACACCTGTAGAAGGAGAAGCATTGAGTTTTACATTTCCTGTTGCTGAAATGGTTGTAGAACCACTTGCTGAAATAAGTGCTGTAGGAATTGGATTTACTTTAGTCTTCACGCTTGTAGTAGATGTCTTGCTCACACAGCCATTAACATCGGTAACTACAACCTTGTAGGTACCAGTAACCATTGATGTGTAAGTAGGCACTGTTGTATTCACGGTTACAGTTCCGTTAATCCAAGCATAGTTAGTACCGCCAGTTGGTGTTGCGTTCATTATGCAACTGTCACCACTACAGAATGTAATTGGTGTGATTGAAGCAACCGCAGCCACAGGCAATGCGTTTACTACAACTGTTGCTGAAATGTCGGCAGTGTCTTTACAGCCACCAAGTGTTGCAATAACGGTGTAAACACCGCTTAATTTAAACACTTTAGATGCGCCTGCACCTGCACTTGCACCATCTTTCAACCAAGAGTAAGTATACCCTGTAATAGTTGGAGCGGTAAGAGTTACGCTTCCGCCATTACAGAAAGTAGTAGGTCCTGCTGCAGTAAATGTAGCAACTGGCAAAGGTTTGATTGTATAAGTCTTTGCTGCAGAATTCTTAGTACAAGTAGAGCCAGAAACAGTAAGTGTTATGTTTCCTGCACTTGCACCCGAAGCTGTGTAAGAAGTATCTGTTGCGCCAGTGATTGCAGATCCATTAAGATTCCATTGGAAATTGAAACCATAAAGACTTGAAGCACTTGGATCAACTGAGAAACCAACTTTTGCTGGGTCGCAGACAGTTGTTGCACCAATTGTTTTGATTTTTACAAGTGTTGGCATCGTCTTAGAAAGCACATGAACATCTGATGACATTGCAACACAACCACTATTATCAACAACAGTTACAGAATAAGAACCTGCAGTATTAACGCTAATAGATTGAGTTGTAGCACCATTGCTCCAAGAATATGAAGCACCTGAAGAAGCAGTTAGCGTCACGCTACCGCCACTACATAAAGCTAATGGACCAGAAGCAGAAACAGCAGCAGAGGCTGTTGAAACAGACATTGTAAGATCGTTACTCATTACAGTAGAAGTTGTAACACAACCTGCGCTACTTGTCATTTCTACAGCATAAGTATCGCCGTTGCTTACACTAGACGAAGAGTAGCTGTCATTAGTTTCTCCAAAAATTGCAATTCCATTCAAATACCATTGGTAAGAAGGGGAAGAACCACCATCTGTAGCAACAGAACTGAAGTTAACCATTGCACCAGTACAAACAGATGTGGATGCTACCATTGCAGTAACAGTTGGTGTAGCTGCCGCATTAACATACATGGTTATTGCGTTGCTAGTTGCTGTTTGGCTTGTATAGCATGTTTCACTTGTAGTCATGTCAACAGAAACAACATCGCCATTGCTTAATGAAGAGGAAGAGTAGTTATCGTTGGTTTCACCTGTAATTGCAGTGCCATTCAAATACCATTGGTATGTTGGATTGGTTCCGCCATCGGTTCCCATTGCAGTAAATGCAACGGTAGTGCCAGGACAAACATAATTAATAGACTCAGAAGCAATAACTGAAGGGTTAGCCAAAGGAGTAATGCTCATAATGATGTCATTACTTGAAGCAGTTTGAACATTGTAGCAAAGCTCACTTGTTGTCATATCAACAGACACTACATCAACATCGCTTAGTGAAGAAGATGTGTAAGTACCGTTGGTTTCACCAACAAGTGCTGCACCGTTCAAAAACCATTGGTAAGCAGGAGAAGCACCACCATCTGTTGGGATAGCTGTGAAAGTAATGGAAGTTCCTGCGCAAACACTGTTAGCAGATTCAACAGCCAATACGTCTGGATTTGCAATTGGCAATACACTCATTATTATGTCGTTACTTAATGAAGACAAAGAAGTATTGCAAGAGCTAGTCATTTCGCAAGAAACAACATCTACATCATCAAGAGTAGAAGAAGAATAAGTACTGTTTGTTTCACCTGCAATTGGTGCGTTGTTCAACATCCATTGATAAGTTGGAGTTGATCCACCGTCAACACCTGTTGCTGTGAAGTTTACAGTTGTGCCCATACAAATAGTTGTATTTGAAGCAGAAATGGAAACTGAAGGCGCTGCACAAGAAACCGTATCAATGTTCACTGTGTAGTCGTGTGTTTCACCATAATAATAATTAGTACAAGGATCAATGCTACTACCTGTACCTGCAGCAAATGCACAACGAACACGCATTCTGTGTTGTCCTATAGTAGCTGTAGCAGGAATTGAAATAGTGTAATTAGCAGTTGTTGTTCCAAAATTGTCAACAGAACCAACTGCATCAGAAGCATCAAATACACCATCGTTTCCAAAGTCAATCCAGATGTTTGCATACTCAGATGAATAATAGTCAGAGTTAATAGTACCATTGTAAGTAGTACCTAATGACAAATCAACTGGTGATTGAGCGGTGCGATTGTCATAACTACCTGTAGAGCATCCTGTATTCACATCGTTGAATGAAGTTCCGTTTTCACCAGTCAAGGTGAAGGTGTTGATATCATCGCCATAAGAGCAGCCGTAATTGTATAAAGGAATACAATAACATTGAGTTGCTGAATTCATAGAAACTGATAGCGTATTCGAAACATCAGTCAAAGTACTACTTGTACAAGTAGTA
The DNA here is from genome assembly GCA_903853805.1 of uncultured Bacteroidota bacterium. Taxonomy (GTDB): domain Bacteria; phylum Bacteroidota; class Bacteroidia; order Chitinophagales; family Chitinophagaceae; genus JAFIGV01. Next base: position 3,573 of record CAINUN010000021.1, read on the forward strand.
ATAAAACGGAAGTCAGTTGCTGTTGTAATACCGGCAGAACTATAAGTAGTAGTTGTAGCGCCTGTAATTGGTGTCCAAGTTCCAGAGCCTGCAGGAGATGATTCCCAAGAATAAGTGATACCATTAGCAACTGAATAACCATTAGCAATCAATGTGAATGCTGTGTTTGAACATACACCTGTCGCGCCACTGATTTGTGTGATACTTGGTGTACCAGTACAAACTACAGCTGGTGTAATGTTCACCATATAGTCTTCAATGTTTCCATAAGAGGAATTTCCACAAGGAGAAGGGTTACTGTTTGCATAATCCAAACGAACACGCATTCTTGTCAAACCACCCATAGCGGTTGCAGGTATAGTAATGGTACCTGATGCTGGGCTTGCTGAAGGAGCATTCAACAACACTCTTTCACCAGGATTAGCAAATGTTCCGTCTTGGTTAAAGTCAATCCAAACAGCAACTGCATCACTGCTATAGAAAGGAGAGATACTTGCACTGAAACTATAAGAGCTACCACCTGTAACTGCGATTGGAGTCATTGAAGTGAAATCTTGATATCCAGCAGTTCCAAAACCAGTATTCGGATTGCTATACGTATCAAAAGTCATGTTAGAAATCAACTCATCTTGAACAGAAACAGATGGTGCGCAATAACAAGCAGTAGCAGGATTAAGTGCTACAGATACTGTATTTGAATTGTCGCTTAAACCACTGTTGCTACAAGTTGTTACAAAACGATAATCTGCTGCTGCTGTAAATGCAGTCACCGAATACATTGGTGTCGTGGCGCCTGCAATAGCAGACCAAACACCCGCACTTGGTGCAGAAGATTCCCACTGATAAGAAATTCCAGAACCAATTGTGTATCCTGTGGCATTGAGGTTAAATACTACGTTAGCACAAGCATTAGCTGGACCACTTGCTGTAACAACAGCTGGTGTGCCAGTACATGCAGTACCCGCTACGATTGTAATATTATAGTCTTCTGTTTCACCAGAACCCATACTCAAACAAGCATCGTTTGCGCCGTTTTGGTTACCTGTACCTCGAGAACGAATACGCATTCCAGTTGTTCCTAAAGTAGCAGTAGCTGGAATGTTTACGTTAATTGTAGTTGCAGTTCCTGCTACACAGTTCAAACCAACTTGTTGCCACTCATTTGCAGCATAGACGCCATTTTGGTTATAATCAATCCATACTGAAACAACAGCTCCTGTATAGGTTCCGGATGGTCCAATTGTAACAGTAAGAGGTACAGAAGAGCCCGCAGTCACGTTTGTCGTTAAGCTTGGGAATGATGAATAATAAGGAATTGCAGTTGGGTTTGTTGCAGATGTGTTGTTGCTAATAGTACCAAAATCTATTTGGTTCATCAATGAACCAGGACCACCTTGGTTAGAAGTACTACAATAACAGTTATAGAATGGATTTACTGAAACTGAAACTGTATTAGATGTTGCTAAACTACCACTATTGGTACAAGTTGTAACCAAATGGTAGTCTGTAGCTGCTGTAATACCGCCACTTACTGTGTAGTTGATAGATGTTGCACCGCTAATAGCAGTCCAAGTACCAGTACCTGCAGCAGCTGATTCCCATTGGAAGGTCATTCCACTTGCTACTGAATATCCTGTTGCGTTTAAGCTAAAAGAAGAATTCGGACAAATAGAAGAAGGACCAGACGCCGTTGGTGTTAAAGGAGTACCAGTACAACCAACAGCTAATGTGATATCAACGATGTAATCTTCTGTTTCACCATATCCAAAAGATAGACAAGGTGTAAGTGAAGCACCAGAAATACCTTCAGCGGCAATAATACGCATACCAGTTTGTCCTGTAGTTGCTGTTAAAGGAACAAGGAAAGTACCATTCACATTACGTGGACCAGTAGCTGTAGCTGTTTCTACAAACACTTGTTCACCCGCATCTGAGTAAGAACCATTTTGGTTAAAATCTACCCAAATAGAAGTTCCGAAAGCATAAAAAGGAGCGCCATCACACTCATTTTCTTCGATTGTAAAGGAAGCAGTAGAACCTTGCATCATTTGAACAAATGTTCCTAATGAAGTAAAGTTAGAATACCTGTTTAAAATTGAACCAGGACCAGGCGCTGCTGTAGAACAACCGTTACCTTGTCCAGAGAATGTGTTAGAGTTGGTGCTATTTACTGTTACGCTATAAATTTCTTCATCGCCTGTTTGAGTTGCCATTGAAGTACAATAACAATTATAGAAAGGCAATTGATAAATCGTAAGTATGTTAGACGTATTCGAAGAACCACCGATTGAACAAGAAGTAATCAATTGATAATCGGTAATAACATTTACACCTGCGCTTTCTGTATAGTACGTATTAGTAGCGCCTGCGATGTTCACCCATGGGTTAGCACCTCCTGTTGGACGTGATTGCCATTGATATGAAACGCCAATACCTGTTGTCACGTTGCCGCCAGTTACTGTAAAGGCAGTATTAGGACAAAGATTAACCAAAGGTGTTGTAATTGCACCCGGACTTGGTGTTCCAGAACAAGCAACACTTGGGTCAATTGTAATAATATAATCTTCTGTTTCATAGTCATCGTATGTTTGACAAGCCTGAGTTGCAGTATACGGTGAGTAGAAGCCTCTAACACGCAAACCTGTTTGTCCTACAATTGCTGTAAGAGGAACAGTGAAAACACCTGTTAATGTGGTTCCGGTTCCCGACATTGTTACAAATTCACTAGCGTCAAAACTACCATTCGCATCAAAGTCAACCCATACACCGACATAATAACCTGTGAATGGCATTGAAACATCAATAGAATAAGCAAGCCCTTGAGAAAGAGACGTTGTAGTGGTTGCAGTCGTAGGATAGTTTAAAGTATAACCACCTGTTCCTGCTAATGAAGTAGTATTATTAAGAGGAGTACCCAAAATACTTACATTAGTAACGATATTGTAAGTATAACTATTCAGTGAAATTCCAGTAGCTGGACCGCAATAACAAACATAAAATGGCATTGTTGCCACTGTCGTAGTATTGGATACATCTTGAGCGCCACCGTTATTACAAGTAGTAATCAAATGATAGTCCATTGCGCCTGTAATGCCGCCTGTAACAGTCAAATAAGGGTTTGTGGCACCAGCAATTGGTGACCAAGCATTGGTGCTTCCAGCAGCTGTTTCCCACTGATATGTGATACCTAACCCTTGAGAATATCCTGTAGCTGATACGTTAAAAGATGCATTTGGACAAACAGAAACTGGACCACTAACAGTAGCAAGACTCGGAGTGCCTGCGCAAGTTGGTGGGGTTTGAATGTCAATCAAATAGTCTTCTGTTTCACCCCAGCCATAAGTGCCACATGGGTTAACACTCAAACTAGACGTTGTTTCAACATTAATTACGCGCATTCCTGTAACACCTGTAGTTGCAGTTGAAGGAATAGTAATGCTTCCTATTTCGAAATGTGGACCAGTTGTATAAGTGGTAGAAGAATAAACCTCTTCACCAACACCAGTAAAACTACCATCGTGGTTGTAGTCAATATAAACCTTTGTCCAGTTGCCATAATTACCACCACAAGTACCTACTTGAACAGAAAGCGGATTAGTAGCTCCTGTATAAAGCACTGTAGGAGCAAGTGTTGAGTAATTTGAATAACGTTGATTTACCGAACCCGATCCAGGTGCTGTAGTTGCACATGTCGAGCTGTTATTTAAAGTGCCAAGTGTAACGTTCAAAATCTCTTCGTCTCCTGTATAGGAAGCAGAAGAACTACAATAGCAATTATAGTAAGCGCTTACGTTAACTGTAACTGCAGGAGAAACATCTGTTCCACCACCATTAGCACAACTGATTGTTAAACGATAATCTGTTGCTGCTGTAATTGGTGTTACAGATAAAGAGGGACTATTTGTTCCTACTGCTGTCCAAACCCCTAAGCCTGATGGAGATGATTCCCACTGAAAACTAATACCTGTTGCCGATGTATATCCAGTTGAACTAACTGTAAAAGCTGTGTTAGGACAAACAGAAGAAGGACCAGAGAGTATGCCTACCGTAGGTGTACCAAAACACAAAGTTGAAGGGGTTCCTTTAATAGCAATATCATCTAAGCCCCAACCATTTATGTTGAAAGAGCTTACGCCATAAGCTACAAAACGAATTTGGTAATTCGCAGTATCTGTTCCTGATATTGGTACATTCGTTGGAGCTATGTTAAATGAACCTGCTGCATTTGAATAGTTGGTCAACAACGTCCACGCTGTTTCCCATGTCTTCTTATACTCTATCTTAAATTGTTCAAGAGTAGATGCAGAATAATTGTTTAACTGGAGTTTATAATCCAATGTCATTCCTACATAAGTAGACCCATTAATCACTGGGCTTACTAACGAGTAGGAGTAGTTGGTGTAAGATGGTGTCCAGTTAAAATAGGCATTGGGCGTTGTTGCACCTGTAGGGGTATAACCACTTCCCATAACCCATGCACCTTGCGATGGATCAAACGTCCAACCATTAGTTGCAAAACTGCTTGATGCCCAGTCTTCACTAAACAAGGTAGTTTGTGCATGAGATTTTGATATGCCTATCAAAAACAAGAAAAAGCAAAGCAAAGTTTTCGTAGAAAAACTCCCTTTGCCATTAGTTTGAAAAGTTCTTAGCATACTTCGTTTCTTTAATAAATTGCCTACTCTATTAGGTTTTCGGCTTCCCCTATGTTTGATTTTTCTAATTAAGCGAAATGTAATTAGTATCGTTTCCTATAAATAAAAGGGTATCAAAAAATCATCAATAAATTATTCCTGCTTAGTATTTATCTTACAAAAACAATTCTTTTATAACCAACAACTTGAGACGTTACAGTAAAAATTTCCATTGGATTTCGAGGTAATATTTTTCTTTAATTTAGTTCATGTGCAATCAAATATTTTGGAGTTAAGGTTTAAATCTATGGATTTTTTAACAACTCTGTAACTCTTTTCATGTATATTTTTTATAACAACGTTTTGTTGTCATAAATTCATGCATTTTTTGGGGCTCATCAGCTTCCCAAAAACAAATGAACCTCGTAACTGCGAGGTTCATTTGTTTTTCAATTACAGCTTTATTATTCTTGTAGTTCTTTTTTGATGCTATTTATTATTCGAACAATTCAGATAAACAGATACCCCCTTTAATACAACAGCCTCACCTTCACAGTTCCTTTTACATTTTTAAGCAATTCCAAGGCATTTTCTGAAAGCGAATGATCGATATCGAGTACTACAAAACCAATGGTTTCGTTGGTTTTGAGGTATTGCCCAAGAATGTTGATGTTGTGATTGGCAAGTCGGGTGTTGATTTCGGATAGTACGCCGGGAATGTTGTTGTGAATGTGCAGAATTCGGTGGGCTTTTTCCTGCAACGACAACGACAAAGCAGGCACGGTCAGTGAACCTTGAGTATTACCGATTTCCATAAAAGAAATCATTTTGCTACTCACATCATCACCTATATTTACCTGCGCTTCTTCAGTGCTACCTCCAATATGTGGTGTGAGCAGAACATTTGATAGGTTTTGCAAAACACAAGAAAAAGTATCGCCATTTTTCTCAGGTTCCTTAGGATAAACATCGAGTGCAACACCGGAAAGCCTTCCCGTTTCCAAAGCTGTTTTTACAGCGTCAATGTCTACCACCTCACCACGAGAATAATTGATGAGGATAGCCCCTTTTTTACATAGAGCCAATGATTTTTTGTTGATAAAATGAATCATTGACGATACAGATGGTGTATGTAAGCTGATGATGTCTGCTTGTTTTAAAACAGACCTACTGTCAAACATTGCTTTAGCATTACCAAGCGGCAATTTCTTTTCTACGTCGTAGTAAACAACATTAAGCCCCAAAGATTCTGCCAACACGCTCACCTGACTTCCGATGTTTCCATAACCTATCAAGCCAAGTGTTTTACCTCTTAATTCATGACTATTATTGGCTTCTTTTATCCAAATACCATCATGCGTTGCTTTGTTTTTGTCGGGGATGCGGCGCAGAAGCATGATTGCAGCACCAATAGTTAGTTCTGCCACCGAACGAGTGTTGGAGTAAGGCGCATTGAATACCACTATTCCTTTGTCGGTTGCTGCTTTTAAATCTACCTGATCGGTGCCAATACAAAAGCAACCCACCGCAATTAGTTTTTCAGCAGCATCGAGAACACGCTTTGACACTTGTGTCTTAGAACGAATGCCAAGCACATGTACATTTTTGATTTGCTTGATGAGTTCTTCCTCCGTCAAAGCTTTGGACAATTGCTTTATATTAGTATAGCCCGCATTTTGAAAAATAACTACGGCACTCGCACTAATGTTTTCTAGAAGAAGGACATTGATTTTGCTTTTTGGGAAGCTTGTTTTCATAAAAGAACGTGTGCTATTGATCGTTTGTGTTAAGCCATTTAATTTTTAATGACTGATAACAAATGATAAAAGGCTTATGTTTTATTTAGCAAAAAATCTTGTTCACTCGGATCTCATGACGCCCACCTTCAAAATTGGTGCACATAAATGTGTTCACCATGGTTTCGGCAAGTTCTAAGGAAATAAATCGAGCAGGGATACAAAGCACATTAGCATTGTTATGTTGGCGAGAAAGCGCTGCTAATTCTTCCTTCCAACATAGTGCTGCACGAATGCCAGTATGTTTATTTGCAGTCATGCACACGCCATTTCCACTTCCACAAATGAGAATGCCAAAGCCAGCATGTCCTTCTTCAACATCGTTGGCAACAGGGTGTGCAAAATCTGGGTAATCTACACTTGAAGTGCCATTTGTTCCTTTGTCTGAAACACTAAAACCTTTGTCTTCAAGCATCTTCACAATGGCAGCTTTATAATCTACTCCTGCATGGTCTGCACCAATTGCAATAGGTAATTTAAGGTCGAATGAATGTTGCATGATTATTCGTTTTCTCTATTTGCTTCTTTTCGTTTTCTTTCTTTTAAAGCTCTTTCGCTAATGACAATAGCCACTTCATAAAGCATCACTAACGGAAATGTAACTAACCAAATACTGAACCAATCAGGCGGCGTAATAACAGCAGCTAATACTAGGATGATAATGAACGCATACTTGCGTTTTTCGCGCATGAGCGTTGGTGTAAGTAGCCCTATTTTAGAAAGAAAATAAACAATCACTGGCAATTCAAATACAATACCCAATCCGAAAATGAGGTCACTCATGGTTTCGTAATAATTAGAAATTGTGATGATGTTTTTGAATAAAGGACTGAGGGTATAGTTGGCAAAAAAGCTAATGGTAAACGGAGCAATGATGTAGTAGGCAAACAAAACACCTATGAAAAACAGCAAAGAACTCCAAAACACAATGCCATGTGCATATTTGATTTCAGATGGCTTGAGTGCAGGCTTAATAAACTTCCATATTTCCCAAAGCACATAAGGAAATGCAATTATGAACCCAATCATGAGCGAAGAAGTGAAGCTCATCATAAACTGTCCGCCAAGCTCGTTGTTTTGAAATTGAATTTGCAAATCGCCCATGCACAACACATCCACATGAATGAGTTTACCTAGTTTGCAAAGCCAATCGTAGGACACAAAACTAGATTCAGCTGGACCAAGTATGATATGGGTAAAAACCCACTCAATATTGAAAAAAATGAAGATAGATGCAAAAAGGACTGCCGCTACGGATCGAATTAGGTGCCATCTCAACTCTTCAATATGATCTGTGAAAGCCATTTCAGCCTTAGCGTTATCGCCTCTTTTGTTTAAGAATTTATCAATTATGCCCACTGCTGGTTTTTGCGATGGCGAAGTTAGACAAATGAAATTAAAAGGGTAGGGAGTTAAAAAGTTAAATAAATAATTTTGATTTCAGTTTAAAAAAAGCACAAAATTTTAAGTAGAAAATGCAGTTTCAAAATCTCCCAAAGATTATATCTTTGCCCGACCGCTTTAGCTAAGTTTCCCCAAAAGCCTTTATTGTTTTTGATAGCAGCGCACCGGTCATTTAATCAGGGCGTTATGACTAAATACATTTTTGTAACAGGTGGTGTTACATCTTCATTGGGTAAAGGAATTGTTGCTGCTTCGTTGGCAAAACTCTTACAGGCTCGCGGGCTTCGTACTACCATCCAAAAATTTGATCCTTACATCAATGTTGACCCAGGAACCCTCAATCCTTATGAACATGGCGAATGTTATGTGACCGAAGATGGCGCCGAAACCGACCTCGACCTTGGTCACTACGAACGTTTTTTAAACACTTATACATCACAAGCAAACAATGTGACTACGGGTCGCATTTATCAATACGTCATCAACAAAGAAAGAGAAGGCGCTTATCTTGGAAAAACAGTGCAAGTCATTCCGCACATCACCGATGAAATAAAACGCAGAATGACCTTGCTTGGACAAAACAATCAGTTCGACATTGTTATCACTGAACTCGGTGGAACGGTGGGCGATATTGAATCGCTGCCTTATGTAGAAGCGGTTCGTCAGTTGAAATGGGAATTGGGTAATGAAAATTGTATTGTGGTTCATCTCACCCTCATTCCTTACCTCAAAGCAGCCAAGGAACTAAAGACAAAACCCACACAACACTCTGTGAAACTCATGAGCGAAAATGGCTTGAATCCGGATATATTAGTGTGTCGTACGGAAGAACCTCTTTATAAAGAGTTGAAAGCAAAGATTGCCTTGTTTTGCAACGTAAGGCAAGATGCGGTTATTGAAGCCCTCGATGCCGATACTATTTACAGTGTGCCTTTGGAAATGATGCGGGAGAAGTTGGATGTCATTAGTTTAGAATTACTAAAACTACCACTTGGCAAAGAACCTGAACTCTTTAAATGGAAAGAGTTTTTAAATAAACTTCGTTATCCAAAATCTAAAGTGACTATTGGCTTGATTGGCAAGTATGTGGAGTTGCAAGACGCCTACAAATCTATTCTCGAAGCCTTTATTCATGCTGGGGCTTTAAATGAGTGTAAAGTTATTGTCAAGAACATTCATTCTGAATACCTGACACCCGAAAACGCACAAGAAAAAATGCACAACCTCGATGCTGTTTTGGTGGCTCCAGGTTTTGGCAGTCGTGGCATTGAAGGAAAGATAGACGCTATCAAATATGCTCGCGAAAACAACATTCCTTTCTTCGGCATTTGTTTAGGAATGCAAATGGCTTGTGTAGAGTTTGCTCGAAATGTTTTAGGTTTAAAAAAAGCACATTCGGTAGAAATGGATGCCGAAACCGACCAAGGCGTTATTTGCATGATGGAAGAGCAAAAAAATATCACACACATGGGCGGCACTATGCGTTTGGGTTCTTATGAATGTGAGTTGAAAACCGACTCAAAGGCTGCAGCTATTTATGGCACTACGAATATCAATGAGCGCCACCGTCATCGTTATGAATTCAACAATGATTATTTAGAAGCGTTTGAAATTGCAGGGATGATTCCTGTGGGAAAGAATCCTCAATCGGGTTTAGTAGAAATAGTAGAAATTCCTTCACATCCTTTCTTTGTTGGCGTTCAGTTTCACCCTGAATATAAAAGCACAGTTGAAAACCCCCACCCAATTTTTGTAGCTTTTGTAAAAGCAGCTAAAGAAGCGCAGGAAGCCAGAAACAAAGTAAATCGACATTTGGTTTATGAACACAGCGTTGCTGAAGGATTATGATTTTAGTTTCAGTGTAAAGACAAATGCATAGCATGCACTTTTTCTCCAAAAAAAACTGTGGCATGTTCTTCAAAATCATTCACGTCATCTGTAGTGAAAAATTGAGTTGTTTGATTTTTAGAAAGGCTTGTTTTCATTTCAGGATGACGTTGTAAATATTCATCAAGACTATTAGCAACATTTGCTCCTTGTGCAATAATTTGGATGTGCTCCGGCAATTGTTGCTTCATTTTTTTCATCAACAAAGGATAGTGTGTACAAGCGAGTAAGATGGTATCAATATCATTGTCTTGAACCAATAATTCTCCTAAATATTTTTTGACAAAATAATCGGCTGCTTCCGATTCATACTCTCCGTTTTCAATTAACGGAACAAACATCGGGCAAGCTTGCTGATATACTTTTACCCCTGGGGAAAAATGGTGAATTTCAATTGGGTAAGATTCTGATAAGATGGTGCCCTTTGTGCCAAGTACACCCACTTTTTTTGTTTTTGAAAAACTGCCAATAATTTCGGCAGTAGGACGAATCACACCTAACACTCTATTGTTAGGGTTGATCTTCGGTAAATCATTTTGTTGAATAGTTCGTAATGCTTTAGCAGATGCAGTGTTGCAAGCAAGAATAACTAATGGACAACCCATCTTAAAAAACCATTGCACACATTCAAGTGTATATTCATGAACCGTTTCGAAGGAACGATTGCCATAAGGGGCACGGGCATTATCACCCAGGTATATATAATCATATTGAGGCAGTTTTTCTTTTATTGAACGAAAAACAGTCAATCCACCGTAGCCGGAGTCGAAAATACCAATGGGTGCATTTGAATTCACAGTGCAAAGTAACATAGTATAGCCTTATAAATAAATCCCCAAAAAAAACCAATGACCAAGATTTTTTATAACCTCCTCAATAACTCGTAATATTGCCTGCTTTTTTAAAAGGGAAATATGACAGCTACAGCAGAAATGACAGCTCCGGTTTTGACAGCCAAAGATTTTGCCAATGAACAAGAAGTTCGTTGGTGCCCAGGATGTGGTGATTATTCTATTCTGAAACAAGTTCAAACCATTTTACCACAAATAGGAATTGCACGTGAAAATATCGTGGTAGTTTCTGGTATTGGTTGTAGTTCTCGTTTCCCCTATTATATGAACACCTATGGTATGCACTCTATTCACGGTCGTGCTACCGCAATTGCTTCAGGTTTGAAAGCTGCTCGCCCTGAATTGAGTGTTTGGATTGTATCTGGCGATGGTGATAGTTTAAGTATTGGTGGCAACCACACCATTCACCTTTTGCGCCGCAATTTCAATGTCAATTTATTGCTGTTCAATAACCAGATTTATGGTTTGACTAAAGGGCAATATTCTCCGACTTCTGAAGAAAATAAAGTAACCAAATCCTCTCCTGCAGGTTCGTTAGATCATCCGTTCAATCCAGCTGCTTTGGCATTAGGTGCGGATGCGACGTTCATTGCACGCAGTATGGATCGTGACCCTAAACATTTACAACAAATGTTGCTTCGCGCTAATGCTCACCACGGTGCGTCGTTCTTAGAAATCTATCAGAATTGCAATATATTTAATGATGGGGCTTTTGAAATTTTCACAGAAAAAAGTTCGAAAGCAGAAGAAGCGTTATTCCTTGAACAAGGTCAACCATTAATTTTTGGAGCCAATAAGGACAAAGGAATTCGTCTTAACGGACACAAACCAGAAATTGTGAAATTAGGTGAAGGTTTTAATGCAGATGATTTATGGATTCACGATGAAAAAGATTTCTTCAAAGCACAAATCTTAGTGCGCTTGTTTGATAATCCACATTCAGCAGAACATTTTCCTCGTCCATTTGGTGTGTTCTTTGAAACCCAAAGAGCATCTTATGAAGATGCAATGGCAATGCAGATTGATGAATTCACAGCCAAAAAGGGAAAAGGCAACCTTGATAAATTGTTACAAGGAAATGAAACCTGGGAGATAGATTAAATTCCTTGTTGAAATAAATATTAACAGCGCAATGAACATAGTTTGTTGCGCTGTTTTTTTATAAAATAGTATCATTGTGTTCTTGCAACTTTGCAACAGTTTATGTCATCTCTTAAAAAATTAGCAGGACACACCATGTGGTATGGAGTTAGTTCCATATTCGCCCGTTTTTTGAATTATCTGCTCACCCCCTATCTCACAAGCATATTGGCTACGGCAGCCTATGGCGAAATGAGCATGGTTTATTCTTACATCCCTTTCCTCAATGTTGTTTTTACTTACGGGTTGGAAACTGCTTTTTTCCGCTTTAGCAACAAAGATGGCGACAACAAAAAAGTGTTCAATACCATTAGTGTTTCCATTATTTCATCTACACTTTTGCTCACTGTACTACTCTTTATTGGGAAAGATTTTTTTGCACATCTATTAAGGCTGCAAAATCATCCTGAATTCATTACCTGGGCAGCTTGGATTATTGCGCTCGATACACTTTCCACTATTCCTTTTGCCAAACTACGTTTTGATTGTAAGCCACGTAAATATGCTTTGATTCGAGTGCTTGGCATCTTGATAAACATTGGTTTCGTTATTTTTTTCTATTCTTTCCTTCCCAAATTTGCTGCTCAAAACCCCACCTCTTTTTTAGCAAAATGGTATGACCCCAATTTAGGTGCAGGCTATTATATTCTTGCCAATCTTTTACAATCCGCATTGACCTTATTGTTGCTTACGCCTCAGTTTTTTTCTTTCCGATTTTCAATTGATAAAACGCTTTGGAAACAAATCATGCTCTACTCATTACCCATCATGGTAGCGGGTTTTGGTGGTATGATTAATGAAACTTTCGACCGAATAATGCTTGGTTGGTTGGCGCCTGTAGGCTCTTTAAACGATGCAAAGATTCAAGTAGGTATTTATTCAGCTTGCTATAAACTTTCCATTCTTATCACCTTATTCATTCAAGCTTTTAGAATGGGGGCCGAACCTTTCTTTTTTCAGCAGGCACAAGGGGAAGGCGCGCCCAAAACCTATGCGCGAGTAATGGATTATTTCGTTATGACGATATGCTTTATGTTTCTTGCGGTGATGCTTTACATGGACATTTGGAAGCATTTTATTGCTGCAAAAATGTGGGGCGGACTAGTGGTTGTTCCTATTCTTTTGGTGGCAAATATGTGTCTTGGTGTTTACTACAACCTTTCTATTTGGTATAAACTATCGCATAATACTTCAGCAGGAGCCACTATCACATTCATGGGTGCAGCTATTACCTTAATCATCAACTTTGCATTCATTCCGATCTACGGATATCTTGCTTGTGCGTGGGCTACTCTTGCTTGTTACGCCAGCATGATGCTCCTCTCCTATTTTTGGGGACAGCGTGTTTACCCCGTTCCCTATAACACCAATAAACTACTCAAAAACTTTGGTTTTATGATGTTGTTATACGTGTTTCATAGAACAGTAGTGAACCATTTAGCAGGGATTACTATACACTTGCTTTCAGGAACAGTTTTCTTGATGATGTATATAGGCTATCTTTTAAAAAACGAAAACCTTCGTCAAATACCTGTTGTAAAGAAATTCATACGCTAATTCAACAACTCACAAGGCTTCATACCTGTAGCCTTCTTAAAGGCAGTGCTGAAATGTGAAATGCTGCTGTAACCAAGAGAGTTGGCAACCTCAGATACGGTTTGTCCGCGTTCTTGTAGCATTTCTTTGGCGCGACCAATGCGTTGTTCTTGTTGAAACTCATTAATGGTTTTGCCCGTAAGGGTTTTAAACCCCTTCTTCAAGTAACACTCATTCATGGCAACTTTTCGACTCAGGTCTTTAATTGAAATGAGTTGGTCGAAGGATTGTTCCAAAATTTTTCTTGCATCAATAATCTTCTCCCGCTCACTTTCATAAGCCAAAAACCTACAAGCAGGCACAGCACATACCGCAAACGGAATACTTACATGCTCGATTGCTCGACGAAGAAGTTGAATAGCAAGTTCACTATAATGTAACGAACGCAGCAAACCATTGAGATCGGCTATTTGTTGTAATTGCTGCAAAAGCGCATGGCTGTGTTGGCAAATGATAAACTCGCTTTCAGGGTTTTGTTCGAACCGAAAAGAGGGCGTTCCTACCTGAATTTCATCCCCAAACATTTCAAAAAACGCAGGCAAAAACTGCACTTGACACACAGTTGCTTCAGCATTTTCTTGAGCAGCGAAAAAATAAAACAAAGAAAGATGAAGACTTCCGTCGGGCTGCATATCAGCAATCATTCCACCAGTTTCTTCTTTGTAAGGATTTTCGGTGAGTTGAATGCGTAATTGATGCGTAGAAATATACTTATTGACAACAACCGTATGAGCGCCAAGGAGCTTGGCTTCTTCTCCAAGAAATCGTTGAAGAATTTGGTGTTGCATATCAGTGTTGGGGATCAAGAGGCAAAGATAATAGAGGAATAGGTTGTTATTTTGCAAAATAAAGAACAAACCCTAAAGCAGATAAAACAGTCTTTTGCCACATGAAAAACTTTTTTACAACCCTTCTTGCTTTTCTGCTTTTTACACAAGCTTTTGCACAAGACACTACCAAAGTTTTGTTCATCGGCAATAGCTATACCAGTCAAAACGACTTGCCTAATCTTTTTAAAATGCTGGCTCAAGGTGCAGGTAAAAATGTGGTGGTAGATTCCTATATGCCCGGTGGGGTTTCGGTGGGCGACACTGCTCAAGGAACAATGGCACACATGAACAACCCTGCTGTGTTTGCCATCATCAATTCCAACAAATGGGACTATGTGATGCTGCAAGACAATCAAGGTCGATTTTGCCTTGGCTACAAACATTTTCCGGCTTCGAGTTATGTGATTGCAGGGCATAAAAAAATCCGCGATTCGGTGCTCTTCAACAATCATTGTGCACACATGATTTGGTATGCAGGCTTCGGACCCAAAGCAGGTTATCCACCTTATGGCAATACCGGCCAAGCACTCATCGACAGCATTTACCACAACTACCAATACCTCCACGACACCCTCGGACAAATCCTTGCTCCTATTGGTCCTGCTTTCAATCGCATCATCAATGGTTATCCCAATATTGACCTTTGGTTTTCAGATGGTGTGCATCCTTCATTGTACGGTTCTTATCTCATTGCTTGCGAGGTTTATACTACCATTTTTAAAAGCTCGCCCATTGTCAGCAATTATAATCCTGGCATCAGTTCTTCAGAAGATTCTTTGATGAAAAACACATGCTACGCTACTACCATCGATAGCCTTAATAGTACTGGACTTTCTTCCATCACCCCAACAATTACCCGCACCGGCAACACGCTGAAAGTAACAGGTTATTCGAATGTAGTTTGGTATTTCAATGGCGCAGTTCATGCTTCTGCAAATGGCATTACCACCATCAACCAAGCTGGAAAATATTATGCTGTTGTGACCGATAATTTTGGTTGTCAATTCAAAACTTTGGAACAGACTTATGGTTTAGTAGGCATTGAAAATATTGCTGAAGGAGAAATTGTTCTTTATCCAAATCCAGCTGATGAAGCAATAGTTGTAAAAGCAAAAGACATTGAAAGCATCACAATAATAAATGCCCTTGGTGAAGTTGTTTTCCTTGAAAAGGACCTTTCAGAAGCAACACAAATTCCAGTTAAAGATTGGAGGGAGGGTCTTTACTTTTTAGCATTGAAAAACAAAGAACAAACAAGATTTGAGAAGTTAATGGTAAAACATTGATGATTAATATTGCTTCAATGATATCGGCTTTAAAAACAAAAAACTACATTGTTTTATTATTGACTTTTCAGCTTCTAACAACACCTATTGTTTGGGCACAAACCAATTATCCTCAAAACTACTTTCGCAATCCGCTGAATATCCCAATTTCTTTAGCAGGCAATTTTGGAGAATGTCGTCCCAATCATTTTCATAGTGGCATGGATATCAAGACCGATGGCAAAGAAAATTATCCGGTTTTTGCTGCGGCGGATGGATATGTGTCGAGAATAAAAATCGAGAAAGGTGGTTTTGGTCATGCGCTTTATGTGACCCATCCTAATGGTTATACCACACTCTATGCCCACCTCAATGATTATATGCCCAAGCTGCAAGCCTTCCTTCGTAAAATGCAATACCAAAACGAAAGTTGGACAGTAGATGTATTGTTGAAGCCTGATCAATTTCCGGTAAAGCAAGGCGAGCAAATTGCTTGGAGTGGCAACACAGGAGGAAGCACAGCACCCCATCTTCATTTCGAAATTCGCAACACACAAACAGAACATCCACTCAATGGTCAGTTGTTTGGTTTTCAGGTGGAAGATAACCTCGCGCCAATTCCCGAACGCATTGCTTTCTACGATTTAAACTACAGTATTTACAATCAAACACCTTCTTTTAAAGAGCTTAAAAGAAAGGAAAATGATTACACCATCATCGATACGATTGTGGTGAACAGCAATAAAATGGGGATGGGCATTGTTGTGAATGATTTCATGAACGGCAGCACCAACACACTCAACTTTTACAAAGCTTTTTGGTCGGTTGACGATTCCTTGCAAGGCAGCATTGCGCTCGATGATATTGGCTACGATGTCACCCGCTTTCTTCATGCTTTTATTGACTATTCTTCCAAACAAAAACTAGATACTTGGGTGCAATTGCTCTTTCGTTTGCCCGGCAATCAACTCACCAATCTATATCCTTACTTGAATGATGAACGAGGTGCCATTAGCATCAATGATTACAAAGCACACCACATCAACATCTCATTGATAGATGCCTATGGCAACAAAGCCAACATTGGTTTTTATTTAAAAACCACGCGCAATCCTAATCCACCAATGAACTGTCAGCAATACAAACCAAATACCGCCAACAATTGGTTGGGTAATAATATTCGGTTTACAATTCCTGTGGGTAGTTTGTATGATGATGTATGTTTTGAGGTGAATGAAAAAACGGATGAAGAAAGCTATTCCAATCGGTTTTTAGTGGGCGATGTAAATGTGCCTGTTCATAGTTATTTCCAACTCGACCTTAAACCCAACAAACTCATTCCTTTCAATCTTCGAGATAAAATTGTTTTGCGCTACAGTGATGGAAAAGATGAAGACGGCAAAGCAACAACTATGGGAGATGGATGGTATCATGCTGATGTGCGCAAGTTTGGTAGCTATTGGTTGACGGCAGACACTATTGCACCATTCATAAAATCATTGCAAAAAGTAGGTGCAAATTTGAGTAAAGTAAAAGAGCTGCGGTTTGAATGCAAAGATGATTTGACTTCTGTAAAAACCTTTCGTGCAGAATTGGATGGCAAATGGATTTTGATGGAACCCGCGAGTGGTATTTACACTTACATATTCGATGAGCATTGCAAAAAAGGTAAACACCAATTGTTGATAACCGCCACCGACGAAAACAAGAATGAACGGAAATTGCTTACTACTTTTGTGAGGTAAAAAAAAGAAGACATGCAACTAAAAGAAGGAGACATAGCCCCTTTATTCACAGCTAAGGACCAAAACGGTAAAATCATTTCTTTAAATCAGTTTAAGGGAAAAAGAGTGGCGCTGTTTTTCTATCCCAAAGACAATACCCCCACTTGCACCATAGAAGCTTGCAACCTTCGCGACAATATTGCTTTGCTGAAGAAACATAAAATTGTAGTGTTAGGAATAAGCGTTGACAATGTAAAAAGCCATAAAAAGTTTGAAGAAAAATTTTCGCTGCCATTTTCGCTGATAGCAGATGAAGACAAAACAATTGTGGAGGCTTATGGCATTTGGGCAGAAAAACAATTGTATGGACGTAAGTATATGGGAACCCTTCGCACCACTTTTTTAATAGGCAAAGAAGGGGTGATTGAACACATCATTGACAAAGTGAAATCAGCAGAACATACACAGCAGATAATAGCGTTGTGGGGTTGATTTCTTGGATTAATTGTGGGTTATTTTCTGAATTAGACCTTTTCAAATTTTAAATTGACGACGCCTTCATTGCTTGAATAATGCAATAAATACATCCTAGGAGGAAAGTTGTTTGTGTTGATAATTGATGCTTTAAAATCAGCATCATGAAATATAACGACACCCATGAAGTTGAAAACAGTCACACTTTCATTCTTGGTGGCTTTCTTTCGAATGAAATGAAGCTCATCTTTTACAGGATTTGGTGCTATAGAAATAATTCCATTCTGCCGCACATTTTCAACCCCTTGATCAAAAAAATCTTGGATTGTAATGTCGTCAATCATGAGTCCATCTCTATTAGTATTGTTACTGTCTGTAATGTAGGTTATACGAAAAAGAGTAGTGTCTGCATCCCAAAGAACAGGATAGCCACTTGAGGCATTTGCCCATGCAGTCAAATCAACCCCAAAGCCCATAAAAGCAGTACAAACACAATTCCCACGAAGTGTTGGCTTGGGTAGTATATTCCACATTATGTTGTAGTTAGTGTCTGTCATTAAGTTTATCCAATGTTGGTGCCCTAAATCGGGGGAAACTTCCACCATCCCAAAGTCATTTGAATCGCCATCAATTCTAAATAAGAAACTAAAAGAAAATTGTATGTTCTGAAAAATATTCAGGTGAGCGTGTTTTATATAAAACACAGAAGTATCATTCGTCGGTATGTTATTCACCGTATCAGTCACAATAACATTTGGCTGAGTAAGCGATGAATCGAAAACAGTTTTCTGCGGTTTTCCCACCTGCCAAATACAATTCGGGTTTGAGGTGGTATCTCTATAAACAAATTGTTTGTAGGAGTTGTTATCAAAGTTGATGGTTTGGATGAATTGTGCCCAAGTATTTCCAAACCCAAACATGAAAACAATAACAGCCATTATCTTTTTCATAGAAGCAATATGATTGATGATGAAAAAGACATTTGGAAACGAAATTAAGTTGGGGGAAAATAGCCTCGCAATATATCATAGCTTACATCTCATCTCATCAATTCAATAACTTCAACCATCAATTTGATGCGAAGAGGTTTTTGATTTATTATCATTCCAAAACTACAAAATCTTCCCCTCACTTCACCCTTTTCACTGCCCAACCGCTACGGTCGGGAAGGGAGCCGCGTTGGTATTGGCGTCCATATTTTTTTTCAATTCTGTTCACTATTGTGGTGGGTGGATAGCTAAGTTTCCATTCTGTTTTGCGAATGATGATGGCTTCATTTACCGCCAACCCAAATACCCAATTATAAAACGAAGAACTGTGTCCGCGTCCATGAAGTCCGAGTTGGTCAAATTCTTCTGCTGTGATTTTTTCCATATAAAACGGTTATTTTTGGTTTATTCCTACATTTATTCACTCGAAAGTAGTATTCTTTTACTTTAAAACCTTATTCTTTTGTTCTAAAAATTATTTCTTTTA
>CAINUN010000022.1 GCA_903853805.1 uncultured Bacteroidota bacterium
CATACTGAAGCAAATACACACCCGCAGACAAATCTTTGACATCTATTACAATATCCTTGTCACCCTGAGCTTGTCGAAGGGTAATCACCGACTTTACCGCCTTACCTTCTATATCCATAAGCACCAAGCTACCACCCTTACCTGCATCATCTTTTATACTAACCGTGATTTTATCTTTTGCAGGATTTGGATAGAAGTTGATTAGTGATGTTTTTGAATTTACATCCCCTATACCTGTTGTAAATGTACCATTACTATCTAATGATGCTAGGAAAATATCACCATATAGGGTATCAATTAAAGTTGTTTGAT
Source organism: uncultured Bacteroidota bacterium (assembly GCA_903853805.1). GTDB lineage: Bacteria > Bacteroidota > Bacteroidia > Chitinophagales > Chitinophagaceae > JAFIGV01. Next base: position 313 of record CAINUN010000022.1, read on the forward strand.
ATGCTCCAATAGTAGCTAACCCTTTTGAATTTGTTGCACCAGAAATAACAATATTGTCCAAATTATCAATTGCTAAAGCAACAATAGATTCGTTGCCTGTACTACCAAAATAAGTACCCCATAGCCTTGAACCAGAAGGGCTAAACTTTTCTATAAAACCATCTGCCCATCCTGGTGCTCCTACTGTAAAATTTGGCTGTAATGAACCTAATGAGCCAATAATGTTTGTAGATAGACTTGAGCCAACAAAAGTAGGATTACCATTCAAATCAATATATAATGAATATACTTGGTCATCATTATTACCTCCAAAATAAGTACCCCATAATCGTTGTCCATTTGTATTAAACTTTGCAAGACAATAGTCGAGTGCACCACTAAGTGTATTTTGAAAAGAGCCAAGTGTAGCAAAAATACCATTTGATTCTGCTGCACCAGCAAAATAAAAATCACCACTAATATTGGTAGTAATATTCGTAGAGTTTTCTTCATCCCCAACTCCTCCATAATACGTTCCCCACTGTCTTACTCCAAAACTATTAAATTTAGCGAGAAAATTATCAGAAACACCACCAAAGGTTTGTTGATAAGAACTTGATGTTGATATGTTATTATTAGAAGCTGTTGTTCCTGATAAAAAAATATTATTTTGTGTATCAGTAGATATATCAATCGTAAATTTTTCCAATTCACTTCCACCATAAAATGTACCCCATTGTCTTGCTCCATTGGAATTAAATTTTGCAATAAAATCATCCCCATTTCCTCCAGGAGTTGTTTGATGAGCCCCGAATGTAACAGCACTTGTATCTTCAGCGTAACCGCCAATAATAATATTATTTAAATGGTCTTTTGCAATTCTGTAGCTATTTGCAGGATAATAGGTTCCCCACTGTCTTACACCATTAGAATTAAATTTTGACAAAAAGGACGTCCATGGTGTTATCGGTATTGTTGACAAAAATGAACCCAAAGTAGCTATATTATTTGGGCTATAGGTCACACCTGTAATGTAAATATTATTAAATTCGTCACAAGCAATACCGCTTGCATTATCATTATCGGTTCCCCCATAATATGTACACCAAATAGGCGTTCCATTTGAACTAAATTTACGAATGAATGCATCTGAAACACCTCCTCCATAAATTGTTTGGTGTGAGCCCACTGATGCAATATTTGTAGTAATATCTGTGGTACCAATAACATAAATGTTATTTGCATTATCAGTAACTAAATCTGAACTTCCATTTTGCCCTTGACTTTGACTTCCATCCCAGCCAAAATACGTACACCAATGGCTGACTATTGGGTCAATTACTAAAGTCTGTTGTAGATTGTAATTTCCTGCACTAATACCATAAACTCCTTCACGGTTTTGTTGGTAGTTTACGGTTATTTCCTTTCCTGTTTCAGCTATGTAGCTGCTCGGTATGTTTTCTTCCACATTGCCATAAGCAGTAGCAAGATTCAGGCTGCCTGCTGGGGTTAGCTTGGTACTGTCAGCACCATTGTATTGTAGTAGTATATCGCTTACCCTTCCACCCGGGCGTACAATAAAGTTGTATTTAAAAGGTTGTTTGTTAGTGCCATCTAACACAAACTCCAAATCAATATTGGGGTAAATATCCTTATAAGTTATTTTACTGTAATGATGCACATTAGTTACCCCATTTTCGGGAGTACTAGTTGTGTAATAGTTTAAATAATCTTCGCTTTGTCCTTCTGGTATAAGTCTGGGATTCTTGTTAGCATTGAGAAGTTCAATATCTATGCGTTGGCTATTAACAATTGTTGAGTCGCTAATTTTTTTTAACCACTTTTCTTTTTCAGAACGACTAGCATAGTCTTTAACTGTTAATACTGAAAAAAGTGTTGCTTTTTTATAAAATTGTTCACTTTTTAATATTTCATAACTAAATGAATTCTTTTTTAGTTGCAATTTTATCCCTTTTTTGATAAGAATATATTTTGTCTGTGAATTTTTATTATTATACTGGTCAATTAACTGCCCTTTGTTTTCTATAAAACCAAATAATGTGTTTTTTGCATGTAAATTAGTAAATACAAAATAAAACAGAAAAAATGTAAATAATTTATTTTTCATATACTTAATGATAAAGTATTATAAATGATTCTGATTGAAAGACTGATGATGTCTGAGAAAACATTCCATGTTTTTTATAAGTAAGATTATTACTACTTTTAATATTCCATATAAGCAAATCATTATAGAAAAAGGAAAGGTATTCCCGCTGTTCCGGATGTTCCGCAGGGCATCTGGAACCAAGGATAAAAACCGGTCTCCTGACCGGACGAATGCCAAACTGTTTCATGCGTCATAATCATTTAGTTTGAGTAATCCCTTTTGTTGATAAAAATCCCTTGCACTGCTATACATCCATGCTTCTTCCCTATCTACCAATCCTGCCCTTACCGGGTTTTGATGAATATATGCCATCTTTTGAAGAAAAAATTCGCTCGTGGTCACTTCCTTTGGGTGATTGTCGGGTTGCCAAAAATGGATGGTATCCTTTTCTTTAAAAAGCCAAAGCAACCAATTTCTTCTGCTTTCTTTTTCATTTTCTTCAATGGCAGTCACAATTTTTGTTGCAGTATATTTTTTGAAATCGCGCAACACATCACTTAGATTATTTCCTTCTTTACACCCAAGAATAAGATGTAGATGATTGCTCATAATTACCCAACCATAAATATCAAGCCCCTTATTTTGCTGACAATATTCAAGGCTTGACACTACAATAGCTGCATAAAAACTCCTCGTGAATACATCTACCCACTGATGAACGGTGCAAGTAATGAAATAAACGCCTTGCTGATTATGAATTTTGTAGGCATAGCCCATAAACATTCAATTAATACTTGTAAAGTTAGAGGTTTTTGTAAATGAAAATTATTTTTCGTAAAAAAATATTAGGCATCTGTTTTCCCTTCACAGAAGGGTTTTTATTCTAGGGTTCAGGATGCGCAAGCTAACATCCTGAACAGCTAATGTTTTCCGTTTCAGTATGGTATATTTAAAGTGATCTTCGCTACACCTTAAGCAGATAACTTAAAATATTTAGATTATGAGTTTCCTGCTTGGCAAGCCAAACATCAGTTATGCATAGCTACTGTATACCTTCCTCGTACTAACCCCGTACTAACCCCGTACCTAATGTATATAAATGGTATTGAAAAAACGCAGCAAACGATTGCTCAAAATAGTTGATATAGCATTTAATTATTTCACATTTTAGCGAAGCATCTGCTTCGAACTAATCCTGCTGCATTGCCTAACCTTATTCATAAAAAAAAGAACCTAACAACAATCGCTATTAGGTTCTTTTCTTTGTATTTTTCAACTATTCTTATCCCATGTTATGAAACA
>CAINUN010000023.1 GCA_903853805.1 uncultured Bacteroidota bacterium
TGATAACAGCTTAATGAATAAGAACTTCAAATCTTCGCCAGAAAATTGGATGGTCAATTTGCTTCGGAATTAGGTGGTCAATTTCATCGGTTTATGCACCAAACCTTCAAGATAACCTTGCCTTACTTCATCTTCTACTTCTTTTAATTCATGACTACTCCCATCTATTTCAACTACTAATCCCAATGTTTTTACATAAAAATCTACAATGAAATTGCCAATAATTCGTTGTCGGTCAAAGTCAATTCCATGAAAATTTCTATTACGCACCTGCTGCCAAAACAAAACTTCCGATAATATACCTGCTTTTCTTTTGTCTCTTGACAACTGTTTCAACAATGGATTGGATGGAAGATTTTCTATATAGTTTCGATAGATTGGAATATCGTGGATTGCAGTTAGTAAATCGACTTTGTTGCTTGTTTTCATGCATTTAAGTATGAATGAGCTAAAATAATACAATATCAGCTTTTCACCACCCCGCCCTAAAGGGCACCCCTCCAAGGGAGTGGAATTTTGGCATCGCGTTATTCCCCTCTTTGGAGGGGTGGTCGAAGACCGGGGTGGTTCAATTCCCAAGCTTTTCCAAATGTTCAATAGACATCTGTAACCAAGAATAAAAACCAGTCTCTGACTGGGTAATGAATCCCCTTCAAAAGAGAAGTATGGCTACAGTATACTTAGTGTATATAAACTTTATTGAAACCCTCATCATTTTGCTTCGCAAGATAAAAGTTCAATATCATGAGAACGATCAACTGATAACCATCAACTATTAACTAATAACTGACAACTAATCTCTTCATTCTTTCACCACCTTCTCGATCTTCACCAACTCCATGTCTTTATTAAAAACCTGCACCATATACATACCCGCAGGAAGCAGTGCAAGATTGACATCATTACTGCCTTGTGAAGCCACTACTTTTTGACCCATAATGTTATAAACCGCTACTGTAGGCTGATTGATGCCTTTGATAGTGATGATGCCTTTAGTGGGATTAGGAGAAAGGGAGATGGAATTGTTGATAACATCATTGATGCCTTCTGTTACTGATAGCGTATTTGATTGAGTACTACAACCAGTTGCATTGGTGGCTATTAAATAATAACTGCCATTTTGTGCTGCAGTATAATTTTGATTGGTAGCACCCGTTATAGATGTACCATTAAAGTACCATTGATAAGATGTAAAACTAGCGGTACAACTAAGAACATTGCTTCCATTATTAGAAATTGTAACCGTTTGTTGTGGACTTATTATTACAGGGGCAGACGTAACACTACATCCCCTAAAGTCAGTTGCAGTAATTGTATAGGTACCAGTTACTGCATTAGATAGAGTATTGACTATTGTGGAATTGACTGCCCATTTCTGTATGCGATGATTGCCACCATCACAAACATAAATATTTCCACTGCCATCTAAGCAAATACCAAATTGAAAATCTAACTGGTTGGAAGCAGAACCCAGTCCGTTTCCCCCAGCTACTGTTGTGCCAACTATAGAACTTGGTGCAAACTTCTGCACTCTATAATTTCCATTATCACACACATAAACATATCCTGCACCATCTACACAAACACCTGTAGGGTCCATTAATTGTGTTGATGATGAACCCATCCCAAATCCACCTGCTACTGTAATACCGCTAGTTGCCCCAGGTATCCATTTTTGAATACGATAGTCTCCATTATCACAAACATAAACATTACTACTTCCATCAACATAAAGCCCCCAAGGCATAGATAATTGATTAGAAGCGGTGCCTTGCCCATTTCCGCCAGCTACTGTTGTTCCACTAGTTGCTGATGATGCCCATTTTTGCACCCTAAAATTCATTTGGTCGCAAATAAATACACTTCCTGATGCATCAACACCCACCCCCATTGGATTTATTAATTGATTTGCAGCTGACCCAAAAACCCCTCCAGCAACAGTATATCCTGTATTGGCACCAACATCCCATTTCTGAATACGATTATTATTAGCATCACTAACATAAATATTTCCAGCTGCATCTAAAGACACCCCCGAAGGATCATTAAATTGATTAGGCAAATATCCAGAACCATTACCTCCAGCTACCGTTGTTCCACTAGTTGCTGATGGTGCCCACTTCTGAATTCGATAGTTACCCCCATCACAAACATAAATATTCCCTACCCCATCTACATACACCCCTGAAGGATAATTTAATTGGTTTGCTGCTGCACCACTTCCATTTCCCCCAGCTACCGTCGTTGCACTCGAATTATAAGTTGTTGTGGCATTAACTGTTGATACAGTCGTTCCATTAAGCTTCCATTCCAGTTTTTGTATACCGCTTACAGGTGTTGCGGTAAGTGTTGAGCCACTGCATAAATTACCAGTGATAGTCGGTGTCGAAAAATTACATTGTGCGTTATCTACTAAGTAGCAGAACAACAAAAAAGTACAAAAGAGTAAAGCTTTTTTCATAGCTTTTAGTTTTTATATTGTGAAGAAGGCATAAATGTAAAAAAGAAATCAAAACGGAAATGATTTTTGAGCGATGACTTTTGTCATTAAGTGCGCATTGCCGCGCTTGTCAGGCTGTCTCACCCTAAAAAAACTGTGCTCCTAAGGCTTATGACACTCCCACAACAATAAATACAATTCCCGCAAACCTCAAGCAAGCTCCCACAAGATTAAGACCGCTCCCGCAACCATAAATACCATTCCCGCAAACCCAAGCAAGCTCCCACAAGATTAAGACCGCTCCCGCAACAATAAATACCATTCCCACAAACTTCAAGAACGCTCCCACAACCATGCTATTCCGAATGTTCCAACGAACATCATAATCCCATAACAAAACAATTTCACCCAGGAATGTATCCCAATTAAAAGTGGTTTGATAAACACGAACTGACAACCATCAACAAACAACCATCAACTATCATCTAACAACTATCAACTACCAACCACTTCTATCGCATCATTTCCTTAATGTCTTCCATAATGCGTTTGGCAATATTGTTGGCCATGGTTTCGCTCGCACTTTCTGAGTAAATGCGGATAATGGGTTCAGTATTCGAAGTGCGCAGATGTACCCAATCGGTATCAAACTCAATCTTCAATCCGTCTTCGGTATTGATGGGTTGCTTTTTATATTTCTCGGCAATGAGCTTAAAGATGGCTTTTACATCAATGCTTTCATCGAGCTCCATCTTGTTTTTAGAAATGTAGTAATCGGGGTAGGTATTGCGCAATGCTTTGATGCCTTTGCCAAATTGCGCAAGATGGGTTAAGAACAAAGCAATGCCAATCAGCGCATCGCGGCCATAATGCAATTCAGGAACAATAATGCCACCATTACCTTCGCCGCCTATTGCAGCATGGGTGTCTTTCATTTTCTTCACCACATTCACTTCGCCCACTGCACTTGGCGTATAAATACCACCATGTTTTTCGGTCACATCTCTTAGCGCACGGGTAGATGACATGTTGGAAACCGTATTGCCCCCTTTTTTGTTTTTAAGGATATAGTCTGCTACTGCCACAAGCGTATATTCTTCGCCAAAAAGACTACCATCTTCACACACAAAACAAAGTCTATCTACATCCGGATCCACAGCAATACCAAGGCTTGCATTTTTCTTCTCCACTACTTGGCAAAGCTCTCTAAGGTTCTCAGGCAATGGCTCGGGGTTGTGGGCAAATTTGCCCGTCACCTCTTCATTGATGAGGATGATATCTTCTACACCCAATGCCTTCAATAACTGCGGCACCGAAATAGCACCTGTACTATTCACAGGGTCCACCACAATCTTAAAGTTTGCTTTGGCAATAGCCTGCACATCCACCAAAGGATGTTTCAATATTTCGTCAATATGCTTGGCTATGTAACTATCATCTGTAGCCACTATACCTAGCTTGTTCACATCTGCAAATTGTTGCTCTCCTTTTTCTGCAAAGTCAAGAATCCAAGCGCCTGCTTCCGCATTCAAAAACTCGCCGTCTTTGTTCAATAATTTCAGTGCATTCCACTCTTTGGGGTTATGGCTTGCAGTAAGAATAATACCGCCCGAAGCGCCTTCCATCTTCACAGCCATTTCCACGGTAGGTGTGGTGCTCAATCCCAAATCAAGCACATCAAAACCAAGACTCTGTAAGGTTGCCACTACAAGGTTGCGCACCATTTCGCCCGATATTCTACCATCGCGACCAACCACTATTTTCTTGCCCGCATTTTGTAGTTCCACCCAAGCGCCATAAGCCGCCGTAAATTTCACCACATCAATAGGCGTAAGCGCCGTACCCGGTTTGCCACCAATAGTTCCTCTGATTCCTGAAATAGATTTGATAAGTGCCATCGTAATAATACCCTATAGTAATAGTTTAGAGGCAGCGAAGTTATTAATTTAAGCAAGATTACAGCCACAATTATGTGCATATTCAAGCACAATTATCATTGATCTTTGAGTTGAGAGTTGATTAAAACTTTGGCACAATACTATATTTTGAATTTGAGCAGTAAGATACCTGCACAAAAAAAAGAGGCTGCCACACGACAGCCTCTCTATTGAAACAATAATATTCTTTATTCAACTACCGCTTTTGTGATACCATACATGGTTCCATTGGCAACCTTAATGATGTAAAGTCCAGAAGGTAATGAAGGTGTTGAAAGACTCATTCTGTTAGTACCCGTAATGGCGTTCATTTCTTTTTTATAAAGCAATCTTCCTGTAAGGTCAAATACCTCAGCAGTATAAAGAGCAGGCTTATCAGCACTAAAACCTATAAGGATGTTGCTATTAGACGCAGTTCCTAAAACAGATACAGGAAGTTGGTTGTAATCATTTACTGTAAGAATACCAGTGGTGCTTGTTACAATCACGCTATCAACTCTCCAAACAGAACAATCATTGAATGCAGAAGAACAAGTGTATTTGAAAGCAATGAAGAGTGGATTATCGGTAGTAAGTGGTGCAGAGAAAGCATTCCAAATCGTATCAATGTTAGAAAAATTGACTGGCAGATTTGTCCATGTTGCAAAATAAGGACTTCCAACACCAGTATAATTGGTAGAAGCAAGCACCTCAATATTTTGTCCTTGACGTCGCTTGTATGCATTGAAATATAACATTGGATTAGAAGAAGCGCTTAGGTTTATTGGCGGTGTAATCAACCAATCATCATTATCACTTGAACCACCCGTTTGGAATCCGCTCATTTGCATGTATTTATTAGGGTTTGCACCACCTGGCGCACAGCCCCATTGTTGGTTAGCACCAATATAGTTAACACGGCTCCAACCCATAGGAAGTGTGTTGTTAGCACATGCAGAATCAAACATTTCTGTTATTGAAGTTGGCGGTGGCGGCATCGTAGCAAACGTCCACTGAAGACTATCGTAAATACCAAAAGATGCAAAAGATGCTGTATCAAAGGCAGTAGAGTCGAACGTTACATGGTAGGTCTTTCCAAAGTTCAAAACAGCTCCGTTGATAAATACAGAGTCGCCCATAATGACAATATTCGAAGAGGTAGCTGCAATAGTTTGACTGGTTTGGTCTGTTTCGTTGTGTAGGATGATATTTCCTGTACCTGCACTTATCTGACGGTTAAATTTAACCCGGAGTGCTGGAATATTTACAGGAACATTGGTAGCATTATTTACAGGGAATAAACTGATAATGTTCGGGTGTGGTGCTGGAACCGTATAAAAGTCCCATGCGGTACTATCATAAATTCCATAAGATTTATAGCCTGCGGTGTCAAATGCAGTAGAGTCGAACGTAACATAATAGGAGTTGCCATAATAGAGCGAAATCCCAGTAATGATTGCTGTATCTGCAACAATCGTAACATTGCTCGACGTGACATTGAATGTTTGAGTAGTATTGTTATTTACATTTTTCAAACGGATGTTGCCTGTTCCTTTTGAAATTTGACGGTTGAAGCCAATTTTCAAATTATTAGTAAAAGGCGAGAAAATTACCGTGTTTGCAGCAGGGAATTTCGAAATAACCTTTGGATGATAGTTCGGTATTGGTGGTGAAACCGTTAAAAAATGAACATTAAAGCTATCAATTGCATTGCCATCATCGGCTAAATTTCCATAAGAATTCCAATCATTGAAACGAAGTGCTATCGAATCGCCATCAGCTACATTCACAGTAATGGTATCCATTTTCACAACATAAATAGCATTACCATTCAGGTTGTTTGTCGGTGTGGAATCAACAAGAATTGTCTTCAACATTAACGAAGGTTTTTCTGTCCAGCCATTAAAATTTGTGTCGTTGGCATTAGCACTCACTTTATAATAAAGTTTGGTAGAGTCCATCGTTGTATCCGCAGCGTGTGCATATCCAGCCCTCCACTGTTCCTGACGGAAGGAAACCACAAGATGATTAATCGTCACGCCCGTGTTGTTAATAAACTTTACACCGTAAATGACTTTGGGAAGATTGTTACTACAAAGCGAACCCAACGCCCTATCGGTGTTCGTAGTAGCCCCAAAGCTATAACTGCCTGCTTGTCCGCCACTTCCATTACCTGCCCTATAGCCAGTTTGCGCTTGTCCAAATCCTCCCCATCCATAAACCGACCAGCCAAATGGTAAATTTGTAGAAAGGGCTGCTCCTGTAAGTGAAGTATCCAGTGTATTAAAATCTTGGAAGTAGTTAAGACTTGAAGCGTCAACAATAATCTGCGCTTGTGCCATATTCATAGCAAAGACTGCAGTGAGTAAGAGGAAATACTTTTTCATAAAAGCTTTAATTTGTGTAAAATTCCTTTTTTAATCCTATATTAAGCAAATGATTTTTCATCAATTAAGTGTTATGATAGCATTAAATGAATTTACCAAGATGAAAGGGCGTTTTCTCAAGACAAATCGTAAGCTTTCATTAAAAACTTTAACAAAAAAAAAGAGGCAGTCAAACATATTGACTGCCTAATTGTATTTACTAAGTATTGTATATTAATCCTTTAAAGCTTCACGAATGCGATTTTCTACTTCATCCATAACACCAGGATTGTCATGTAAGAATGTTTTTACAGCATCGCGTCCTTGACCTATTTTATTATCGCCATAGCTAAACCAACTACCGCTTTTATTGATAATGCCTAAGTCAACACCCATATCAATCACCTCGCCCACTTTGCTAATACCTTCACCAAACATAATGTCGAATTCTACCTGACGGAAAGGAGGTGCGACTTTGTTTTTTACTACCTTCACACGAGTGCGATTACCACTAGCAGTATCGCCATCTTTGATTTGACTAATGCGACGAATATCTAATCGGACAGACGCATAAAATTTCAAGGCATTACCGCCTGTAGTAGTTTCAGGATTACCAAACATAACACCAATCTTTTCGCGAAGCTGATTGATGAAAATGCAAATAGTATTAGTACGGTTAATGGTTGCAGTAAGTTTTCTCAAAGCTTGAGACATCAATCTTGCGTGTAGCCCCATTTTACTATCACCCATTTCACCTTCTAATTCTCCTTTAGGAACAAGTGCTGCAACAGAGTCAATAACAACAACATCTACAGCACCAGAAGAAATTAAACGGTCAGCAATTTCCAAAGCTTGTTCTCCATAATCAGGTTGAGAAATGATAAGATTGTCAACATCCACCCCTAGCTTACGAGCATAGTTGGTATCAAATGCATGCTCTGCATCTATGATGGCGCAAATGCCTCCCTTCTTTTGAGCTTCGGCAATGGTGTGAATAGCAATGGTGGTTTTACCAGAAGATTCTGGTCCATAAATTTCCACTACACGACCGCGTGGTAAACCACCAACACCCAAGGCTACATCTAGTCCTAACGAGCCTGTGCTGATAACATCAATTTTTTCTTGTCGCTTATCGCCAAGAACCATTATTGAACCTTTGCCATAGTCCTTTTCAATCTTGTCTAATGCAAGTTTGAGGACTTTCATTTTTTCATCTGCTGCCATTATTCTGAGTTTTAATTTTCTTGATTAATTGGCTCAAAGGTATAAAAAAGGAGATAGAAATCTACAAGCATTCAAAATATTTTTCCACAGAACAATTTTAAATAAAACACAATACTGTAAAGGGTTTTAATGTAACAGAACAAAAGAAGTGCATTATTAGTGATTTTTAAAAGGTATTATTAATGCCAATAATTCAGTTGCTTTCTATTCTATCTTGCCAAAAAGGAAAGCCCCTTTGTGAGGGGCTTTCCGTAATTTAATTACGCGCTATTATTGCTTAGTAATTTTCAACAAACTATTTCTTCCGTCAACATCTTTATAACGAAGGAAATAGTTACCATTTAGCAAATGGCTCATATCCAAACTGAAGTTTTGTTGAACTTCTTTTTCATATGCAGCTACCAAATGACCTAACACATCCATAATTTCAATAGTGGCATGAGTAGGGTTTTCTATGCCTTTTAAAGAAACTTGCAATTCACTGTTAACAGGATTTGGGTAAACAGTTAATTCAAAGTTGGACTCATTGGTCAAAGCAAATGCTGTTTTGTTTCCAGTCTGAGTAACTAACGTTGCAGATGAAATGCCAGTACATCCGTTTTTGGTAATTGCCACAGTATAACTACCACCTGAAGTTGCCGAATATTGTTTCGCAATTGCGCCAGTAATAGCAACACCATTTTTATACCACTGCCAAGTTACTCCCATAGATGGTGATGCATTGAGCTTCACACTTCCTGTTGAAGATATTGTAGTTGAACTAAGCGGTGTAATAGTTGCAATTGGCAATGGGCTGTTTTTAGTTTTAACACTTGAAGATGATGCTTTACTTATACAACCATTGCCATCGGTAACAATAACTTTATAGCTGCCTGTGATATGTGTTGCATAAGAATTTACACTTGTAGTTGCAGCTACTGATGTGCCATTCATCCACTGATAACTGTTACCACCAGCTGGAAAGGCTTGTATAACACAGCTATCACCATCACAAAATGATGAAGAAGTCAAATTGACAACAGAGGCAATCGGCAATGCATTGATAACTACTGCTAAAGTATTTTGAGCAGTATCAGCACAACCACTTAATTTAGCTACAACAGTATAATTGCCAGCAATCTTAATCACTTTTGAATTACCACCACCAACAGAAGCTCCATTATTCAACCAGGTATAAGTATACCCTGAAATTACAGGAGCATTCAAAGTAACACTGCTTCCTGTACAAAAAGTAGTTGCCCCACCCGCACTAAAACTTGCAGAAGGCTTAGGTTTCACAGTGTACATTTTACTGTTTGAAGTTTTGGAACAAGTAGAACCTGAAATAGTTAAGGTTACACTTCCACTTCCGCTTGTAGCATTATAAAATGTGTCAGTTGCACCATTAATTGGTGTGCCACTTAAGTTCCATTGATAATCGAAACCGCTTAGCACTGCAGAACCCGGACTAACTGTATAAAGAACACTATTAGGTTCGCAAACAGTTGTTAATCCATTCACTGAAATAGCAACAGATGTAGGTAATGATTTGGCAACAACTGTTTTTGAAGCAGTAGCTATACAACCATTATTGTCGAAATAAGTCACAGAATATGTTCCTGCAGAGAAAGCATTAGTAGTTTGTGTTGTAGCATTGTTACTCCATAAATAATTACTTCCGCTTCCAGCACTTAATGTTACATGACCACCATTACATAAGGCTAATGGTCCTCCAGAAATAGAACCATTTGCTTGATTAATGGTCATTGAAATACTATTGCTATTAGCATTAGAACTGGATACACAACTTGCATTGGAAATAATTGTTAAAAAAACAGCATCTCCATTTGCTAATGAAGAAGATGAATATGAACTATTAGTTGCACCACTAATTGTGTTATTATTTAGGTACCATTGATACGATGGAGCGTTGCCACCATTTGAAATTGAAGACGAGAAACTAACAGAAGATCCAGCACAAGCAGTAGTTGAAGATGCAGTAATACTTACAGTTGGAGTAACACTTGAATTCACAACCATCGTTACACTATTACTAGTTGCAGTAGAGGAAGTATAGCACGCTGCTGAAGTAGCCATAGTACAATTGATAACATCTCCATTTGCAAGAGCTGATGAAGAATAGCTACTGTTAGTCGCTCCGCTAATTGCAGTACCGTTATTCTTCCATTGATAGGAAGGACTATTGCCACCGTTTGTACTTGAAGCAGTAAAACTCACTGAAGTTCCTGAGCAAATATTATTTGTCGAAGCAGAAACACTAACTGTAGGTGTAACATTTGAGTTGACAACCATTGTCACCCCATTACTATTAGCTGTTTGTGAAGTATAGCAAGCTACTGAAGTAGTCAACATACAACTGATAACATCACTGTTAGTAAGAGCTGATGAAGAATAGCTACTGTTAGTTGCTCCGATAATTGCAGTACCGTTATTTTTCCATTGATAGGAAGGACTATTGCCACCGTTTGTAGCAGAAGCAGTAAAACTTACTGAAGTTCCTGAACATATATTATTTGTAGATGCAGAAACACTAACTGAAGGTGTTACGTTAGAGTTGACAACCATAGTCACACCATTACTGTTTGCTGTTTGTGATGTATAGCAAGCAGCTGAAGTATTCATTGTACAACTGATAACATCTCCATTTGCAAGAGATGATGAAGAATAGCTACTGTTAGTCGCCCCGCTCATTGCTGTACCGTTTTTCTTCCACTGATAAGAAGGCGTATTGCCTGCGTTTGTTGTAGAAGCAGTAAAACTCACTGAAGTTCCTGAGCAAATATTATTTGTCGAAGCA
>CAINUN010000024.1 GCA_903853805.1 uncultured Bacteroidota bacterium
CATACTGAAGCAAATACACACCCGCAGACAAATCTTTGACATCTATTACAATATCCTTGTCACCCTGAGCTTGTCGAAGGGTAATCACCGACTTTACCGCCTTACCTTCTATATCCATAAGCACCAAGCTACCACCCTTACACGCATTATCATTTATGCTAACCGTTATTTTATGCTTAGCAGGATTTGGATACACTTTGATTAATGAAGGTATATTTTCATTAAAGTTTTGAATACCTACAGGCGGAATATGACCCGTGCTATCGAAAGAGGCGATGAAAGCATCACCAATATTACCACCCCCTCCAAATACCGGCTGATAAGAGCCAATCGTAGCAATATTAGCAGTTGATCGTGTTCCTCCAGCGACAGCGATGCTGCCATTAGGAGATAAAGCAACCCCTCTAATTTCATCATCTTGTGTTCCTCCGAAATAACTGCCCCACAATCGCCCTCCTGCTGAATAAAACTTTACCATAAAACCGTCATAATTACCTCCATATATTGGCTGATAGCTTCCCACAGTTGCAATTCCATTGGCAGAAGTAGTACCTCCTGCTAAAATGATATTACCATTATTATCTGTTGTGATTCCTTGAGGATGGTCTCCATCCGCTCCATCTCCTCCATAATATGTACCCCATAGTCTATTTCCATTTGAGTCAAATTTTACAACAAAAGCATCTTGACCATCCAAACTAAGAGTTGTTTTATAAGCACCGGCTGTGGTTATGTTGTTAGATGAACTTGTCTCACCAGTCATAATCAAATTTTTATCCAAGTCTGATGTAATATAAAAGCCTTGGTCACCATCATTACCTCCATAATAAGTTGCCCATAAAATTGCACCAGAACCAGTAAATTTTGCCACAAAACCATCATCAGCAATACCTTTTACAGTTTGATGTGCACCTGCCGTAGCGATGTTTGTTGCTGAAAACGTATAACCAGTTACAAGAATGTTATTTGATATATCTGTAGCCACCCCCCAACATTCATCAACGTCACTGCCACCAAAATAGGTGCACCAAAGAAGATTTCCTCCAGCGCTAAACTTTGAAATAAAGCCATCATTATTACCACCATTAACTTGTTGGTATGCACTAGTAGTAGCAAGCCCTGTAAGTGTAGCTGCATCTCCTACAAGTAATATATCACCACTTATATCAGTACAAATAGTTCTTATGAATGCAACTTTGTAATAAGTACCCCATAAACGAACACCTACAGCTGTAAATTTGGCAAAAAAGTTACCGCCACTTGAACTTGTATCCTGATAAGAACCTGGAGTAGCGATATTGTTAGAACTACCTGTTGTCCCTGCTATGATAATATTTCCAGAAGTATCTGAAGATGCGCAATAACAGGCATCATAACTATTACCACCATAATAAGTTGCCCATAATAGCTGCCCTATACTATTGAATTTAGCAATGAAACCATCTCCAAAACTTGCTCCACCCAAAAGTACAGTCTGATGAGCACCTGATGTAGCAATATTAGTTAATGATGAAGTAGCACCTACTGCAATAATATTATCGAATTTGTCAGTAGTTATTGAACTACTCCAATCATCACCAGCACCACCAAAATAGGTACACCAAGGGTCAATTAACAGAGTTTGATTCAAAGGATAATCCTTTGTTGAAAAACCGTATGTATTTTCATTGATTTGTTTATACGATACAGGCAAAACTTTACCAGTTTCTAATATATAACTACTTGGAATAGCCTCTGCTATTTCTCCAAAAGCTGTTCTAATTAATATCTGATTGTTATTGAGCTTTGTATCAAAACCGCCTATATATTTAAGTTTGATGTCAGTAAGGCGCCCATTTGGTCTTACTACAAAATTATATTTAAATGGACTGCCATCTTGTGATGAATTCATTTTAAATTCAAGGTCAATATTTGGATAAATGTTCCTGTAAATTATTCGTCTGTATTGATAAACATATGTCACCCCTTCTTCTGTTGTTTCAGAGGTATAGTAATTCAAATAATTGCTACTTTTATCTTCTGCAATTATTTCAGGATTTACGTTTGCTCCTATTAACTCTATATCAATTCTGTGGGTACTAAGAACCACAGAATCCATGCTTTCTTGTTTTCTATGCTTTATTAACGCAGTTGATTTTAAAACAGAATTTACATTTTGGTATTTCCTACTACTTTTTACTTCATAGCTAAAACTGTTTTTTTTTAATTGAAGATTGAGATTAGCCGAAGAACCGATGAACAATACAGAAGTATTGGGCTTCCCGTTTTGGTCTATTATCTGCCCCTTATTTTCAATGAATCCATTTAAATAAATAGCGTTTAGATTATATTGCTTACATAAAGCATTGAGCGATAAAACAAGGCTGATAAAGAGCAGAGTAAATATTTTCATGGTACATTTATTAAATTATCGAAGAAATATTTTAAAACTTTGACATGAGAGATGAATCGCTGAAATTGTATTGGTTATGATACCATGTTCGGCAGAAGTAATATTTGCGCCGCTATTTAGATTCAATACTAGCAAGTCATTGAAGAAAACGGAAACGAAAGTTCCTTTCAACAAAACTTTTAATTCAAAAATACCAGAATCACCTAAAACTACAGGGGGATATGTAGACAACAATGATGCACTACTTCCTGGTGCTAAAAGTTCCAAAGTATTTATTCCAGAGGTACGTCTTAAATTATATTGCCAATAACTTGAACTTGAAGCATGTCTGAAGACTAAGCCACCAATCCAATTGTTGAATTGATCAGTCTGAAATAGCGCTTTGATTTCTGCATCATTAGTTACAGATACTGTTGCAATTGCCTTCCCACCTACTAAAGATTCTGCTGAAGCTAATTTCTTTCCATTTAGAGTTTTGACTGACCAACGTTCTAAAGAAGAAGGCGCAACCCATGTATTACCTTGTACCCAAATATTAGGCTTATGTTTTGTTTGATCATCAATATAAAAAGGTGTTACAGACAATGGTTGAATATCCTGAAAATCATCCTCAAAAAGCACCTGCCTTCCCATCTCACTCAGCAGTGTCCATCCTGTATTTCCATCAATAGTATTTAGTTGGTATTTATTATCAGCTTCTCGGGTTTTGTCAATGGCAGTAGTGCCTTGCTGTCCGCTTATATGGTTTTCGGGAGTTCCTTCCGATATCCATTGGTTGCCAGTTGGGTTCATGCCTGTGAGGTATGAGTTTGTTTCTACATCAATTGGAATCCCACTACAATTACCTATTCTATTTCCCTTTCCTATTTGCAGCCTTTCCCAATAAACAATACCTGCACTTCCAGAAACACCTATTTGATTGATTTGTATTCCATGTGCTAATTCGGGTGCATCAATAATGTTGTCATCAATACGAATGTTATTGTATCTGTACTCGGTTCCAATATTATTACAAGTAAATATTATTCCCGAAAAGGCAACCAAACCTGCGCCATATTCTTGAGTTATTTGATTTCCATTTATTGAAATATTACCATAATCATCAAAACCAAAATCGGAGGCAATACTTGAAATTCGAAGTGCAATTCCATTATTTACTACAGGTAATGCTTTAATAGTATTATTGGTCAATGATACATCATGGCAGTTTTCAAAACCACAGCCTGCATTAATAAACTGATTTCCCGTAATGTTGATGTTTTCAATAGTAAGTCCATTTTCAGCAGCTAAAAACAAACTATATTGTCTAAAATCACTGCCATTAGGGCTGCTTGAATTATCAATACCATTGTTTATTACAATATTGTTGTTAAAAACAAAATTTTTGATTCTTCTTACAGCTTGAAAAGCATATCCATCGCCACCTGAAATATAATTATTTGCAACAATTACGTCCTTACACATATATGCCCAAATTGAACCATTAACAATATTGTTATTAGACAGTATGAATTTCTGTTCAATATTT
The DNA here is from genome assembly GCA_903853805.1 of uncultured Bacteroidota bacterium. Classification (GTDB taxonomy): domain Bacteria; phylum Bacteroidota; class Bacteroidia; order Chitinophagales; family Chitinophagaceae; genus JAFIGV01. Next base: position 3,921 of record CAINUN010000024.1, read on the forward strand.
TTAGATTCAATATTATTTTTCCCCGATAATGAAATTGATAAACCTTTAGGGGTTGCTCTTGTAAAATTATTATTAGAAATAATGATTGAATAGGTTGTGATTCCTATATTACTTGTTGGTTCCATATCAATATCTCCTTCATTTTCTTCAAATAGGTTATTATTGATAATCATTTTACATGCACCGTATTGCACTGTTATTCCATTTCTATTGTTATGGTGAAATTTGCAATTTTCTATTGTTATATCATGGCTGTATTCAATGGATGATGAATTATCTTCATTTCCTACAATTTTTATTCCATCACCCCCTTGGTAAGCAAATTCAACATTTGAGAATATCATTTTAGCACTTTTAAAAACTAAGACACAGTGTGCTTGCTCATAAGTATTATTGTTACCTAATATTGATAAATCATAAAATTCAACATTATCAATCGTACCAGAGACATTACATTTAATATTAAAAATTGTTTTTTTATTATCGGGGTTTTGATACAACTGTAGTACTGAAACACCAATCCCTTCTCCTATTATTTTTACGTTACTCATATCATTAGTATTCCCTCTTAAAATAGAAATACAATAAGTACTAGTTGCCATCAAATAAAATATTCCTTTTGGAATAGAGATGATACCGCTTCCACTTTTTGAACTGTCTTTAATCGCATTATTGATACGAGTACAATTATTTTTAGCAACGTCAATATCGTTTATATTGGGTATTGCCCCAAAAAGGAGAATATCCCAAATAGGAGATGCTTGAAAATATACTTTTACAGTATAGGTAGGCGTATTATCGTGAACCTTTTCCAATGAAGGACTAAAAGAAATAGTTTGACCGATAATTTGTGAAATTTTTCTTATTTCACAGTTAGCCTTAAAAGGCTCAATCACTATCCAATTACCTTCTTGTATATTACTTGGTACCGAAATAACCACAACTGAATTATCACCTATTTGTGCATCATTCTTTAATTCAGTATTTCCTATCTGTGTCCACATTTCATTTATTTTTCAAAAGGTTAAGGAATCAATATTTTGAAACTTTCACAAGTAAACCCACTATAATCACCAACACCTGCAATGCCGTGTTTATATGCAGTGTTGTATGTACTATCATTAACAGTAACAATTAAAAGGTCGTTATAATAAACAGAAATAAAATTTCCTTGCATAATAACCATCAAGACAAACCTATTTGACCGTCCAATTTCAACTTGTGTATAGTGAATATGAGCACCATTTAAGTCAAGAAATAATTCATAAGTATTTGGAGGAAGACCTGAAGGATTCTTTAAATAAAATTCCCAATATTGTGGGGTGGGTATTGGTATTTGATTATTACTTTCATATCGGAAAATGATACCAATACCACTTGATTGTAAAGAAGCATCATTCATTCTAAAAACAGCTTTTATGATACCGTCAGACAAAGGGGAACTTGGTGTGCCTGATGAAGTATCAATAAACGCATTTGTTCCTGGAATTATGGGATAACCTTCAAAGTGGTTAATGATTAGCTGCATTACCCATTTAGCCGGAGTAATAGCATTTCCATCATATTTCCACGGATAAGTGGTCATTGGTGAATTTGTAAACACATTGACGTTTGGAGGTATAGAAGGTTGAGAGGTAAGATTAGCACCACTTGGCCCTATAATAAATGTCTCCAAAAAAAGTAACTGTTTATCTAATTCAGAAACTAATGTCCAACCATTACTACCATCAAGCGTATTTTTCTGGTATTTATTATCTGCTTCAATTGTGTTGTCAATTGCCAAAGAACCTTGTGGCGCAATGATACGTGGATTGGGGTCTCCATTGCTTATCCATACCTCTTGGTTTGGGTTTTCTTCCATCATATAGCAACCACACACCAAAATTGTGCTCAGATTATTTGCTATGTTGTAGGGTAAATCATTAATAGTATTAGAGCTTGTAATCATTGCCTTTAGCCAATAAGGTTGTTGATTAACAGATTCTATCAGAATACCATAGTTTTCTGTATCGGCAATAATGTTTCCTGTAATGGAAATCACATTGAATATAGCAGTAATTTCAGTAGTGTCTTTATAAAAACTAATTCCTGTTTTCTTTTGTCCGTTGAGTTGATTATTTGCTATGGTCACATTTCCCCAATCATGCCAATCTGGATTAAATAATTCCGGCTTTAGGTCAAGTATAAAAGAAAAACCATTATCATAAGGAACAGGAGGGGTGGCATTCAAAATTACTTCCTCTTGATTAGAAACATACAGCACATCTTTTACATTTCGAAACTTGCAAACAGTATTTTGAAAAGTGTTGCCGGTTACATTAATTCCTTGAATAGTAAAGTAAATCGCAGGGCTAACACTTAATTCCTCAAAAGATGAAAAAATAATATTGAATACTGTATCTTTATTATTACAAATAACATTATTGGAGAAAATTATATTTTCGCATAGCTTATTAAATAGAAAGTTATTGATGAAGATACCATTTTCAATATTAAATATATTATTCGTAAACGAAAAATTCCTAACACTATCTGCATTAATGGATCTATTGGTACAAATGTTATTTGCAAACTCAACATTGCTATAATAAGCAGGATAAATATCATCTATTAAAAAATAGATTGCACATCCTGTATTGCTATCTATTGCTTCAAAAATATTATTAGATATAATGCAATTAGTCGTTTCGTATGCTTGATTATTTTGAAAAGAGCAATCATGAAATCCATTTTCTTGAAATTTATTGTTAGTTATTTGGATACCAATATTGTTTCCCATACCAATAAAAATACCATTTCCTCTATTGTTTGACAATGTACTATCATGAAGCAAAAAACTATTAATTGATTGGCCATAAATAGCATTACCCATGCTGTTAATAAGTGACATATTATTAATGAAGGAATTATCTGTGCCAGCAAACTGGATACATGAGGAATTGTCATTCCCAGAATTTGGAATATTATCGGCATTTCCATTAATTGTGAAATCAGTAAATTCAATATTATTATTGTTTCCACTAAAAAAAATCCATAGTGGACCAAAATCCCCATTAGATATATCTCTTTTTATTACTGAAACATCAATACCTTCCCCTATAAGCTTAATATTATCTTTACTGTCAACATTAATACTGCATACTGGTAAAGAACTTTGTCTTTCCACCAAATACTCACCCTTGGGTATCGATACAATCCCTCCACCATTCAATGCACAATCATTAGTGGCATTGTTGATGGCAAGTGTATTAATTTGTGCTGTTTGATTAGGGTCAGCACCAAAAAGAAGAATATCCCAATTGGGGGAGGTTTGGATATAAACATCACTAACATGGGCGATTAAGATATCATGTTCATAATTTAGAGGGTTTGTAAATGTTAAAGTCTTACCAGTCCCGGAAGATTGTACTAAGTCTATTTTCCTAATTTCACAAATTGTTTTAATGGGTGTTATGGGAGGGTTAGCAGGTATCATAACAAGTGGAGAAATAACTACCCAATTTCCTACTTGTATTAAATTGTTAGGGTCAGTAACAGTAATTTGGTTAGCACCTTGATTGACACTGCTAATTAACTGTACTGACTCTATCTGTGTCCACATATTTTCTTAGTTTTATTGTTCGTGAATACTTCACGTCAAAAGTATAATCAAAAAAACTAAAAAACGATGGATATTTTTATCCATTGTTTTTTTGAAAGAAATTTTGTATATTAGGCGCCAAAAAGTAAAACACCATTTATATGGCTAATCCCATACTCCTTGCACTTACAGACGATCATGCTATTATGAGAAAAGGGCTGAAGGAACTAATTGAAAAGTTGGGCAATTATAAAGTGATGATGGAAGCTAATAGTGGTGAAGATTTGTTGCTACAGCTAAGCACTGCTGAATTACTCCCCGAAATTTGTTTTCTCGATATTAGCATGCCTGGCATAGGTGGCATTGAAACTTTGAAATTATTGCAAAAAGACTACCCATCTATTTATGTAATTGTCTGCACCGTATTTTCTGAAATAACTCTTATCAATGAAGTGATGCATATAGGCGCTCAAGGTTTTTTATGCAAAAACTGTGGCTATAAAGAAATGCAAATGACTATAGCACAAGTGAGTGAAAAAAGAAAAAAAGGGTTAAAGGAAATGATGGAGAAGCCTGAAACTTATTACCCAAATTTATTTGAAATTGAATTGCTCAAGCTTTTATGTCTTGACCTTACGGTGAAACAAATTGCAAGTCGTCTTGATATTTCAATAGGCTCGGTTAATGGTCATATTCGTGACTTGAATAAAAAGCTGAAATTGCATAATCGTGCCTCGTTAGTAAGTTTTGCACATAGGATTGGTCTTTTTGTTTAGTCAATTAAATAAAAAAAGGGGCGATAGAAATCACCCCACGTAAACATTTGGTATTGGCAAAGTTGCTGCTTATTGAACCGATACTTTTGAAGTTTGCGTCCAAGGACTTTGCAAACTGTTAGGACCAATAGCACATACACGGAACCAATACTCCTTAGCGTTTTGAAGGTTCTTTACAGTAGCCTTGGCTCGGCTTGTAAAGGTTGCCATGTTCCACACAGGATTGGTGTTGTTGTCGCAATATTCCACCATATAATTACGGCTTCCATTTACCTTTTCCCATACTAAATTAGCATGTCCTGCCACCGTTGAAGTAACGGTGAGGTACTTAGGTGCCTCAATAGTATTGATACATGCACTTTGCTGCCTTTTAATAGGCATACCCGCTTTGCGAATAATAGAGGCATTGCCAAGACTCACTTGAGACACATATAAACTCAACAACTTTAGGTCGCCTTCAACCACTGCACGTTTTTCATCGCGAATTTCGGTTTCATGCTGTCCGCCATTAATAGTGTCGGAATGTGCATCTTCAAGGTCAGCAATGTGCGTTTCGAGTGTTTTGGCATCCACAGGTGGAGTTGCAAACAAAGCGGCATTGGCTTTCATTTTTTTATTGATATTGCGGGCGGTAAAAATGATGTCGCCGGCTGATTTTTTATATAATTTTAAGGCTATTGTTGCCATTTTAAAAAGTATTTAAAGTTTAAAAAAAATATTAAGGATACTTCACTCATAATTGACAGTCACTAAAAGCGGGAAGTATCGAGGCGCTTCAAATGAAGATGACAAAGAGGTAATGGACTCCCTCTTATTCGATTCGGCATCTTGTTTCGAAAAACAGGTACCTGCCTATAAATGAACTTCATAAACAATGGAAGGCAATGAGCCCTGTTTTTAATATGCCTAAAGTGCATTTGTGGGTAATGAAACTGTCTTTGCCTCAAAACAGTTAGCATTAATGCTAACTGCTCTATCATTTCATTGAAAGACTGACTCATTTGTCTCAATGGCAATAGCCTATGAGCTTTCGGCACATTCGGTTGTGTCTTCGGCATATGCCATTGAGGTTTCGGCACATTCAGTTGTGTCTTCGGCTCATGCCATTGAGGCTTCGGCACATGCCATTGAAACAAAACAACATGGAGTTGCTTTCGATGCTTTAGTTGTTGTAAAAAAGATGGATGGACATTCATTAAAAACTTGCCTTTTGTTGACAACACAAAGGTCGTATGGGCAACTGCCATAAAAGATTGCGGAAATCGTTTTTCTTTTTACGGTTTCCGTAATGTGATTTACGGTTTCCGTAAAAATCGTTCATGCTTTGATAAAAAGAGTTGGATGCTTATGCTAAATAGCTATCATTTCCAAATTTCAACAGCTACATTTATTAACCCACATTATTTTTCTTTTCCTTTACAGTAAAGCTTTTCAAGACTTATTCACATGATGTTGGTTATTTTTTTATAAATATTTTTCTAAAGAGGTTTAAATTTGCATATACTCAAAACAAACAGTAAATCCGCTGTTTTTGAGCAATGAGACAATAAAAAATTACCCGAATGAAAAAGATAGAAAAAACAACAATAAAATATAGAATAAAAAATGACGTTAAGACGATTAGCAATCATGGTTATTGGCGAATGTGATGTGCACGCTACCTTATTGCAACAAGCTATAGAACAAGACAAAAACATAGATATTACCGACAAGGAACCCAACATCAAAAGAATGCTGAGTAGGTTGCCGCTTCAAACTGTTCCTGATGTAATGGTATTGATTCAAAATGACCAACCTTTCTTTCAAAAACTGATCGATTCCATGTATCGACATCATCCTCAATTACCCCTTATGGTTTTAGGAAACAAGAAAGAAGAGGAGTTTAGGATAGTGAATAAAAAAGTCTTTGCCTACCTTGTACCCGAACAATGTAAAGAATATGGGAATGCACTGAGAACAGTAGCCATAAAACAACATTACACCACACCGCAATTTTGGGATAAACACGACCTTGTAATGTCGCATGAACAATCGGGTAAAGCCATTGACATGATGAGCAATTTACCCGAGGATTTGGAAAACCTAGCAAAAGCTATTGAAGAACATCCCAATTATACCTATTTAGAATTGGGCAAACATATTTTGCATCTTTCTGATGATAGAGCCTATTACAAAACTAAAAAGTTGTGGCAATTATTAGGTTTTACAGGAAAGAAAGAATTAACCACTTTTCTGTTGCAGTATTATTCTTTGAACGGCTAATCTCCTATCTGATGTTCCACAGTTTCGTATGGATTGTATGGCAGCAGAAGGCTGTTTTCCGTTTCAGTATGGCATATTTGAAGTGTTCTTCGCTACACCTTAAGCAGATAACTTAAAATATTTAGATTATGGGTTTCCTACTTGGCAAGCCAAACATCAGTTATGCATAGCTACTATATACCATCCTCGTACTAACCCCGTACTAACCCCGTACTTACCCCGTACCTAATGTATATAAATGGTATTGAAAAAACGCAGCAAACGATTGCTCAAAATAGTTGATATAGCATTTAATTATTCCCTTTAACCTTTTCAAATAGGCAAATTGCCAATCCATGAATAAAGGTTTTCAGCTAATATGCTTATTGGCAACAGGTTTCTTCCTTTGTGGGTCTTATCACCAACAAACAACCCAATAAAAAAGCCGCCTCGAAAGAAGCGGCTTTATATTTCCTTAAAAATGAAAACCCTAAAACTTCAGGTGCTTCACGGTATTCCCTTGATTAATTAATTGCTTGAGCGAATCAATGCCAATTTTTAAGTGTGCCTGCACATATTTTTTGGTCACAGAGGCATCACTTTCCGCAGTTTTTATTCCTTCAGGAATCATAGGTTGGTCGCTCACCAACAACAGAGCGCCGGTGGGGATTTCATTGGCAAAACCAACGGTGAAAATCGTAGCGGTTTCCATATCAATAGCCATAGCACGAATGGTGCGTAGGTAATCTTTAAATGTTTCGTCATGCTCCCACACACGGCGGTTGGTAGTATACACCGTTCCTGTCCAATAGTCGTTTTGATAATCGCGGATGGTGGTAGAAATGGCTTTTTGCAAAGCAAACGCAGGCAATGCAGGCACCTCGGGCGGAAAGTAATCATTGCTCGTTCCCTCACCACGAATAGCTGCTATGGGAAGTATTAAATCCCCAATCTTGTTTTTCTTTTTCAAACCGCCACACTTGCCCAAAAACAAAACAGCAGTGGGTGCAATAGCCGTCAATAAATCCATCATCGTAGCGGCAGTGGGGCTGCCCATGCCAAAGTTGATGATAGTTATGCCTTCAGCTGTGGCGCATTGCATGGGCTTGTCTTGTCCTTTTACTTCAACGCCATATAGGTCGGCAAACATTTGAACATAGTTGCTGAAGTTGCAGAGCAAAATGTACTTTCCAAAAAAATCGAGAGGCTGTCCTGTGTATCGGGGTAACCAGTTGTTGACAATATCTTGTTTGGTCTTCATAATTGAAAATTAAAAGTAGAGATTTTTTTATAAGCAGGGAAAGAAATGGAAAACACCACTGAAGTTTAACACCCACTACCTATTTTTATTCCCTCATGATTCAGCTAGATTATTCAGGCATTGAACTAAAATTGAAAAGAGTAGAAGACAAAACATTTGTGTTCGATTCTTTTAGAAAAAAGTGGATAGTACTCACACCCGAAGAGCATGTAAGGCAAATGCTATTACAATTCTTGATTCGGAAAATGAACTATCCGCAAAGCCTCCTATCTGTTGAGAAAAAAGTGTTGGTGGGCAAAACAACTAAGCGATTCGATGTGGTTGTTTATCATCGAAATCATGAACCTTGGATGCTCATTGAATGCAAAGAACCCGAAACAGAAATTACACAAGCAACGTTTTTTCAACTACTCAATTACCAGCAAACTATCAACGCACGTTATTGGGTAATGACCAATGGGCACCAAACATTTTGCGCAGATGCAAAGGATAAAAACAAAGTGGAGTGGATGGGCAAGTTGCCAGAGTATGTTTAATGGCGATGCTCATTCTTTACCAATATGTAGTCGGTTTTTTTAGAAAACAGTATGTTTGTATTCTTCTATAAAGAGAAAATAGTATGCCTGAAATTTGCAGATTTTATGGAATCATAATTAAAATGTTTTTCAATGACCATTACCCTGCTCATTTTCATGCTGAATATGGTGAATTTAGAGCAATGATAAGTATTGAAACAGGTGAAATTTTGGATGGAGAGTTACCAACAAAACAACTAAAACTAATACAGGCTTGGATAATTTTACACGAAAAGGAATTAAATGATAACTTTGAAGGGCTAAGAAAACTGCCTGTAACATGGCATACAATTAATCCTCTGAATTAATAAAAATGCTTCACTATATCAAACAAATAACACGAATAAACGATGACTTTTCATTGATATGCCTTTTCAATAATGATGAAGTGCGCATTATTGATTTATCAGTTTGGGTAGAAGATTTTAAGAAGGCAAATGATGGGTGGGCAAGCAATCTTTGTGATATAAATTATTTCAAAACCGTTCAGCTTGATTCTTACGGTACTTTAAAATGGGATAATCAACTTGATTTTTGTCCTGATGTACTTTATACTATGAGCAAACCAGTATAATGAAAATCACTTTCCATCAATAACCATTAAGTATTGTTTGTCTTTCAACACCTGTAATGCGCGTTTCACCATTTCATCACCATTGGTAAAGACTGTATAATAGCCATCATTTCTGAAAAGATAACGAGCAACACTAGCTTTCAATTGCAGTTCAAATTGATTGCCTGACGAGATGTTTAAAATGATTTTTTGAGGAGGTAGAGGATTGCTTTTATAATAAGCATACATCATTTCCTGAAGCAATTCTTTACTATCAAAATGCTGTAAAAAATCTTGTTTAGTTGTAAATGATTTCAAGCTGTTTGAATGAGTAACATAATAATGCCACAATGCATTTTGAAAGGATGGGCTATTGATGAAGTTCAATAAACTTTTGTTGAACAACAACGTGTCATAAGGCACATACACATCGGGCTTAATGCCACCACCACCATACACTACACGCTTGTGGTTGGTGAAATATTTTGCAGAATCGGCTTGTGCTAAAGAATCATTGCCAGTTAATTCTCCAGATGCTAATCGGTGTTCAAAATCTTCTTCATAATCATCCTTTCCTTTGGCATAAGAGCGTTGAATGCAACGACCTGAAGGTGTATAATACCGTGCGATCGTCAGCCGAAGGGCACCCCCATTTGCTAGTTCAAATTGTTCTTGCACCAATCCCTTACCAAACGTTCTTCTACCAATAATGACACCACGGTCCCAATCTTGAATAGCGCCTGAAAGAATTTCGCTTGCCGATGCTGCACCTTCATCTACCAATACTGCTAGTTTTCCTTTTTCAAAAATGCCTGCTTTTTCTGCATGGAATTCTTCTTTAGTAGACTTGCTTCCTTGGGTGTAAACAATGAGTTTTTTATCGTCTAAAAATTCATCGGCAACAGCAATTGCTTCATTCAACAAACCGCCTGGATTATCTCTTAAGTCAAGAATAAGATTTGTCATCCCCAATTGCTTTAGGTTTTTGAGGGCGGGCAAAAACTCTTTGTATGTAGTAGCGCTAAAGCGATTGATTTTAATATAGCCGGTATGATCATCGAGCATGATAGCGGCATCTAAACTTACTAAAGGAATTTCATCACGTTCAATAGTCACTAACCTTGATTGATGATTGATACAATTCAGCAAAGACACTTTTACTTTAGAGTGCTGCTGCCCACGAAGGAGTTTCACAATTCTATCGGAGGTGATGTTATTGCCTGCTACTAATGAGTCTTCTACTTTCAATATGGCATCGCCAACTACAAGCCCTACTTTTTCAGAGGGGCCTTTTGGAATAACAGAAGTAACTCGAATGGTGTCGTCAATAATGGCAAACTCAATTCCAATTCCAAAGAAACTACCATCCAAATCTTCGTTCACAGCAGCTAATTCATCTGGTGATATGTAAACAGAATGCGGGTCAAGATTTTGTAACATTCCATTCACTGCATCTTCATAAAGAGCATTGCTTTTTAGCGTGTCTACATACTTTTCATTAATCAAGTTGATGATTTGGTCAATTTTGTTTTTGCTTTCCGTATTACGAAGAGAATCTTTGAGTTGAAAACCAATCACCATTCCAATAACCATAGTAAGTGAAAAAAGCAAAGGGATGCGAATGTTGTAACGGCTCTTATTATTTGACATAATTAGTTCTCAAAAATATTCATTTATTGAAATAGTGTGCTTGTCAATTTACTTTGTTTTTCTTGACTCAATTCTTGATGGAATTAAAGGTACTAAGGAAGAGAAAACATTCTTAACTACATTTATGTAGTATGTATTAAAAGCAAAGAAAATCAAACATAGTTTGTGCACTAAAGAGTTAAAACAAACTACAGATTTTGGAACAAAAACGTTGTCATCCTACGATAAAGATGCAAACGGGTGTTGCCCCCAGAAATACCATGTGCTTTATTAGGGTAATACTCACTATCGAAATCTTTATTGGCTTTGATGAGGGCATCAATCATGGAAACCTGATTTTGGAAATGCACATTGTCATCGCCGGTTCCGTGAATGACAAGGAACTTGCCTTTAAGTTGTGACACCATTTTTTCAGGTGCATTGTTGTCATAGCCATCAGGGTTTTCTTGTGGGGTGCGCATGTAGCGCTCGGTATAAATATTATCGTAGTAACGCCAATTGGTAACCGGTGCTACGGCTATTGCTGCTTTAAACACCTCACTTCCTTTGAAGATACAAGTGCTACTCATGAACCCACCATAACTCCAACCCCAAATGCCCATTCTATTGGCGTCAACATAATTAAGTGTACCAAGATATTTGGCAGCTGCAATCTGATCATCGCTTTCAATTTTTCCTAATTGCTGGTAGGTGCATTTCTTAAAAGCTTCTCCTCTAAATCCTGTTCCGCGCGGGTCAACGCAAACTACAATGTATCCTTTTTCAGCCAACATTTGATGCCAAAAGAAATCGCCGGCAGGGAAACGATCGGCTACTTGCTGCGAACCCGGACCGCTGTATTGAAACATCAACACAGGGTATTTCTTATTGCTGTCGAATGTAGCAGGTTTTATCATCCAAGCATTGAGCATGGTTTTGCCATCAGCAGCCGGAACTTGTGTAAAAGTAATTGCACCTAATTCATACTCAGCCATTTTGGTTTCGAGCGCTTTGTTGTCTTCTAAAGTGCGCAAGATTTTTCCGTTGGCATCGCGCAAATAATAAACCGGCACTTTGTTAAGTTGGGAGTATTTATCCAAGAAGAAATGATTGCCTTCAATTGGTGTGATGTTGTGTGTTCCGGCTTCAGGAGTGAGTAGCTTTTTCTTTTTCCCATCCCAATTCACCACATACAATTGACGTTGCAAAGGAGAAGATTCTGCGGCAGTGTAGTACAGCGTTTTGTTCTTTTCATCCAATCCTATAAGGTTTTCTATTTCATAATTGCCTTGTGTGAGTGCGGTGAGTTTTTGTTTTTTCCAATTCCATTTGTAGAAATGATTGAAACCGCTTTGCTCGCTGATGAAAATAAAGGATTGATTATCGGGCAAGAATAGTAGGTTGTCATCTACCTCAATGTAAGAAGCATTGGTTTCTTTGTAAATGACTTGCGAAGCCCCTGTTGCTGCATTGGACAACAAATATTCCAACTCATTTTGGTGGCGATTCATGCGCAACACACAAAGGCTATTGGCATCTTTGGTCCATTTAATTCTTGGAATATAGATGTCAGCTTCTTTTCCTAAATCGGCATTGACAAATGTCTTTTGCGCTACATCATACATCTTGATTTGAATCACAGAGTTCAACTGTCCTGCTTTGGGGTATTTGTATTTATAAGGCGTAGGGTAAAGGCTATCATAAACCGTCATCGTGTATTCAGGCACGGGTCTTTCATCAAAACGATAGAAGGCTATGTGTTTGCCATCAGGTGCCCATTCATAGGCTTTGGTAAACTCAAATTCTTCTTCATACACCCAATCGCAATTGCCGTTGATAATTTCGTTTTTCTTGCCGTCTTCAGTTACTGATATTGTTTTGTCGGTAGTCAAATCTTTATAAAAAAGGTTGTTGTCTTTCACAAAAGCCACTTTGCTGCCATCGGGCGAAAAAGAGGCATGCAACACTTTCTCTTTATCCAACAAGGTGATGATTTTTGAATTGATATCATACACATAAACCTTGTGCAACACAGAGCGGCGATAGATGTTTTTGCTTTCTGTCAATAGCAACATTTTTTGTTCATCTTGACTGAAGGTATATTCTTCTACCTCTATTGCCTGCGTGCCAGTTTTCGTTAAGCTATTGTCGAAAAGCGTTTTGATTTTATTGCCTGTGGCGAGGTCATATACGTTGATGCTGAGTTTGTTTTCTTCACGGTCAATTTGGGTATAAGTCAGCCCGTCTTTCATGGCATTGAAACCGGGAACTGATTTCACTTTAAAGGTTCCTTTCTGCCAAATGTCTTCAAGGGTGATTTGCTTTTTTTGAGCAAATGAAAAAGTGGAGAGCAAAAGAAAAACAAGGAGGAACTTGTTGCGCATGATGGTTACATTTTTAAGACTTGGCTCAAAAATAGGTATTTGTTTGTAGTGGGGGTATTGTGCAGTTAAGGTTTGTAGGGGGATAGTTATATGAAAAGTGAAACCTATCCCCAAAGTATCATGATAAGTTCTTCTTTTGATTTTAGATGATGTGCTGCTACGTCATTAAGAATAGCAGTAAGCGTTCCAATTTTTATTGGATTGTGGTTGGGAATGGTGATATGATGTACTCCATTTTGTTCTGTTGATAATCGCATGTGGCTGCCTGCTTGTCGGGTGACTTGGTAGCCTAATGGCTTCAATACTTTTACTAAGTCGAAGCCGCTAACGTCTCTTGGGAGTTTCATGCAGCAAACACTTCTTCCTTCACAAAATGAAATCGAATCAACCGCTTTGCATCATCCTCAAAATGGCAATGAACGGCTTCTTTTACTGCCTCTTTAAGCAATGGCATCGTATCGGCTTCAGTGAAAATAGAAACATTTAACCCCTTTGCTAACAACCCGCCTTCTTCGCTTTCTTCTACAATAAAAATAATTTCTTCCATCTTTTTTCGTTTTTTCAAAAGTATATCTTTTCTGCGTTTTTTGTTGACGAAGCAAATGTTTCGTCATACTGTTTTGACAAACTATGGCGAAAGAGGGGTACTAATTTTTCCATTCTATTAAACTATCGTTTAGTAAATCGTATTCATAAAGTTTGCTGTTCAAACTATCTATGTAAATCCACTGGTCAGTAACAAACCTTGGATTTGTATTTCCTTTGTCTGTTTCATCATGCCCTATTTGATAAACCAAATAAATTGCAGTATCAGCATTCTCTGTTCGATCAAATAACCACATCTCGTTTTTACGAGAATGTGCTATTAATTCATTTTTTGATTGGCTGATATACTTTTTTAGTAAAGACTCAAATGAAATTTCATTTGCTTTTGAGTTGTTTTGTATTGTTTTTAAAACTAAAGAATCTGCTTTTTGAGTGTTATCATAGCTTTTATCATGTTGTCCACAACTAATCAAAATAAATGAAAAGCTTAAAACTAAAATTACTTTTTGCATATTAGAATAAATTTCCCCCCCAAAATAACCCCTTTCCATCTTACAACATCCCATTCCCCTAAAATCCCCCACCAAAACCACCGCTAAAACCTCATTTAGGAGAAAAGAGTATCAAACTCCTCTAGCCGTGTATCAAACTCTTCTGGCTTCCTAGCTCATGCGGCTATAAGTGTATTAAACTCTTCTAGCTTCCTAGCTTATGCGGCTAGAATCGTATTAAACTCTTCTGTCTTCCTGGCTTATGCGGTTAGAAGCGTATCTAACTCCTGCATCCGCCTATCAAACTCTTCTATTAGAGTTTCATGCTCTTGTGTTAGAGTGGCTTACTCTTCTGTCAGCATTCTTTACGCTTCTGATAAGTTTTTCCTTTTTTCAAAAAAACTTAATGCTCTTTGAGCCTTCTTAGTTGCGAAAGATTTTTGATATAAAGAATACAAAAAGTCCACAAAGTGATGAGGCTTTCTGGTCTTTTCATTTCATAAAAAACTTAGTGTGCTTTGGGTCTTCTTCGGGTTCTTTGTGTTTTCTTTTAAAACTAAAAAAGAGGCACCCCAAATAGGGCGGTGGTATTGGAAAGTTGATTTTGCTACAATGCACAACTTAGTGGCTAAGACTAATTGCCTTTTTTAAATGTGCTGTCATCATTGCAACTTTTCTGGTGTTGTAGTCGAAACAAACCATTCCAGTTTTGGCGTGAGCAATTTCAATGGTTGCCTCCTTTCTTTGCGTGGTTATTTGGTAAAGCAAATCGAAAGATCGTTCTGCGATTTCATCTGTAAAAATTTCGATGTTCAATACATCTCCATAAAAAGCTTCGCCACGAAAAGCAATCATTACATCGCCCATTATGAGGCTATTGCCACCTGCATTGAGTTCTGTAAAACCCAAGTTAATGAGCATTTGCATTCTCGCTTCATGAATAATGGAAAGCACGGCATCATTGCCAAGATGATTGCCATAATTGATGTCGGTAATTCTTACTGGAATTGTGCAAACGAATTGTGGATTATGCGAAGGAAATTTTATTTTTACACGTGCCATTCAATTATCGTAATAGTTTTGTGGCAACTTAGCTAATTCATGAACAACATCAAAAAACCGTAAGCAATGAAAATCATTTGTGTAGGCAGAAATTATGTAGCACATGCACAAGAATTGAATAATGAAGTGCCTCAAGACCCCATCATTTTCATGAAACCTAAGAATGCATTAGTGCTTCCTGAAAAACCAATTATTTATCCTGAGTTTACCGATGAGTTGGAGTATGAATGCGAATTAGTAGTGAAAATTTGTAAGAATGGTAAGTTTATTACGGAAAGACAAGCAAGGCATTTTTACAACGAAGTCACAGTAGGAATTGATTTTACTGCCCGCGACCTTCAACAAAAACAAAAATCAAAAGGGCTTCCTTGGGAAATAGCCAAAGCGTTTGATGGCTCGGCTGTTGTTGGGAAGTTTATGCCCATCATACCAAGTATGAACATGAAGAACCTCGATTTTGAAATGAAAGTAAATGAGAGCACTGTTCAAAAAGGGAATTCTTCGCAAATGCTTTTTTCTATTGATAAAATCATTGCTTATACCTCAAATTATTTTTCCATCAACATTGGCGATTTAATTTTTACTGGCACACCTGCAGGTGTAGGGAAAGTAAATGTTTATGACCGCCTAAAAGGCTATTTGGGTGGTGTAGAACTTTTTGATGTTCATGTTCAATAATCCCCCGACATTGAATGAATGTAAAGATTGAATCAAGTTGGAAAGCTGTATTACAATCCGAATTTGATAAACCTTATTTCGAAGCAATTACTTTGTTTATTAAAGAAGAAAAAGCAAAAGGGAAAACTATTTATCCGCCTGGTCCATTCTTCTTTAATGCTTTTAATACCACACCATTCTCTGAATTGAAATTGGTGATACTTGGTCAAGACCCTTATCACAACCCTAACCAAGCACATGGACTTTCATTTTCAGTACCCAAAGGCATACCCCCACCACCATCATTGGCGAATATTTACAAAGAAATTCATATTGACCTTGGCTTGCCCATACCACAATCAGGGAATTTAGAACAGTGGGCAAAGCAAGGAGTATTGTTACTGAATGCATCTTTGACTGTAGAAGCCAATCAACCCATGTCGCACAGCAAAATTGGTTGGCATATTTTTACGGATGCTGTTATCAAGACTATTTCAGAAAAAAAAGAAAAAGTAGTATTTCTGTTGTGGGGTTCTTTTGCAAAATCAAAACTAGAATTCATTGACCACAACAAACACTTAATTTTAACCGCGGCACATCCATCACCGTTATCTGCCTACAATGGTTTCTTTGGTTGCAAACATTTTAGCAAAGCAAACGAATGGTTGATACAAAATGGATTGGCAGCAATTGATTGGACAATTTCATGAACCCATTTAAGAAAGTTTTAGGCACTATTTATTTTGTTTATGCCATTGTGTTGTTTGTAGCAACAATGGCTATTGTTGCTATTCCCACATTATTATCTAAGGTTTTACCCGAACCTAAAAGGGCTAATTTTTTACATCCAATTTTCGATTTTTGGATTAGCTCCTATCTACCGCTTGTATTTTGTTTTGTAAAAAGAAAGGGATTACATAACTTTAAGAAAGGCGAAAACTATGTGGTCATTTTCAACCACAATTCTATGATGGATGTTCCTGTTTCGGCAACTAAAACGCCTGGGGCTAATAAAACCCTTGGTAAAGTGGAATTGACAAAGATTCCGTTGTTTAACATCATTTATAAATCTGGTGCAGTAATCGTAGATCGCAAGAATATTAAGAGCCGCAAAGAAAGCATTAGCAAGATGGAAGATGTTTTGAAAATGGGTTTGCATCTCTGCCTTTTTCCTGAAGGCACAAGGAATAAAACCGAAAAACCATTATTGCCTTTTTATGATGGAGCTTTCAATACAGCCATTCGCGCACAAAAGGATATTATTCCTGCAATGATGTTCAACACTAAGAAGGTGTATTCATCGAAAAACAAATTTTGGGGATGGCCACATACCATTCATCTTCATTTTTTAGAACCTTTTTCTACAAAAGGGTTAACGACAGATGACACTAATGCTTTTAAAGCCAAAGTGCGACAAACAATGGAAGAATATTATATTGCAAATGAAATAAAACTATGACCTATACACTTGTTGGCACGGGTAATATGGCATGGTTTCTTAGCAATAAATTGCAAGAAGCTGGTCATCGTTGCATGGGCTTATATGGGCGAAATAAAACTGAAGCGTCTTTACTTGCAGCCATCTTGAATGCACCATTACTTCATCAACTCTTTCATATTCGAGAAGGATTGGCAGATTGTTGCATTCTTGCTGTGACGGATAATGCAGTGGCAGAAGTAGCAGCAAAAATTCCATTGCGCGACACAGTGATGATTCATACTTCAGGTTCCTTGGCTTTAGATGTTATTCCTTCTCAAAATGGAGCGGCTCTTTGGTGTATTTATTCCATAGTAAAAAACAATTATCCTCAACATAGAAACATTCCTGTGATTTGCGAAGCGGGTTCAATAAAGGCTTTGGAAAAAGTAAAAACTATTGCCACTACCTTTTCAGACACAATACAACAAGCTACTTGGCAACAACGCCAATATCTGCATCTAACTGCGGTGATGAGCAACAATTTCATCAATCATTTATTGGCTATTTGCTCAGAAGTGTGCAAGGAAACCAAGGTGCCATTTGAGTTGCTGACACCAATTATTGAGCAAACTTTTCAAAGAATCAAAACAAACACTCCTTTGGACACACAAACTGGTCCTGCAAAGAGGGGCGATAAAAACACCATTCAACGACATTTGCTTTTATTACAACAACACCCTGAATGGCAAAAGGTTTATGAATTTCTCACTGCTTCCATAGAAAGTATGTATAAGCCTGTTGAAAAGAAGAAGGATTGTTAGTTTAACTTTGCCCACCGACTACCAAATATCATGTACACAATTAATTTTAAGTTTGAAGAAAAAGGATTAGCACCTATTACCCTCCAAAATGTTGAATCAGGTCAGAGCCTCCTTGAGGTAGCTTTAGAAAACAATATTGAATTACACCACAATTGCGGAATGGTTTGCGCATGTAGCACATGCCATATTTATTTAGAGCAGGGAGAAGAACATTTGCCAGAAATAACTGAGCGTGAGGAAGATTTTATTGATAGAGCTCGTAATCCTATAATCAATTCAAGGCTTGCATGTCAATGTTTTTTAGAAGGAGATGCAGGAGAAATAACCTTGACTATTCCTGATCAATCGCTTATTCACGGTGAATAAATCAACAACTATGAACAATCATTTTGAACCACCAATTCATTGGTCCGATTATGAAGACATCGCGCTAAAATTATACGAACGATTTGGTAATGACTTTACCGAAAGTAAAATCTATCGTATACGCTTTACAGAGCTATTGGAATGGGTTTTGGAAGTTCCAAATTTTGAAGGGAAAAGAGAAGAATGTAATGAAGGGCACCTAGAAATGATTCAAAGTTCTTGGGTGTATGAATGGCGCGATAATCAATAACCAACGTTATAAATCTCCAGCATTGAATTTGACAATATCTGGCGCTTGAACAAAGTTGGATTTGAATCGGTAGCGTAAATCAGTTTGAAGTGTCACCACATAATTTCCAACTGGATAAACAGTGCGTGGAAAGTAAATTCCATGTAGTTCGATGGTGCCGAATACTAAATTATCATTGCGCATTCTAAGCCCACAACCTATTCCTGTATATCCATCTGAATTCCCAATTGGTTCATTTTTAGGATTAACAATGGTAATGCCCGCTTGAGCAAAAATTGCATAATGGAAACCAAGTACTTTTCTATTGGAATACAAAACTGATTCACCAGAAAAACTCAACCTAGTAATTCCTTGAACACTGTCTGTATTGAATTCATGGAGTCCATAAACATTGTCGATACGGAGTGGGTCGTAAGTGATACTATGAAAAAGGTTAGCAAAACTTACCTTTATTAGTTCACGATGTTGCCACTTATTTAACGGCTGTATAGGGGTATAATAATTGAAACTGGCAAGAATACCTGCATCTTCCAATGTCCCATTTTGCATATAACCGCCTGCTTTAAAAACGCCATCTACAAAAGCACCTTTTGAGTTAAGCCAAAAACGTTCACATTGAAATCCGAGATAAGGTCTTTCGAGATATAGTTGTTTAGCCCATCCTCCAGTGACGGATAGATTATAGCCTTTGGGAATGTCTTCAATTGCACCCAAACCGTAGATGTATTTCAGTTTGTAAAAGTCTTGCCTAAACAAAGTGACTTGTCCAAGAAACAACTTACGATCGTTATAAATTGGGTCGAAACCTGAGCCTACATAATCCGGTACATTTTGAAAGTTAATATTGAAATAACGTAGGGAAAGAAAAATTCTATTCCTGTTTTTGCTAAAATAATGATTATCCCTGTTTCCTGTGGTGCCTAAATTATAGCCCAGCCAGCCATCAGTCACTTTATAATTGTAATTAAGGTATTCTGAAGTTGGTTTTTTATAAACGTTCTCACTACGATTATAACTGATTTCAAAAGAGCCAGCAATGTGAGAAAATGGAGAAACTAATGGGCGATCTAGTTTGATGTAGTAAGCAAATTCATCTTCAGCACCTTCGCTTTTCCCAGTATTAATTTCGGTATAAGCCACAGTTCCATTGATAAAACTACCACCGATATTGTTTTTACTATATAGCAATTCAATGCCCGCATTAGGCGACCTTGTTTGGTCCCACAAAATACTAGTTTGAAGTTTTTGACCTAATCCCATAAAATTAGATTCTGCAAACCTTGTTTTCATACTAGTTAGTCCACTAATATCCAAAACTGAACTGAAGGAAAACAAGTCTTTTGTAATTACAACCACATCCACAGAATCGTGGGAATAAGGTCGAATAAATATTTTAGCATCCTGAATGAAATCGAGTGAACGCAAGAAACGCTCGTTATCAGCAAGTTTAGCTGCTTGAATTACTGTGTTTTCCTTGATGAATAGATTTTGGCGAATAATTTTCAACTTGGTTTCTGTATGCAAGTTTTTCTTTACAGCATAAGCTGCATAACCAAGCATTGTTGTTGTATCTTCTGAATTAGTTTCATATCCATAATGCCAAATTTCTATTTTACGAATGATTTTACCCTCGTACTTATAAAAACTCAATTCACTTTTAGTAACTAATTTTGAAGATGTATTGTCGCTGTCGTTAGAATTTTTAAAGACTGAGTTTTTTGCATCACCATACAGTTTATTGATTAAAGGGCTAGATTCCTGCAACCTATTCATCAAAACACTATCTACTTTGTTTTGTGCAAAAACAAAATGAATAGTAATGGTGGCTATGAGCGTCAGAATAATTTTTGGATTCCCCATTTTCGGGCAGGTAAAAATCAGGCGCAAACTTAAACAGAGAAAACGAGGGTTATGACTTAACTACTAAACTTTTGATTAAAGCAAAATATCTTTAACGGCACCATCTATTTGCGGATACTTAAAATGAAATCCTTTATCTAGTATTTTAGACGCACTGACTGTTGCGCTTTTTAATACTTCAACTGACATTTTTCCTAAAGCTAATTTAAGCACTGCTTCAGGCACATATATAGGAATACTAAATCCTCTTGTGTGGTTGTTAATACTTTTAGAAAGTTGTTTTTGAGAAACTGGGTTGGGAGCTACTGCATTGAAAACGCCTTGAATATCCTCATTTTTAAGCACCCATAATATAATACGACAAAGGTCATCAACATGTATCCAACTCATTATTTGATTTCCAGAACCTAAAATGGGCATCAAACCAAATTTTTGTGGATTTGCAAATTGAGGAAATGCTCCGTCCTCTTTTCCCAATACAATTCCAAATCTTAGAATTATAGTACGAAAATGATTTTCTGCTTTTCTTGTTGCCTCTTCCCAAAGCTTGCAAGTATTCGCTAAAAAATCGTGTTGTGGTGGTGCATCTTCTTTAAAAGGAATGGAACTTAAATTATCTGGACCGTAATATCCAATGGCCGAAGCCGAAATTAAAGTTTTGCAATTAGGTGCATGCGCTTTTATTTTTTCTACAAGAAACTCTGTGCTTTCCACTCTGCTTTTAATAATCTCTTCTTTTCTTTTCCTTGTCCAACGTTTTTCAACTACACCTGCACCTGCAAGATGTATCACAGCATCAATCTCTTTCAAGAAACCCATATCGAACTTCTTTTCTATTGGGGACCAATAGCTGTAACTTATGTTGGGTTGTTTGCTCACTTGATGCATCTTACGAGTAAACACAACAACATTGTAACCAGACTCAACCAAGAGTCTTGTCATGTTTTGACCTATAAAGCCTGTGCCACCTGTAATGCCTATTGTTTGCATGAGTTGTTATGCCAAAGTAACGCTTTTTGCAACATTATTGTTGTGTTTAGCTTTAAAAGTTTCCCCCAAAACATAATGCACAATAAAAAATCAAGGTGCCCGTTAAAATAGAAACACATTGCAAATGGAAAAAAATCTACTCAAACATTTTTCAAATAATACCTATAAGCATCAACAATCTTCCTTACAAAAACTCAAAAAGCAAACCTCTTTAAAAGGGTTACTCGAAGAATTGAACCAACCTCTTGAGGCTTTGCGAAATGACCTACTTTCTCCTCGACCAGAAACAATTTTGAAAATTATGTTCTCTGTCAGAGAAATGAATTAGTCCGTTTTTGAACTCGTAAAAATGGATGTTAGTTTTCGTTTTTAATTGTGATTTTTGAACTTCGTCTTTCCCTACTTTTGTCATCTTCAAATTCAAGAATGAAAAAACTGATTGCCGCCTTTCTTACGCTCACTTGTTTATGGTGTAGTAGTTGCTCTGAAGATTTTCAAGTAACTGCCCCCTACAAAGACATTACGTTTGTGTATAGTTTTCTTAGTATGCAGGATAATGCTCACTACATCCGTATTCAAAAAGCTTTTTTGGATGAAAACAAATCGGCAGTAGAAATGGCAAAAGAAGCAGATTCAAACTACTACCAAAATTTAGAGGTTACTGTCCGTGAAATTTCTGGAAAGAATATTTTGAACAATTTTCCACTACAAAAAGTGGATATGGCACAAGAAGGATTACCTAAAGATACAGGGTCGTTTTTCGATAATCCTAGTTATGCTTATAAGTTTACTCATAAACTAGACCCTCAATACAACTATCGCTTAGTGATTTTTAATCCTCAAAATGGATATAGCGATTCTTCCGAAATAAAAATTGTTGACACAACTAAACTATACCTCAGTTTGTCTAGTAATTCCAAATTTAAATTTGATAAAACAATTCCTGCAAATACAAGTAAGTACAACCTTGTAATTCTTAACAATCCTGGTTCAAATATTAAGTACATGGAAGGTTTTATCCGCTTTTTCTGGGATGATAAAAACATAGTTTCAGGCGACGTTATTAGAAAAAGCGCTGATTTCTTGCTTGATAGCCGTCCTACAGGGTCTAGTTCACAAGAGGTGATGACTACAAGCAACCAAAGCTTTTATTACTTTCTAAAAAGTGTTATGGGTGATGCCCCTGATAATCATGAGCGTTATCTTGACAGTTGCGATTTTTATGTTTATGCTGGCGGTGTACATTATTACAATTATCGTTTAGCAAAGACTTTTCATTCTGGATTAACAGCCGACCAATCACAGCCTATTTTTACCAATATTATAGGCAAAGATATTTATGGCTTATTTAGTACAAAAGCGGTTGCCTTTAAATTGCAGGTGCCAATTGATACAGCAACAATGGATTCATTAATGCTCAATTCTATTACCAATCCTTTAAGAATTAAGGGAACTGCTAATCATTGATTGCTGTAAAAATTTCATTCAAAATACATTTTACCCGTCAGCATTGGCGGGTATTTTTTTGCTTTCCTTCAAAAATCTGACAGAATTGCCGACAGATTGCCTTGGCATAAGGATTGACTATTGAAAAGAAAATCTGTAAACAAAAATCAATTTATATGGCAAAGATTATTGGCATTGACTTAGGAACCACCAACTCTTGTGTGGCGGTGATGGAAGGCAACGAACCGGTTGTAATTGCAAACGATGAAGGTCGCCGTACCACACCTTCCATTGTGGCTTTTTTGAAAAATGGTGAGCGCAAAGTAGGTGACCCTGCAAAACGTCAGGCTATTACGAACCCTATGCAAACCATTATGTCTATCAAAAGATATATGGGTCGTCGTTTTGACGAAGTATCGGGTGAGATGACACACCATTCTTACAAAATTCTTAAAGGTGACAACAATACACCACGTGTGGATATTGACGGGCGCATGTACACTCCGCAAGAAATTTCGGCTATGGTGCTTCAAAAAATGAAGAAAACCGCTGAAGATTTCTTAGGCTATGAAGTGAAAGAAGCAGTAATTACAGTTCCGGCTTACTTCAACGACGCACAACGTCAGGCAACTAAAGAAGCTGGCGAAATCGCTGGTTTGACCGTTCGTCGTATCATCAACGAACCTACTGCTGCTGCTCTTGCTTATGGTTTAGACAAGCAACATAAAGATTCTAAAATCGCAGTGTTCGATCTTGGTGGTGGAACATTTGATATTTCTGTTCTTGAATTAGGGGATGGTGTTTTTGAAGTGAAATCTACTAACGGAGATACCCACCTTGGTGGTGACGACTTCGATAAAGTAATCATGGATTGGTTGGCTGAAGAGTTTAAGAAAGATGAGTCTATGGAACTTCATAAAGACCCTATGGCTTGGCAACGTCTTAAAGAAGCTTCTGAAAAAGCAAAAATCGAATTGTCTTCTTCTCAAGAAACCGAAATCAACCTTCCTTATATTACTGCTGTAGATGGTGCGCCTAAACACCTTGTGCGCAAACTAAGCCGTGCTAAGTTCGAGCAACTTGCCGATAGTTTGATAGAGCGTACTTTGGAGCCTTGCCGCAAAGCTTTGAAAGATGCCAACATGAATACTTCTGAAATTGACGAAGTAATCTTAGTCGGTGGTTCTACTCGTATTCCTAAGGTTCAAGAAATAGTTGAAAAATTCTTTGGCAAAAAACCTCACCGTGGTGTAAACCCTGATGAAGTTGTAGCAATTGGTGCTGCTATTCAAGGTGGCGTGTTGACGGGCGATGTAAAAGATGTTTTGTTGTTGGATGTTACTCCGCTTTCTCTCGGTATCGAAACAATGGGTGGTGTAATGACTCGTTTAATTGAATCTAACACTACTATTCCTACTAAGAAAAGCGAAACCTTCTCTACCGCAAGCGATAACCAACCAAGTGTTGAAATCAATGTATTGCAAGGCGAGCGCCCAATGGCTAATCAAAACAAAACGCTTGGTCGTTTCATTCTCGATGGCATTCCTCCTGCACCTCGTGGTGTTCCTCAAGTTGAAGTAATATTCGATATCGATGCCAACGGTTTATTGCATGTAACTGCTAAAGACAAAGGCACTGGCAAACAACAAAACATTCGTATCGAAGCGGGTAGTGGTTTGAGCAAAGAAGAAATTGAAAGAATGAAGAATGAAGCAAAAGCCAACGAAGATTCTGATAAGCTTGTTAAAGAGCGCGTTGAAAAACTCAATATGGCCGATGGTTTGATTTTCAATTCCGAAAAACAATTGAATGACTACGGCGATAAAGTGCCTGCCGATGAAAAAGCAAAAATTGAAGCGGCTATTACCACTTTAAAAGAAGCACACAAAGCCGAAGACCTTGCAGCTATTGATACTGCTTCCGAAGCATTGAATGCTGCATGGCAAGCTGCTAGTCAACACATCTATAACGCACAACAACAAGCAGGCGGTGCTCCTCAACAAGAGCAACCTGCAGGCAATAATGATGGCGGTGTAGCTGATGCTGAATACGAAGAAGTGAAATAATCATTTCGTTCTCTAAATAATAATAAAAAGGCTGTCTCAAATCCGAGGCAGCCTTTTTGTCTTTTTGTAGTACTGTGTCTTTGGTTTTACAATAACATTCGGACACAAAAACACGCAAACACTTTATTCCTTCACCACTTTCGCTGTTTCTTTTACAATGCCATCATCATACTTCACCAAATAAACCCCTGCTGCAAAACCTTTTAAGTCAATAGTCATATTCGCCGACTTCACAACAACCGACTTCACAACTTTACCCATCCCATCTACTATCATTAAGCTGCCCTTGGCGTCGGGACAAGCAACCACAAAGCTTTCATTAAACGGATTGGGAGCAATGCTGAAGAGTTTGGGTTGGGTTTCATCTATGCCTGTAGTGATTGTTACGGTAGTAAAAGCAGTATCAGTACAACCATTACCTGCATTCGTAACTACAAACCAAACATTGTAAGTGCCAGCTAAATTGTAATGATGGCTTGGGGCGAGGGAGGAGGAACTATCTCCATCTCCAAAGTACCATTTATAGCTTTGAACATTGCTCATGCCTGAGTTGGTGAAGTTGTAGTAGTTAGTAGTGGTGTTGGTGGCGGTGATGTTGCCTGCTATTGGAGGATAAGTTACCCAAATGGTATCAAAGTTTGAATACTTGAAATTACCTGAAATAGTGCAGGTAGCTTTATTTCGATAAATAATATTGGCTGTTGGTGAAACTATAACTGGTGAACCCGTCAAACCACTAAGTGTAGTCCAATTCCAATTAATAAAAGCTTGCCATTCAATATTGTAATTAGCAGGCAAAGTGTCTTGAACCGATAATGTTACCTGCCCGCCAGGGCAAGAAACGAATTTGTTTGCACTAATTGTATCTATAAAGGTTGATGAACCGATACATCCTATTGTAAATGTTTTTGAATAAGTATGAATACCACACATAGTGTTTACAGTAAACACTGCGGTGTATGTGCTATCTATATTGTAATTATGAGATTGTGCCAATGTATAATTGTCTGAAGTGCCATCTCCCCATTGAATACTATAGTAATATACAAACGCAGTATCGCTAAGGTGTGGTGTAAAAATTGCTTGGTTGGCATTAAAGGCAACCGAAATTGAATCAATATGTACGGTTTCAGGATTTACTGTAAAATTTGTGGATGAAGCACTAAGCCCACTATTGATACAAGTAACCATACATCTAAATACTGTCGGTGTTGAAATATTAATAGTGTAGTAGACATTAGTTGCGCCCGAAATATTGTTCCAAGTCCCTGAGGCAACCGGTTTTTGTTGCCATTGATAAGTAATACCTGTTCCTGCAGATTGATTTCCTAAATAAAGTGTATAGTCAACATTAGCACAAATATGCTGATTACCATAAATAACCCCACCATTTGGCACCCCATTGCATAAAGGCGGTGCAATACTATGAAACAGTAGCGTAGTGGGTTTACCCGTGAGTCCATAACCTGCACAGTTAATCCCTTGCCCCCATTCATAATTACAATTATTACCAGACTGATGAGAAAAACCATAAGTCATTGTATAATTTAAACCTACAGTATCAGGGTCAAACTTTGTGATTACTTCAATAGCACCACCTGTATAAACAAAGGGTACATCCAACATTAAGGGTACCCATCCAATGTTAGTAGGAGTATAAAAGGTTGGTGAAACAAAGTAGGACATATAAGATGGGTAGGCTTGGAATAGAGTATTTAAACTTGCATAATTATAGAATGAAGAACCTATAAAATTGCTAGTACAAGTATCGTTATTAGGCTTACACCTCATGCCAATTTCCAAAATAGAATTATTGCCTTGAGGAAAATTCTGAACATTCATTTTATGATAACCAGTACCAAATATGACAGTTCCCGGCACAATACCTTTTGATGCTAACTCCGTAGGTTGATAGGTATAAGTAGTGTAAAACTTACATTGAGGATAAGAATTAGAAAAAGGACCGCCAGCACCTAAACTACCTGGACCATAATTCCCGAATGTGTCGGCATAATATGCCTGCCCATAAACATTAATCGCATTAATGCACAACACCATCATCAACACCAATAATCCTTTTTTCATAACCTCCGTTTTTAAAGAAGAAAAAGTAAATTTAAGAAGATTTATTTGTTAATAAGCCGCTGCATTGTAATAGCTATTACGATCGGCTTCTTTGCTAGGAAAAGGACCATTGTGTGGCATATAAAAGATTGATTTTTAATTTTTAATGATAAATTATTGAAAATGAACACTTTGGGCTGCTACCTATGGTTTTTTTTCACATCCCTAAAGGCTGTGGGCTTCCGCCCAAACG
>CAINUN010000025.1 GCA_903853805.1 uncultured Bacteroidota bacterium
AAATAACAGCTGAAAAGAGGGCAAAAAAGCCCTCTAAAGCAATAAAAGTGAATACAAAACTAAAAATAGCAGCTAAATCTAACTAAAAATAGACGAAATGTTAATGGATGCAGGTGCGGTTTTGTTTTGCAATGGTCTTATCATTTATCCTTTTGGTTAATATTCTATTACTGTTAATTAAATGTCATTATCAGTGTTGATAATTTGGCTTTAATAATGATATTCTTTAGCTTGCTGAAAATTAGTAGCACTAAACAATGGGCTCAAACACCATCCGAAATAATCCCAATGCCTTATTCATGTATGTGGATATGAACAGCTATTTTGCTAGTTGTGAGCAACAGGATTTTAAGGAATTAAGAGGAAAACCTATTGGCGTTTGTGCTGGCAATCATGCCTCTGCTGCAATTATCGCTCCATCTATCGAAGCCAAAAAATATGGGGTTAAAACAGGTATGCGACTAAATGACGCTCGATTGATATGCCCACTAATAAAGCCAGTTAATGGTAGACCTTATCGCTATCGTCAAATTCATGTCGACATCATGAACATTCTTAAGAGCTATTGCCCAGAAGCGAGAGCGCGAAGCATTGATGAGGCAGTGTTGGATTTGACTGCTTATCGTTGGGTGTATCCTGATGCTAAAGAATTGGCAAGATTTATTAAAGAGGATATTAAAGCTAAGCATGACTTCCTGACTTGTTCCATAGGCATTGCTCCGAATTCTTATTTATCTAAAATAGGTACAGAATTGCAAAAACCTGATGGACTTATTGAAATAACTAGAGAAAATATTGATGAACATTTTGCCCGATTGGAATTGACCGATCTTACTGGAATTGCCAAAGCAAATGAACGTCGACTTAAACTCATTGGAATCAACAATCCTATTGAAATGCGGCAGGCTTCTCCTGCTCTTTTAAGAAAAGCTTTTGGTGGTATTGTTGGGCATTATTGGTATTGTAGGTTGAATTTTATGGAGATTGATGGTTATGAAAACCCATATCGTTCAATGAGTACCGGTAGAACACTTTCGAGGAATCAGCGCGAATCGAAAGAGAAAATGCAAAGTCTGCTCATTTCGCTATGCACAAGATTGGAACAAAGATTGGTAAAACAAAAGGTTTTTTGCAAAGAAGTGAGTTTTTATATCCGATACAAAGACTTTACCTCTTGGGATTTCAATGTGAAATTTACGACACCTGTACAAGATGCTTTGGATATTCGAAAATATGTTGAGCACAAAATCCATGAGTTTGAAAATCTGAATTGCCTACCAACAATTTTCACCAACAAAACACAACATTTTGGACTGGTAGTTAAGAATTTTATTGAAGCCAAGTATGTTTCCTACACCCTTTTCGAAAACAAAATGAAGCAAGACAAACTCCGCATGGTGCTTTACGACATCAAAGACCGTTTTGGAAGAGATAAAGTGCGCAAGGCAACTGAAATTATTTCACCAGGTGAAATGGTAGATGCCATTGGTTTTGGTTCGGTTAAAGACGTTCAAACTAACAATTATTTACTGGAAGAATAAGAATTAAAAAAAATAGATAATCATGATTCACCAAAGACCCCACCAAGAACTGACCAAAGGACGCGGTGCTCAGTTCAAAACACCAAACCGATTTCTTACCGAAACTTATGTGCAAGAAAATCCCGAAGCTATTGACGATTGGGAACAAGTAGCCTGTAAAACAGAATATATTTTAGACCAAAGCAAAACTTTGGTGAATAAAGTAACAAGCCCCGATGTAGGAATGTTGTTTTCAGTAAATTCTTATCAAGGTTGCGAGCATGGTTGTGTGTATTGCTATGCTCGAAACACACATGAATATTGGGGTTATAGCGCAGGGCTTGATTTTGAAAGTAAGATTGTGGTGAAGAAAAATGCACCCGCATTGTTGCGTAAAAACTTTGACAATAAAAACTGGCAACCTACCACCATTTCACTATCGGGAAATACAGATTGTTATCAACCCATTGAACGCAAAATGCAAATTACACGGAAACTCTTGGAGATTTGTTTAGAATACCGAAATCCCGTGAGTGTACTCACTAAAAATGCTCTTGTGTTGCGCGACCTCGATATTCTTCACGAACTCAACCAACACAATTTGGTGAGGGTGTTCACTTCAATCACCTCACTCGATGAAGAATTGCGCCTAAAAATGGAACCTCGAACCGCTACCTACAAATCAAGACTTAATGTATTGGAAACCCTTGCTAAAAAAAGCATTCCAACTGGCATCATGAATGCGCCGCTCATTCCCGGCATTAATGATATGAACATGAACGAAGTGTTACAAGCAGCTTCAGAAGCAGGTGCTAAATGGGCGGGCTATACCGTTGTGAGATTGAATGGAGCCATTGGTGCTCTTTTTAAAGATTGGCTCTTCAAAGCCTTTCCCGATAGAGCAACAAAAGTGTGGAAACAAATTGCCGATTGTCATGGCGGCAAGGTAAATGACAGTCGCTTTGGCAACCGCATGGTGGGCGATGGAAAATTTGCTGAACTAATCGAAACCCAATTCAATCTTTACTGTAAAAAATATGGATTGAACGAAACCAAAATGGAAATGAACACAAAAGATTTTAGACGATTAGGCAATAGGCAGTTAGCGTTGTTTTAATGGTGTATTCTATCGATAGAGTTTGATAGGCTATTAAGTAGCCATCTATTGAAGTTTTGCTAACCAAAGCGAAGCATTCATCATCAATTGTTTGTGGGTATTAATCGACCAACTTGTGTAAAGAGTATTGCCTGAAGCGCCTGTTCCATCGTCAATAGGTGAACTATCGCCAATGACAAAAACACGTCCAAGGTTGTAAGTAGATGAAGCACACATGATTTTAGTGCTATTTTGTGTCATGCCCGATTGCCAAATCAACCCCTTAACTGTTGAATTAATAGTTGGCGAAACTGTCATTGTAGCGCCATTATTAAAAGCAAGTTTGGTGACATTTCCTTGCGAACCATGAAGAATGGTATTTGTAGCATTTCCTGTAAGTACATTGGTGCTTGTATTGGTAATATCTACAAGGTCAATTTTGAAACCAAAAGGATTGTTCACCATGCCATTGTTCGTCATCAAGTCGTTCCAAATAGCAGGAGAATCCCACCCATCATTATTCCTATCGGAATTGTTATGATCTGAGACCATGAATAAACCGCCTCCGTTTTTCACAAAATTGAGAATGGCTTGTTTTTCAGCAGTTGTAAAACGAATATTGGGTTCATCTACAACAAATACATTGTAGTTTTTTAAGTCTTGTGGGTTAGACGTAACATTATAGGTAATAGTACCACTAGAAGGAAGCGATTCTACTATATTGCCACCTTTTACAAGTGCAATGCCCCAACTTGAAATAGCTCCTGTCCAATAAGTTTCAGCAGTAGTTGAGGTGACAGTAGATTGTAAAGGAGTAGGGTAGCGAAGAGCGTTGTTGTTGTCTTCATCAATTACCCAATCTGCGTTACCAGCAGTCTCAGCTTTTGTATTGTCAAACAAAAACTTTTTACCAGTAGATACTATTCCATCTCCTGATAAAGTAGTGACATCATTTGATGCGTTCCACTTATTGCAAGCACTAAAAGAAAGCAGAAAAATAGAAAGGGCAATTGTGTTTAAAATTCTCATAGAAATAATTGAAGTTGTGAAAGTAAGTTCAAAGGGATACAATTAAGTTCGAACATTGATGAAGTGGTCATTTTTAGCTATGAAAGAATGGTTTGATTGCAAACAAAACCTATGGTAGATTATTAGGAGTGTTTACATTTCTAGTAAATGATGGTAACTTATTAATTGTTCAATTTTACTTTACTTTCGCAATTCCATTTTTCAATCATAATTCCATTCAAGAAATGAAAAGAATACTATTCTCCATCCTAGCGGTATTGCCTTTAATGCTTCATGCACAGGACGACCTTGTAAAAAAACTGGAGAACAATAAAAGCGACAGCGCCAAAAAGAAATTTGAGTTTAAAGAAAGCATTCGCCTCGATTGCACGAATGTAAAAGCACAAGGCAGCAGCGGCACTTGTTGGAGTTATTCCACCAATTCTTTTTTAGAGAGTGAAATGATTCGGATGGGTAAGCACCCTGTGGATCTTGCAGAGATTTTTGATGCACGCAATGTGTACATTGAAAAAGCGGACAACTATATAAAAATGCATGGAGCCATTAGTTGGGGAGATGGTGGTGAGTGTCATGATGTAATGAATATGTATGCTAAATATGGCGCCATGCCACAAAGCGTTTATTCAGGACTTCATTACGGAACTACGAAGAATCAATTTGGAGAAATGCAAGCAGTGTTGAAAGGTATGTTGGATGCATGGGTAAGAAATCCGAACGGTAAAATCAATCCAAATTGGAAAAAGATATTCACCGGTGTACTCGATTCTTATTTGGGTAAAGTGCCAAAAACATTTGAGTACCATGGCAAGGAATACACGCCTAAAAGTTTTGCAGATGATGTTGTAGGCATTCATACTGAAGATTATGTGGAGTTGGCTTCTTATACCGACAAGCCTTACTACGAACAATCTATGTTCATGGTGCCCGACAATTGGAGCTTTGAAAAAGTGTATAACATTCACATGAACGAAATCACAGCAACCATTGACCACGCACTTGAAAAAGGATATACCGTTGCATGGGCTGCAGATGTAAGTGAAAAATATTTTAGTTGGAAAAACGGCGTTGCTTTTGTTCCTGAAAAAAATTGGGATGATATGAGTGAAGATGAACAAAAAGAATTATTCAACGGACCAAAACCTGAAAGGAAAATAACTGCTCAAAAGCGTCAGTTGGGATTAGATAATTATGAAACAACAGATGACCACGGCATGCACATTGTAGGAAAAGCCACCGACAAAACTGGAAGAGAATATTACATCGTAAAGAATAGTTGGGGTGAAAAGAATGACTATAAAGGCTACATCTATGTGACCAAGAATTATGTGCTGTATAAAACCACTGCTATCTTGTTGCATAAGAAAGGATTGCCTAGAAGTTTGAGAAGTAAATTGTTGTTTTAAAACCTAAAAAAAGTAATTGCTATGCCATCGTTTGATATTGTTTCCAAAGTGGATTTGCAAACACTCGATAATGCAGTGAATATTGCAAAAAAGGAAATCGACAATCGCTTCGATTTTAAAGGGACTCATGTAAACATTGAACTCAATAAAAAAGACATGACCATCAACCTTGAAGTGGAAAGCGACATGAAACTAAAACAAGCAGAAGATGTGATCCTCACCAAAGCCATGAGGCAAGGTTTGGAAGCCAATGCTTTTGATTTTAGTAAAGACTTTTCGGGTTCAGGGAAATTTATTCGTAAAACCATTCCTGTAAAGAATGGAATAGGTAAAGAAGATGCCAAAAAAATTGTAAAGCTCATCAAAGACAGCGGTTTGAAAGTGCAAGCAGCAATCATGGATGAAACCATTCGTGTAACAGCTAAGAAAATTGATGATCTCCAAGATGTGATTCAACTTTGCAAAAGTAGCAACTTAGATATGCCATTGCAGTTTACGAATATGAAAGCTTGATGTCTATTTTGAATATTTGAGGAGGATAGGTGTATGAGAGTGGTTATAAACTTTGTTCATAGCCTCATTGTTTTTTCTTTTTAAGTTTTACAAATAATAGTCGTTGCTTTGTAACAGCAGATTAAAATCCCCGTTTTGATTTGCAATGGCCCCTAAGTCCATCACCAAACTAACCGACAAAAGTGTATAAACACAAAGTCGTTCATTTATTTAGGGCTGATATATTAATTTGTCAGTCCTTTTTTTGTACCTTAGATTTCTAAGTATGAATATTAAACGTTACAGATTTGTATTCCTCTTCATTTTAATAACTATTTTAATTTTCGGATATTTCAAGTTTTCAAAACCTGAAGATGAAAAGTTTATAGGTTACTATGATAATGTTCATGGACTTCAAAAATCAGCTCCTGTTTATTATTTCGGAGTATTAATTGGTAGGGTTTACGATGTGACAATTGAGAAGAATGGGAAAGTTCGAGTAGTTTTTTCCATTCACAAAAACATGAAAATTAATGAAGGAACAACTGCAAGAGTTACATCTGATCCTTTGAAAGGAGGTATGGCTGTAATTTTTAAACCTGGAACAGGAAAAAGTCTTACTTCTAATTCTGAGATTCAAACAGTAGTTGATAGTTCTCTTACCGATCAATTTCATGCAAAAGTATCTCCTATGATAAAAAAAGGAGAAAAATATCTTACTAAAATAGACAGTAGTCTTTACAAAATTATTGATATAACAGACACTAATTGTTCTAAAGGAGTCCAAAGAAAAATATTGGAACTACATGAAAAAATTGGTGGGCTTTCTAGTAGAATAAATAATTTAAAAAAGCAAACAAAAGATATCGCTCAAACCATTAAAATTGCTAATAAAAATAGTTCCAAAATTTTAGAAAATAGTAAAGAAATTTCCAAAAGGATTGAGCTTTCGGTATTATCATCAAGTCTTAAAACGATAATACCTTCAATGGAGAAAGTTCAAGCTGAGTTATTGGAACTAAAGGATAAATTAGCAAAAATAAATTCAAAAAAAACGATCAAGAATTCGATTGAATATCGAGATGTTGCTCATAAAATTGATTCAATTAACAAGCAATTAGAAAATTTTAAGCAAAAAAGATAAAGTAAAAAGGAAGGGCTGTCTTATTAAGACAGCCCTTCCTGAAAGGTAAGTTTAGCTCTTGGTTATTCACCTTCAGCAGGTGCGGCAGCTTCAGTGTTTTCAACATCAGAAGAAGAGTCAACATTTGCTTCATCAGAAGCTTTTGCAGCAATCTTTTCTTCAACACGACGAACAGATTCGCTCATAATTGCTTGACGCTTTTCGTGTTTGTGTTTACGTTGAGTTTCCTGACGGCGTGCAACGAGTTCTTCATGCTCGCCATTCCATCTTTCAAACTTTTCCCAAGCTGTTTTTTCATCAAACAAACTAAGGGTAACACCACGCATGAGGTGTTTCAAATACAACACGCCTTTGAATGACAAAATGCGGCGGCATGTGTTGGTTGGCTGTGCTCCTTTCTGAACCCAGTATAAGCTGCGCTCACGATTGAGTCGTACTGCAGCTGGTACTGTCAATGGGTTGTAGGTGCCGAGTTTTTCAATGAATTTCCCATCGCGTGGGGCGGCACTGTTGGCTACTACAATAAAATAGAAAGGGCGTTTCTTAGAGCCGTGTCGTTGTAAACGAATCTTTACAGACATAAATAATGAAAATTATTTGTGTTAATAAATAGTTTTTAGGACTGCGAAGATAGTATTTTCAACTAAAAAACAAATTCTCTTTTTTTAAGCAAAATTTCCAGCAATAATCTTCTATAATTTACCCTTAATAAATACTTATATCAACTTTATTAAGGTTCATTGAAGTAATACTATTTATAGTAGATAAAACTCTAAATGCTATTACAAGGTGTTTTCCAACATGCTTGGCAACATTACAGAAATTGATTGGTTACACAAACACAATAATATAATGAAGCCGAATATGTTTAGGTTGCTAGTCGCATGGGGTTTATAGTGATATTAGTGGTGTTGTGAGCTTAATTCCAGAAATTCATGATGCTATTTAAAAGCTAGTTGGTTTTTATTCGTACGAAGTGGACTCAATGTAATTCCTCTAATTTTCCTTCCATTTTTTGTTTAATACCCAAATAATGAAAAAAATTCCGAAGGCAACTTCAACCAGTTAAAATGATTCAGTTCAATACTGAAGCTAACATTGTCAAACACACTTGTTTTCCCTGAGATGTTCTTTTGATAATCTGCAAAATCACGACTCTTAAAGAATGGAAAATAGATTTTCACCACATTCTTCAACGAAAACAAAACACCACCGTCATACAACAAACCATTGCCACTTGGATTCAGCGTTTTCGCATTCGAGAAACTACCCGCATCAAGGAAAACTCTAAAAGGCAATTTAATCGGTAAGTCCGATTCAAGGTTTATTGCAAACAGAAAATCATCTGTTCTTCCAATTGGAGTAGAATACAACAAGGTAGGTATTTTAAAACCTCCCTCGCGCTGTGCAATTTGATTCGAGCCAAATCCTGTTTGTTCATTTCTTCCTAAAAACGGTTCGTCATACAAATAGTCATTCACTCCTGTTGAAGTAGTGTTGAACCAATACCTACTGTTATCATCGTCATTAAGATTGAAGAACTTCCCAGCAAACCCACGAACATAAAGCGCTTTGTTTTTCATGTTGAAATCGAGCCTTATGTTTCCTTCTAAACTCATCTTCAAGAATGATTTTCCAACTTGTGCCTCCATAAAATAGTTGTATGGATTGAAAGGTTTTTTATCGCTGAAATCATACCTCACCAAACCATAAAATTCATGTTTCCCATGTGATACATACGGTTTGTATAAACTGTCAATAACATCAAAAGGGTATTTAAAATGTTGTTCGTGGATATAATATCCCTTTAAAAGTAGTGTTCGTTGAACAGTGCTTTTTGCTTCATTTTCTTTGAAAGTAAAAAGTAGGGAAGGCGCCAACTTTCTAAATCTTGTAGCCAATTTTGAGGAAGCAAATAATGTACTATCCGTATTGTAGCCTTCATTCAAAACGCCATTATGAAAACTCTTAAAATCGGCTTGTAAAAGAATGTTCTTGAACAAGCCATTTTGCGGATAAAAATCATAGCCAACTCTTCCTGCATAGTTAATACTCTTTGTTGCACTGCTTGAAAATGCACCAACGATGAATTTGAGTTTCGTTTCGGGCCAAGTAAGATTGTGCATTAATATTCCCGGTTGAAACTTGTCGTAATAATTGTAAGTGAAAGCAGGTGCTACAAACAGTTTGTATTTCCTACCCGTTGTTACACCAGCAAATAAACCCACCTTCAATCCAGTACGATGAAAGAGTCCGTTGCGTTGATAATAGTTATTCGTTGTTCTTCCATCAGGAATGAAATTGGCAATACGAATACTTGTCCAGTCTTTGCAAGAATCGGGTAAATGAATTATTTGTATTTCTTTAGTTGAAGCAACTGTATCATTCAACAGCATGTTAGGTGTTTCGGTATGAATCAAACTTTCATGACGATACACTTGTAAAGCACTTGGAAGAATCGCAATGCCCGATTTGTTTATAATAGTTACATCCACACCATCTTTGTTTGTCTTTACTTTCTTGATGGCGAAATCATACATCCTATCCGATTTCAAAGTTTCAAAAAACCAATCCACAGGTTTAGCCGTATTTCTTTTAAGAATGTCTTTGAAGTCTTCAGGATAAGGATGCTTGAATTTCCAAGTGTAGAAATAATCATGCATTGCTGCTTCAAAATCTTTCTCGCCTAAATAGTTTTTCAACCAATTCATTAAGGAAGCTGTTTTATAATAAACATCCATCCCGTAATTCAATTCCTTAAACATCGAAGAGGTTTGTTCAATAGGCATGTCTTGACCCGATGCTTGCAATTGACCTGCAATAGTATTTTCATTCAGACTTATGCTCACACCCTTTGTCTTTGTGCTATCATTCTTTGCTGTGTCATTCAATACTTTGCTTGTCTGTTGTTCAAAAAAAGTATTCATCCCTTCATCCATCCATGCATGGTCGCGCTCATTACTAGCAAGCATTCCATAAAACCAATTGTGCCCAGCTTCATGAATAATAGTGGTTTGGTCGCCGCCAAATTGTTTGTCAATAACAGTAATTGTAGGGTATTCCATGCCACCACCTGCGTGCATATCTCCTTGCACTGCTTTGATGGTTTTGTAAGGATAATTACCCACCATTTTTCCATAGTATTTCAAGGTTGCTTTCAAGTATTCATTGCCCTTTGACCAACTCTTTTTATAGGAAGGAAGAAAGGCAGTATATGTCATTACTTTATTGCCTTCTTCAGTAGTTGCAGAGTCTTTTCTAACAATAAAACGCTTATCGGCAAACCATGCAAAATCATGGATATTATGCTCCGTAAATCGCACCGTTTTCATTTGTTTGGAAGAAGGCGGAATACTGTCTTTAACTTTCCAATGAGCTTTGATGGAGTCTACATTTAAAGCAGCAAGGCTATCCATCCAAAGGGTTTCACTTGCAGTTATGCAATTGCCTGTTGCGAGTAAAACATAATTATTGGGAAGGGTAATGCTCACATCATAACTCCCAATTTCGCTATAAAATTCTCCAAGGTCGAGGTAGGGAATAGGATGCCAACCTTTGCGGTCATACACAGCAGGCTTTGGAAACCATTGCGAAATAAAATAAGCTTGCTTGGTATGTCCTAATCTTGAAAACACTATGGGAATCTTCACACGAAAAGGCGTTGTAATATTCATGCTTGCACCGGGAGCAAGTGGTTTGGGTAAGTCAATCTTTGCAATATCGGGTGTTGCATAGTCGCTTTCATAACTCACTTCTTCTTCGTCAATCTTAAAACTCAAGCTATCTATGAATCCTCTATCATCCTCTTTAGCATAATAAAAATCCTTTTTGCCATTGGCATATTGTTGCTCGGCAAACGGCGTATGGTCGTGCTTGTAAGCATTGGGCCAAAGATGAATGTATATCGTGCGAAGCGTGTCGGTAGAATTGTTTTTATACGAAAACTCTTCAAAGCCAAGTAGCAGGTTTTTCTTGTCGTCAAGTGTTACTGAAATCTTAGTATTGACATCTTGCTGAAAATAGTTTTGTGCAGTTGCAGATAGTCCACAAAACAGAATAGAGAATAGCAGTAAAGTTGGTTTATTGAGCATCATTTTTTCTTCTTTAAATGTTAGCCTTCATTGGTCATTGCTGCTTCTTTCATTTTAGCAGTAAGCTGTTTGCCAAGGTATTTTTCAATACCTTTTTCTATCAAATAAATTACGGGTGTCAACACCAATGCCATCACAAATTTGTAAGAATAATTCACCAAGCAAATGGCGATGACACGTTGATAACTCCAACCTTGTCCTAACTTAAAAGCGATGAACAACACCACAAAACTATCAATGAGTTGAGATACAACAGTGGAACCTGTGGCTCGTAACCAAACCATTTTTTCTCCAGTTACTTTCTTGATTTTATGAAACACCCATGCATCTAGCAATTGACTAATCATAAATGCAAAAAGGCTTCCCACAATTATCCACATGCCTTGACCAAATATGCCATTGAAAGCGTCTTGCATATTGGGTATTCCTTGGGCTTTATGACTGCCCAACCAAAAGCCTTCATCTGCCGGCACATGAATGGCAACCATGAACATGAGAAAGGCATAACTAATCAAAGCAACGGCTACTAATGAAATTTGACGAACAGCTTTGGGTCCATAATATTCATTCACGATGTCGGTCATTACAAACTCGAGGGGCCAAAGCAATACGCCTGCTGTAAGCGTGTAGGTAAGCCCTTGCTCGCCAAGCAATGAAAAAGGAATGGGCACATGACCCAACAACCTTTCGAGACTAAATAATTTACCACCAATACACTCGGCAATGAGGGCATTGGCAACAAAAAAAGAAGTGAGGAAAACAAAAAGCTTGGTTGGCTTATCGCTGAGAATTTTGTGGATCATGTTTCAAAGATAAGGTGGGATGATTAGCGAAAATGTGTTCCTATTGATGCTCGTTGAAATTTGCCAATAAGAAAATTAAATGACACACTAAGCACAATAGGTTTTTATTGTAGAGAAGCAATGACGTAATGTCGTAAAGAGGTCTTTGTGTTTTTTTGTTCCTACGGTTTTTCGAAAAACACAGACAAAAGAACACGCAATAACAAGTTTTGTTGGTGATAACAGCAACAAGGGCGGAAATTGATACATCTTCTCTTATTTTTGCAATATCTCTCATATTCTATGTCTTTAAATGGTATTCAAATACTCAATTCATCTTTGCCACAAATAAAAACTGTTTGTGAGCAACACCATGTAAAGCAATTATTTGTTTTTGGAAGTGCTTGTACGCCCGATTTCAAACCAACTAGCGATATTGATTTCATTGTTTCTTTCAGAGATAGGTATTTTGATGGGTACTTGAATAATTTCATTTCATTAAAAGACCAACTTGAAAACCTACTGGGTAGAAAAACCGATATTATTACCGAACAAGCCATCACTAATCCTGTTTTTTTAGCTTCTCTGAACCAAACCAAACAGATAGTTTATGGATAACAGAGTGAAGAAATGGCTGATGGATATTTTGGTTTCCATTAATGATATCCATGAATTTATTGGCAACCAAAAGGACTTCTCTTCGTACGAAAAAAATAAAATGTTGAAACGTGCGGTGGAAAGAGAATTGGAAATTATTGGCGAAGCAGCCAATAGAATAAAAAAAGCAAACAGCTCCATTGAATTAACCTTTGCTGATAAAATAATTGGGTTAAGAAACAAAGTGGCACATGAATATGATGTTATTGACGATGCCATCATTTGGGATGTTGTGCATTTGTTCCTGCCAGGATTAAAGGAAGAAGTTGACTTTTATTTTAACCAAGAATAACCTCTTCCCCCCCAACAACAAAGTCCCGCATTGCGAGGCTTTGTATATTTTTTGTTGTTGTGTTTTTTTGTTCCTACGGTTTTATGAAAAAACAAAGACACAAAAACGCGCAAGAACAAGTTTTTTCTTACTGCGGCTATGCGAAGGAAAGAGGACATTGCTCCGTATGAGAACTATGTTTTAAGAAGTTTATATTTGCCCTGTAATTCATCAACATGCCAGAAATAAGTCGTTTTTTTGGAATTATTATTAGAATGTATTTTGGCGATCATAACCCGCCTCATTTTCATGCTATCTATCAAGAACACACAGCTGAATATGATATTCATACTCTTGAAGTGATTGAAGGCAAACTACCCAACAGAGCGCATTCCTTGGTGTTGGAATGGGCTTCTTAACATAGGAATGAATTGATTGAAGATTGGAAACTTGCTATTGCTAAAGAAGAAATAAAACCTATTGAACCCCTGCAATGAACGCAACAAAATGAACAAGATTATTGAACTCAAATATGTAGATGGCTACCGGTTGTGGATGCAGTTTAATGATGGAGCATCAAAAGCTATTGATTTTACTAGTTTTATTGGTGAAGGCATTAGCAAACCTTTGTTAGACTACGATTATTTTAAACAAGCTGCTATTGACAATGGCGGTGGCATAGAATGGCCAAATGGTTTTGACTTTTGCCCCAATTATTTGAAAGGTATATAACTCCCCCCAACAACAAAGCCCCGCATTGCGAGGCTTTTATTTTATTGTTCGTAAAGAATAATGTTCAATTCTGTTAGGCTTTTTAGTTGCTTATCGGCTGTGAGTAAAGGATGACCCAATGAAATTGCTGTGGCAGCTATGATGCTATCGGGCAGCTTGAATCCATACTTTTTTCTGACTGTAATGGCTGTTTCTTTTATGGTTTCGGAGATGTTGATAATGCGCAATTCGGATAGGAACAATTGTATCTGCTTTTGTTCTTTCACCGATATTTTTTGGTAGCACAACAATTCCATTTCGGTGATGATGGAGATAAAAAGATTTTTCTCAAAAAGGAATTCTGCTAGGGTTTCATCCCCATTCAGCAGGTATAGAATAGTGTTGGTGTCAAGCACCAAATTATCGCCACTCATCGCGCATTTGTTTTTGAATGGCTATGGGTTCTTCTTTTAGCTTAATGGCGCCACAATATTTTTTGGTGTTCACACCGCTTTTTTGAGGCATTTTAAGCGAAAGGTTTTCCATTTCCTTTTTGCTCGCCCCGTTTTTCAATACTAATACCATAACGTAAAGCTACAATTCTTGAATTTATTTTCAAAAAACAACAAAGCCCCGCATGGCGAGGCTTATATTTCCTGAATAACCTTTCTGTTTTTCTTGCTGCGGCTATGAGAATGTAGGAGGACATAGTAACACCCCACAACAAGTTTTGTTGGTGATGACAACAACAAGGGCGAAAAATCTAACTAATATGGCTTTTACTCTTTATTTTGGGTTAATGAGATGGTTTAAGTACCAAATAATTGTTTGATGAAGGAATTGTGTCAGGGAAATGTCGGTCTATATAATATAATGCACTTTTACAACCATATTCTTTTGCCTTTAAAAGATAATAAATTCCAATAGCATAAGTTGTACTATCTTTTGACTTTAAATTTTCTGGCAAATAATCTTCATGGTTAATAAAATAACATTGCAAGCAAGCGTTTGAATAATGGTATTTATTACACATTAATTGTGAATAATAAAGTAAGTCCCAAGGGCGTATTGAATAAACAGTATATTTTAATGATAGTTCATTATATGCATTAGTGTCTCCAGCAGTTAGTACTTTGATTTTGAAATCGTACAAATCTGTATTATCAATTTGATTTGTTGGTGATTTCTTCTTTTTTTTAGAAAGATTACTACATGCTAAAAGCATCATTAAAAGTATAGTTATAGTTGCATATTTCATTGAGAAAATGATTAGTTAATTCATTCATGAGTTCTTTTTAATAGTATGTATTGTGGCTTTTTTTGGTCATTCATTTCCCCCGCAATTTACACCTCTCCCCCCAACAACAAAGCCCCGCATTGCGAGGCTTTTATAAATAATTCCAAATTCCAAATCCTAATCACCCCTAAAGCTTTACATGCCAAGTGGCGGCGGCGGCGCCATTATTTTTGATGTATAGATGGCGGCGGGCATCGGTATAACCAAGGTCGGATGCCAACACATCTTGCTGACTATGTGGCGGCAACACAATAGCGGGTTGTCCGGGTTCGGGCGTGTCTTTCAAACCATCGGTGCAGAAAAACTGCTCTTCCCAATCGCTGTCGTTTTTAATAAAAACATGCGCATCCACTTCCATTTTGCGCTTAAGAATATGGTCGGTTTCGCCACTGCTAGTGGCACCGTTAAAGGCTGTTTGCTGCGAAGATTGTAGCAGGTCAACAGGCATATAATTGCAAATAGTTTTGGGCGTGAGGTAATATTTTACCACAAGTCCGCCATAGTTTTTAAACATGGCTTGTGCCGCATTGAGGCGCGCCGTTTCTAGCTGTGTAAGCGTGCTGTCAATGGTTCCAAAATTGGTTTGTTGGGCATCGCGCGCAGCTAAAAGGGCGGTGTTGAATGTGTTGATTTGACCTTTGAGCGTAGCCAAAGACGCATCGGTGCCAATGGCCGACAACAAGCCCGAAATAGCAGCAATGCGACTATTGATGCTGCCCGTTTGAAAAGGACTGCGGCGGTGAGGAAACAAGGCTTTATACTTGTTCGACTTTTGGTCGTAAACCACTTGAGTAGCCACATCCCAAGCCCTTGCTTTATTGCCGGCAAGGTCTTCTATCAGACTCATAAAATTGGCAGTGCCGCCCGAGCTTGTTCCTTTTATACCAATCCAATTGCCGTAGGCAGTGGCATAAGCAAGGCGAAAGGGGCGATAATATGCATACATGGCTGCAATGTCGGCATCGGCAATGCCGCTATGCAATTGCGTTTCATGTTTTTCAAAAAGATCGAAACCGTGCTTAAAATTACCATCGGTAATGGTATCGATGAAGTTGATGGCGTGGGGCCAAGTAGTATCAGACATATTTGTTAGGCTTTAAAAAATGATACAATCGATTTAAAGATGTCGGTTGCAACTTAAAAATTTTTTGGAAACCAACAAAGTTTTTAGCCCCGTTTTTAGAATAAATATTGAAAACTTTAAACCCACAGGACCATTTCCCCCAAAAAAACAGAGCCTGTGGATTCCACAGAAACGATTCTAAAGAAAAAACCCATCCTGTGCTTTCCACAGACACATTGCTAAGGAAAAAAACCAAGCTGTGCTTTCCACAGGCGCATTGCTAAGGAAAAAACCCATGCTGTGCTTTCCACAGGCGCATTGCTAAGGAAAAAACCCATGCTGTGCTTTCCACAGGCGCATTGCCAAGGAAAAAACCTTAACCGATAAGTCTATTTGTAAGGTTTCTTTGCAGGATTTGAAGAAAATGGGGAAGTTTGGGGGGTGGGAAAAGAATATAAAATTAAAAATGACCAAAAATATGGAATCCAAAGAAATAACGTATTCAGTAGACTTTAAGTATGATGTTGCATTTTCTTTTACTCAAAAAGATGAAGAATTGGCTAACTCATTATTCTTACTGCTTAAAGACAGATTGAGTTGTTTTATTTACTCTGAAGAACAAAAAAAACTTGCAGGAGGAAATGGTGAAGATTTATTTAATTCAGTTTTTTCTAAGGAATCAAGAATCGTTGTTATACTATTAAGACAAGAATATGGAAATACAAAATGGACTAGAATAGAAGAAACTGCTATTAGAAATCGTGGTTTTGAAGAAGGATATGATTTTGTTATTCTTATTCCTACTGAAAATCATATTCCACCGCCAAAATGGCTACCTAAAAATAGGCTTTGGATTGGACTTGAAAGATGGGGAGTTGATACGGCCGCTGGTGTAATTGAAGCTAGAGTTCAAGAATTTGGAGGAAATGTAAAAGTTGAAACAATAGCAGATAAAGCTGCTAAAATTGAGAATGAATTTCTTGAAAAAAATAAAAGAGAATTTCTATTAAATTCACTTGAAGTAGTGAGTTTAGTAAATGAAGAATTAAATAAATTGAAAGGTTTGTTTAAAAAACAAGTTGAAGACATAAATAGTAGTACTAAAAATTGGAAAATTACTTTTCGTGAAAATAATATGGGCGGTGTTGATATTTTAAGTAATGGATTCATGCTATCATTTCATTATTATGACAACTCTAATAATTCATTATCTAGTTCTTATCTTTATTTGCTAATTGCGAAAGGTTATAGCGATGAAAACGGTAATTATACTTCATACCATATGGATCATAAATTACTATACAAGTCAGAATTAAGATTTGACATAAATAATTTAAATCAAAATGGTTGGTCTAATAGAGAAACAAGGGAAAATTTTATTACGTCCAAAAAATTAGTAGATTTTATGTTTGAAAAATTCATGCCACATCCTACATCAGCCTTAAGGTAATTTTTCATTTGTTCCTCAATTCGCAGTAGTTTATCAAATCAGTTTGTCAAATCATTTGCTTCAACCTGCCATCATCCACCGCCTCGCCCACCATTTGTTTTTTGGGTTTAAAGGAAAAATGGGGAAGTTTGGGGGGTGGGAAAGTTTAAATTACTAAGCGCAATTATTATTGTTTTGGCTTTGGTTTCTTGCAAGGAAGTGCATACACACCAAGCAAAAAAGGCAATTGAAAATAAATCTAAAATTGAAGCAATTGATTCAAGCAATTACTATTGGCTTTCATTCTTAAAAAGAGTTAACGAAAAAGATATTTCAAACAAAAACAAAGAGGTATACAGATTTTGTTATGGAGATTTTCAAGGGCATCATACATTCATGTTTATCATAAAAGACGACTCAATA
The DNA here is from genome assembly GCA_903853805.1 of uncultured Bacteroidota bacterium. Classification (GTDB taxonomy): domain Bacteria; phylum Bacteroidota; class Bacteroidia; order Chitinophagales; family Chitinophagaceae; genus JAFIGV01. The sequence continues at coordinate 17,409 of CAINUN010000025.1, forward strand.
CCAACTCTTACATTTAAAATCATATTCTCCCATACTGTCTATTGTGATAAAAAAGGTAATTGCCATTTTATAGATAAGGACTCAGTGACACTTGAATGTACGCAAAATCTTACTGAGAATAAATACTACCATTTTCGTTCATTGTTATGGGGAACTTACTTTTATGCAATTAAAGAAATACCTGAAGATTGCTATAAGGGTTGGATTATTGACGAAGATGGATATACTTTAGAAACGAGATTTATTAACTGCGATGATAAATGGGAATATAAAAAACTTGATTTCAGAATGATGAGAAAAGGTGGTTTTAGTGAAGTTTGGAATTATTTGGTGAATACATCTGACTTAAACAAAAACTATAAACAAGACATGAGGAGTTTATTAATTAAGTAAACAACAATCATCCTCCCACCACACACCATTTGTTTTTTGGGTTTAAAGGAAAAGGAATCAGGCAGTCATTTCTTTATGGAATAGCAGAAAACCCTCAGCACTTAGATCTTCATCAAGTTCTTCCCAATGCAGCCATTGCCCGTTGTTCCATAATTCATATCGAAGCCTTTGTTCTGGTGTGCCTTTTTGCAGATTAGGATACCAACTTATAGGGGTGCCAACAATCCTTTGGTCGTTGAACGCCACAAAAATCCGTTCTTCGTCAAACCATATTTTTTGAATTGTCAACATAGTGTTTTATTTATTGAAATATTCTTTCCAACGTTCGATAATCACCTCTTTATTTTCTTCAATTATGCTTTCGGCAAGGTAAATATCCTTTGACTTGATGCCATTGTTTTCAATCAGTTTCACGCTTTCTACTTCAAACTTTGCCGTTCCATCCGCATTTTTTATGTGGATATGAATCGTCAAATGTTCATTACTAAAAAAGAAAAAGCGAATACCAAATAAACGAAACAACTCAGGCATAAACTTATGATTTCCCTTCAAAGTTATGAATTTGTAACGCACCTCCCACCATTAGTTTTTTGGATTTAATGGAAAAATACAACCCAAGTCATTGCCGCATTATTCGTAATGCCCTTTGCAGCTAATGATTTCAATATCGCCGTTGGTGGCTATTCTGTAAATAAGGCGGTGTTCTTCAGTAATTCTTCTGCTCCAACAACCCTGTAAACCATGCTTCAATGCTTCGGGTTTTCCTTTTCCTTCAAATGAGTTACGACTGATGTCTTTGAGCAATTCGCAAATTCGTTTAAAGATATTTCGATTGACAATAGCCCAATTGGAGAAATCTTCAAAAGCATCTCTGTGAAAAACAAACTTTTTATGGTGCTTAAAGTTTTTCAAGAATAATTTGGTCGAGTTCTGCTTCGGTGAAAGCAATGGTGTGCTCTTTTTGATTCATGTCGGCAAGACATTTTTCCATTCTTTGTAGGCTTTGGGCAGGAGTTTCTTTCTTCGTTAAGTCAAAATCTTCGGCAGCAGAAACCGAAATCTGAATTTGGTTGCTGTGCTTAAACAACTTTTTAAGCATAGCCAAAAAACCACTGTTGAGTTCGCCAGGTTTAATAACAAAGGTTGTTTCCATTGACATTATTTAATGAAAACAAAAGTAAACCTGTTTTTTCATCTTGCAAACAAACAATGATTACCGCTCACCATTTGTTTTTTGGGTTTAAAGGAAAAATGGGGAAGTGCTAAAAATGATTAATCATAAATATCTTTCCTGTGCCCGATTCTTATGATGGTTACGATTTTTATTTTGTCTTCAATAGAATAAACAACACGATAATTGCCTACTCTTATTCTCCAATAATGATGGTGAACTCCTGCCAATTTTTTCACCCCTATGGGTCTTGTATTCATTTGAAGTAATTCGATAGCAATTAGCACTTTTTCTAGCTCCTTATTGGGGAGTTTAAGCAGTTCTTTTCTTGCCGAATCTTTAAAAGAAACTAAAAACATAGAGCACTATTTCTTTGCCTTTTTGCTGATTTCTTTTTTGATTGATTCTAAAGAAAACTCTTTTTCATGGATGCGGGCTTCAGCAACTAAAACATCGAGCAAGTCTTCTATGTTTTCGTTTTTAGAAGAAAGATAACTAAGGTCAACTTGTGCTATTCTTTTACCGCTTTTTTCATCCGACATGATAGTTAATCCTTTCATTGTTTTCTGTTTGATTCAAAGATAAAAGAAACTTTTTGAAAAATATTCTACTAGATTGTAGCAGTATGATGCTTCGTCCTGTAATCATCCACCGCCCCGTCCAGCATTTGTTTTTTGGGTTTAAAGGAAAAATGGGGAAGTTGACATTGCCTGCATACAAATTTCTAAAGCAAGTAATTACTTCATAGATTCTCAATATCTTCGTCAGCATGCAAGCAACCGGAAATAACGAAGGCACAGAATTGCTCACTGCTAACAGTAATGCCGCACTAGAAAAGATTCAATCCTTTTCAGGAAAATATCCCAAACAAATATGGGCTTTGTTTTTCTCGGAAATGTGGGAGCGTTTTTGTTTTTATGGCATGCGTGGCATGCTCACCTTTTTTATGGTGAATCAACTCTTTATGCAGCAAGACAAGGCAAACCTGCAATATGGTGCCACACAAGCTTTTGTTTATGCATTTACATTTATTGGTGGCTTGTTTGCCGATAAAATTCTAGGGTTTAGAAAATCTCTTTTTTGGGGAGGTTTGTTAATGATAGCCGGTAGTTTAATATTGGCATACGATCCTCGTGCGTTCTTCTTTTGGGGCATTAGTTTTACGGTAATTGGCACTGGCTTTTTCAAACCCAATATATCTACCATGGTGGGTGCTTTATACAAAACAAATGACCCAAGAAGAGATGCAGGTTTCTCTTTGTTTTATTCGGGTATCAATATTGGTGCATTGCTAGGTGGTTATGTTTGTATTGCTGTTGGCAAAGGAGATTTAGGCAGTAGCATTATACCGGAAGCACTTCGTTGGAATGTGGCTTTTGGTTTTGCTGCATTAGTTATGGCTATTAGTTTGCTCACCTTTGTTTTCACCCAAAAAACAATGGGACCCATAGGGCTTTCTCCATCGAAAAATGAAGCAGGTAAAAAAACATCTTGGAAGGTTTGGGCAACTTTTATTGGTTCGCTTGCAGTCATTCCAATCATCATGAAAATGGTTTCAAAAACCGAGTACACCGATTATTTCATGTACACTATCGGTCCATTCACCTTGATTTATTTGATTTATGAAATGACAAAACATACCAAAGTGGAAGTGCAGAAATTAGGCGCTGCTATGGTCTTCATATTGTTCTCTATATTGTTTTGGGCTTTTTATGAACAGAGTGGGGGGTCACTTAGTTTGTTTGCTGCCAATAACTTGAATAAAGAACTCATGGGCGGAATGATACATGCCGACCCTAATGGAGTGAATAATTCTGCCAATGCATTGTTTGTCATCATCTTTTCCCCATTGTTAGGTTTGCTTTGGATAGGGATGAACAAGAGGAAAATAGAACCCAATACGATTGTAAAATTCGGAATCGGATTTATAGTACTTGCCTTGGCGTTCTATGTTTTTTATACCACTCGCTTCTTTGCTGATGTCAAAGGCATTACCTCGCTCGATATCTTTACCCTTGCCTATTTCGTAATCACCTTTGGGGAATTGTGTATCTCACCAATTGGCTTGTCTATTATGACCAAACTCTCTCCACAAAGATTGCAGGGCGTAATGATGGGCATGTGGTTTTTGGCAAGTGCTTATGGTCAATATGTTGCAGGTATTTTAGGAGCAAATATTGCAAGTGCATCCGCTAAGTCAACCAATCTTGAAGCCTTGCAGGTATATTGTGATGGTTATAAACAACTCGCCATATATGCCTTAATTCTTGGTGTCATTATGATTGCCATTTCACCATTAGTAAAGAAATGGATGCACGGAGTGAAGTAAAATAGTTTTTCAACCCTACTTTTGTCGACTTAAAATTTAGCTTTCATGCTCGAAGCAATTGTGAATGAAGAACAACGGTTTTCTATTAGGAAAGGAGAAGACCAATGGTTCTTAAATGATAAACCTGTAAACCTCGATATTCAAGCACAGCCCAATGGCTTGTTGAGTATTATTTACAACGGCAAAAGTATTACTGCTTTGTTGGAAAAAGTGGATAGAACAGCCAAAGAACTTACCCTAAGAATAGATGGGAAAACGCAAGTAGTTGCCATCAAAGAACCTATTGATTTATTACTAAGTAGAATGGGGTTCGACCTAAAAGCCATGCAGAAAGCTGAAAGTGTGAAAGCGCCCATGCCTGGCTTGGTATTGAAAGTGTTGGTGGAAGTTGGGCAGCAAATTCATAAAGGAGATGGATTAATTGTCCTCGAAGCCATGAAGATGGAAAACATTTTGAAAGCCACCGGAACCGCCACCGTTAAAGCTATTAAAGTGGCAGAAAGAACAGCTGTGGAAAAAGGTGCTGTGTTGATTGAATTGGAGTAACTAAGTTTGACAAACAATCTGCTTTCTTAAATGAGACTAACAAAACTAATATTAATGCTCGTTGCTGTTTGCTTTTTCAACATGAAAACAAACGCGCAAACTGCTGCCTATCTCTACATTCAAGGCGATAAGGAAAAGCCTTTTTATGTGAAAGTAAATGGTGTCATGTCTAACCGATATGGTAAGAACTACTGCATCTTTCCACAATTGAAAGCAGGCACTGCCAAAGTGGAAATATTGTATGAGCAAAACACAATTCCTTCTCAAGAATATGCAATTCTTATTCCTAATGATGGTTTCCGTGCTTTTCTTTTAGCAAAGAAAGATGGCAATTATGCCCTCTACGATATTCATCAGCAGTTTTATTTGAAGCCGGGCGATGCCGACCATTATTTTGCCAATCAAACCATGACACAAGCACCAGTAGTGATGGATGAACAAAAGAAAGAAGAACCCAAGCCTGTGGTGAAGCAAGAAGTAGTAAATGTTGAAACGCAAAAGAAAGAAGAAGCGAAGAAAGAAGAACCACAGTTTATCAATAACATTGTGATAAACGAAGCCGATGAACCTGCTGAAAACAACAAAATAAATACTCCCAAAGAAGAAAAAAAGGAAGAACCAAAACCCGCAAATCCTGTAACTACTCAATCACAACCTGCCACTAAAGAAATTAAACTGGAGTCGAACGCTACACCAATTTATAATAGTAACTGTCCAACAGCCATGCGCGACAAAGACTTTGACGATTTGTTGAAGAATGCAAAAGCTGTGGGCAAAGGTGATAAATTAGTGAAGTTTCTGTTGAGCAAGATTTCGAACAATTGTTACACCACCAAACAAGTCTATCAATTGGCTGATTTGATGGACGAAGAAGCGATAATCTATCTTTATTTAAAGCGCGTTTATCCGCAAGTTTCCGACCAACAAAATTTCCATTTGCTCGAATCTTATCTTTTTGAAACAGAAGAGTGGATAAAAGCATTTCGTTTGATTCACTAAGTAATTATTCCCATGAAAAAATTGCTATTACTGCCCTTCTTGGCAATGCTTTTCTTTTCTTGCAAGCCTACACTCGAAAAAATGATTGTTGGCAAATGGCAAGCAACTCACTTAGATAATCCGACTCTTGATGAACAAGTGAAACAAATGAATGCCTTCCTCGACACAGTTGGTAGCCATACCAGTCCAGAACAAAATGAGTTACTATATGGTGTAAAGAACATTGATAGTTTAAAGGAAATTCAACGAACTCAAATAAAGCAAGCACTCATAGAACAAGAAAGCGCAATTAAGAATACTTACTTACAGTTCAAGGACGACGGCATATTATATTATTCCTTCGGCACTTCTCCTGATACCGCATGTTGGTATTTCGAGGGGGAGAACAATCTAGTTCTTGATGAAAAAAAGCTAAAAGGAGTGGGGAATATTGTGAAAATAGAATTGGTAAAACTTGAAAAAAACGAACTGCAAATTAGCTTTCACGATAAAGGCTTTAACAGTACAGCTGTTTTTATACCAGCTTCGCAATAACACCGGCTTTTCTATTTAGCTTGATTGTTTACATTTGCACTTCTTTCAAAAAATAAATATGGCTTCAACAGCAGACATTAGAAATGGAATGATCATTAAATTGGATGGCGATTTGTATTCCATTGTTGAATTTGGTCAGAACAAAACAGCCCGTGCGGCTGCCAAAGTTTGGGCAAAACTCAAAGGCGTAGATAACACACGCAGCATTGAAAAAACATGGAACTCTGGCGATACAATTTTCCCCGTAAGAGTAGAACGCCGTCCTTATCAGTTTCTTTATAGAGAAGAGGCTGGTTTTAACTTCATGGATACCGCTACTTTTGAACAATTAACTTTACCTGACAACCAAATTGAACGTCCTGAATTATATAAAGATGGTCAAGAGGTTTTCATTCTTGTAAATACCGAAACCGAATTGCCAATGAGTGTGGAATTGCCACCAAACGTTGTACTTCGTGTTACTTATTCAGAGCCTGGTATGAAAGGCGATACTGCAACACGCACTTTGAAACCAGCCACTGTTGAAACAGGTGCTGTTGTGAACGTTCCTATTTTTGTTGACGAAGGCGATTTGATAAGAGTGGATACAAAGACAGGCTCTTATGTTGAAAGAGTAAAAGAGTAATGTTGAACCAATAATAATCATTAACTAAAAAACATTTCCTATGGAGTTTAAACAAATCCAGGAGTTGATTAAATTAATCAACAAATCAAACATCAGTGAGTTAGCAGTTGAAGAAGGTGATTTTAAAATTACAATTAAACAGGCTCAAGTAAGCGAACCAAATTATGTTACTGTTCATCAACCGATGACCATGCAACAAATGATGCCACAAGCAATGCCTCAACAAATGGCTGCTCCTGCTGCTTTAGAAGTTGCTGCACCTGTAGCAAGTGTTGGTAACACTTTTACCATCAAGTCTCCAATGATTGGTACATTTTACCGTAGTTCGGGCCCAGAAAAACCAGCATTTGTGAATGTGGGCGATGAAATAAAGCTAGGTCAGGTAATATGCATCATTGAAGCCATGAAATTGTTCAATGAAATTGAAAGTGAAATAAGCGGACGTATTGTGAAAGTATTGGTTGACGATGCGTCACCTGTAGAATACGATCAACCTTTATTCCTTGTAGAACCAATTTAATTCGATAATTAGCGAATTCGACAATTAGCTAATTAGTGCTTTAAAGTCGAATTGCCGCATTGTCAAATTGTCAAATTAGAAGCATGTTAAAAAAAATACTCATTGCCAATCGTGGCGAGATTGCACTTCGTGTTATCCGTACATGCCGCGAGATGGGCATAAAAACAGTTGCAGTTTATTCCACTGCCGATAAAGACAGCCTTCATGTGCGTTTTGCAGATGAAGCGGTTTGTATAGGTAAGGCACAAAGCAGCGAATCCTACCTCAATATTCCGCATATAATGGCGGCGGCAGAAATCACGAATGCCGATGCCATTCATCCTGGTTATGGTTTTCTCGCTGAAAATGCAGGATTCTCTGAAATCTGTGCGCAATATGGTATCAAGTTCATTGGACCTACGCCAGAAATGATTCGCCGTATGGGCGATAAAATTTCGGCTAAAGAAACCATGATTGCCGCAGGTGTTCCTTGTATTCCAGGTTCTAAAGGTTTGTTAGAAAGCGTTGAACAAGCCAAAGCTATAGCCAAAGAAATGGGCTATCCTGTAATACTTAAAGCAACAGCTGGCGGAGGTGGTAAAGGAATGCGTATTGTGTGGGCTGATGAAGAAATTGAAAAGGCTTACGATAACGCCAAAGCTGAAGCAGGCGCATCTTTCAAAAACGATGGCATTTACATGGAGAAGTTTGTGGAAGAGCCACGCCATATCGAAATTCAAATTGCTGGCGATCAGTTTGGTACTGTGTGTCATTTGAGCGAACGAGATTGTTCTATTCAACGTCGTCATCAAAAACTTGTAGAAGAATCCCCTTCTCCTTTTATGACGCCTGAACTCAGACAAAAAATGGGTGAAGCAGCTATTAAAGCAGCAGCAGCCATTAATTACGAAAGCGTGGGTACAATAGAGTTTCTTGTTGACAAGCATCGCAATTTCTACTTCATGGAAATGAATACCCGTATTCAAGTAGAGCACGGCGTGACTGAAGAAGTAATCAACTACGACCTCATCAAAGAACAAATTAAAATTGCTGCAGGCGTCCCTATTAGTGGTCGTAACTACGAGCCAACAATGCATGCCATTGAGTGTCGCATCAATGCAGAAGATCCTTACAATGATTTCCGTCCGAGCCCAGGTACTATTACTGTGTTACACACACCGGGTGGTCATGGCGTTCGTGTGGATTCTCATATTTATGCAGGATATACTATTCCACCATATTATGATAGTATGATTTCAAAAATCATTGCGGTGGCACAAACCCGCGAAGAAGCCATCAACACTATGGAGCGTGCGTTGAGCGAATATGTGATTGAGGGGGTGAAAACTACCATTCCTTTCCACCAACAACTCATGCGCAACGAAGAATTCCGCAAAGGAAACTTTACTACTAAGTTTATTGAAGGGTTTAAATTAGTATAAGCCATTTTACGAAACATACTTTACCACTCATAAGAAAGCTGCCTTTTGGTGGCTTTTTTTATAGAATTTCATTTTGAAACGACATAATGCCTTTACTCCATTTCAATTTTTCGTTTACATTTGTTTCCTTTTTTCAAATGGAAAGAAAAGAACCAACACCTAAAAGTATTTTTTCTACCATTCCTCCTGGTTTGCTTAAGTTTCTTATTAAAGGCTTGGTATTGTTTGTTCTATGGAGAGTTGTTTATGAAGGGTATTTAAAACCTTTAGGCACACCAGATCATCAATTGATTCAATTTCTACTAAAAGCTACTTATTTCATTTTATTACCCATATACAATGATATAGTCATACAAGGCTATTCTATCTATTTACATCACGAACCTGTGCTCACCTTTGCTATTGGTTGCAATGGTTTGGAGTTAATGATTCTTTACATTGGATTCTTGATTTGTTACCCCACTTCCATTAAACGTGCTTTATACTTTTCTTTTCTTGGAATAATCTTAATTAATGTTTTGAATATTCTTCGATGCGCAGGATTGGCAATTTGGTATATTCATCATTTACCTTATTGGGACTTTATGCATCATTATGTGTTTAAGTTGGTAATTTATGCTGTGAATTTTATACTGTGGGTACTTTATTCGAAAGATCATGAAACTAAGTCGGAATAAAATAAAAATCCTAATTGCTTTGTTGGCAATAGTCTTGATATATAGTTTTGAACTTGCTTTTGTTAGTGAAGCCACAGGTGTGGAAGAGCGATTGAGGAAAATACTGCATGTTGTTTCCTTTGTAAGTGTGTTCGTTGTGGGATTTTATTACTGGAAAACAACAACAACTTTTTGGATGAAAAACATGTGGCTTGTCTTGCATACTACCTTGTTATTGTTCCTGATTTTTATGATAGCATTAAGTTCAATTACCCATATTTTTTCAACAGTATTTTTGGATCAGTTATACAGTTTACGACTATTTTTTACAAGCCCAGTTCCCTTTCTTATTTCTTTACTGATGGCACGAATCCCCATTTTTAAAAAATAAAAAAAACGATTGGACAAATCCAATCGTTTTTGCTATTCAAGATTAATAAAAGTTTTTTCTACAAGAATAGCATCATGTGTAGGGTTTATAATTCAACACACTAACAGTGTAAAATTACTTGTCCTTTGTGCTATTCATCATTCAATGTAGATGAAGTGGATTTTTTGCCTACCGAAACGTAAAATCAAGGGTTAAACAAACTATGCTAACCTTGGTGTTTGCTTTATTTCAGCGTATCCAATCATTTTGTTCAAATCAGCATCCCAAACTTTTAATTTCAAACAGGCAATGATGTCTTTTGGTTTGAGTGTGGTAATCTTTGCTTGTTGTAATTCAGGCAAACGCTTCATTACTTCAGGCAAACGATAAAATGGGATTTTTGAGTTGAGGTGATGAATATGATGGTAACCAATATTGGCAGTTACCCAGTTTAGAAATTTATTCATCTTCATAAAACTTGATGACTCTAATGCGGCTTTTGCATAATTCCATTCTGTATTGTTTCTAAATACAACACCAGGAAAGTTATGTTGGGCATAAAACAAATAGGCACCAAGCATGTGCGATAGAAAGAATGGTAAGAAATAGGTAAGGAAATAAGTAAGAAAACCAAGGTTGAATATTATAAACATGGCTGCTGAAACGTGCAACAATACAATTACAATAGCATCCCAGTGACGGCGAGGGCTACTAATAAAAGACTGAATACACATGCCATATAAAAACATGGTGAAGTAAGAGAGAAACATATTCAAAGGTGAACGAGTAAATAAATAAATCAATCGTTCTTTCTTCGATGCTTCGAGGAATTTTTGTTTAGTCATGATAGGATAGGAGCCTATGCTAGCACTAAATAATTTGGAGTTATGCGAGTGATGATGATCGTGAGAACGTTTCCAAATGCTAGGTGGGGTTATCATATACATGCCAAAAACAGTGAAAATTGCATTAGCAAGTTTGCTTCGGTGAAGTATAGTGTGGTGTTGATAATCGTGGAAAATAATAAAGAATCTTGAAAGCATCATTGCTTCAAATATGCTGCAAATAATTTTTAGCCAAACCCATGGAGCCATAAATGTTCCAAGGATGGATACTATTAATAACATCAAAGAGTACAATGTTAAAAGCCAGCTTTTCCATACAATTTCTTTTGCAAATGGCTTTGTAGCCAATATAAGTTCTTTGCCCTCGAGCATTATTTTATTTCTATTTATTGTTAATGTGAATTGGGGCGTAAAATAACCCATTGTAGTCAGTCTGGCTTTTGTTTCTGACAATAACGTTATTGATAGAAAGTAGTTGTACTTACTCTTTATCGCTTTTTATTAAAAATACGTTGAATATTCACTTCCATATCTAAGGGCTTGTTGAAGAGCAAATACTCTTTCATTTGCTTTGCGAAAAATGGTGTTTGGGAACAGCCCTTGGTGCCCTGCCCGTTGAATACTGCAAGTTCAGGATGTTGTGGATGCAAACCAAGAAAAGGATGATAGTCAGTAGAAGAAGGTCTTTCTGCAGCAATATGATCCACAATTTCAAATGGTAGTTGCAACCAGTTCTTTAGTTTCCTTTCTACATTTGCTCTAAATTCTTTTGTTGGATTGATATTGTCGTATTTCCAATCGAATGTAGAGCCAATCCAATATAGACCATCTTTCCATGGTGCTATCTTAATTCCGTTCATATAAAGATGATTTCTGGGTAAATCGGGAATAGAAACTAAGATGGCTTCGCCTTTATTGAAGGAAAATGGTAGAAAATCAAAATAAGTATTTATACGTGCCCCAACTCCTTCACAGCAAATAACTTTATCGGAACTGATGCCTTTGTATTGCGCTTTCTTGTTTTCTAGTTTCAATTCTTTCCAATCAAAATCTTCTTCTAAAAGCAAGGCATTGTTTTGTAATTGTTTTCGGTAAGCTGCCATGAAAACCGGAAGACTCAACATATAGCATGGATGAATGACGCCTACTTTTCCTTGAAAAAGAAAATAGTTTTGCCATACTGCTGCATCTTCCAAAAAATATAAATGTTCAGAGCCTTGTCTAACTCTATCCTCAAAAACTGTTTCTTCTTCTTCTTCTTCAAAAAAGTGTAACAACAAATTTTCCTTTAACAATTGTAAACCTAAATCTTGCCCTAGTGCCCCATAACTATTGACTGCAGTCTCCATCAATTCATCAAAACGCCAAGATTTTACATGCCGCATCCCAGTCACGGGATTGATAAGTCCGCACGCAGTGCGACTTGATGAGTTGTTCTGTGAATTATCTACCACAAGCACCTTATTTCCCTCTCGCATCAATTCCCACGATAGCAATGTGCCACAAATTCCCTGACCGATAATGATGTAATCTACTTGCACTATTTATTTTGAAGCCGCGAAAGTAGGAAAGATTGTTTGCCCAAAAACATGATTTCTATTCTTGAAAAATAAGTAATTATACTACTTCAAACGATGCAGAAGACTTTAACTTTGTATCTATTAACAACTAAGTATGATACCTTCTAAAATTGAACAGAAATTTCACCACCTATGGCGATTGGTTGGCAATACCCCCATGCTTGAAATCATTTATCGTTTCAAAGGGAAGGAAAGAAAACTTTATGTTAAGTGCGAGCATTATAACCTTACAGGAAGCATAAAAGACCGCATGGCTTTATACATTCTTCAGCAAGCTTATAAAGAAGGAAATATTCTGTCAAGCGATACTATTATCGAAGCTACAAGCGGCAATACTGGTATTGCTTTTTCAGCTATTGGTAAAGCCTTGGGACATAATGTACGCATCATCATGCCCAATTGGCTAAGCAAAGAGCGCATGGACATTATTCGTAGCCTTGGTGCTGAAATTGTTTTGGTTTCAAAAGATGAAGGTGGTTTTTTGGGAAGCATCGAAATGAGTCATGTGATGGCAGAAAATGAACCCAATATTTTCCTCCCTCGCCAATTCGAAAACAAATACAATGCGGAAGCACACGAAAAAACAACTGCTAAAGAAATTTGGGTGCAATTACAAAGTATTGATTTAATTCCAGATGCTTTTATAGCAGGAGTGGGCACAGGTGGCACCATCATGGGAGTGGGCTCTTACCTTAAAAGAAAAGACGACAGCATACGAATTCATCCTTTAGAACCCGAAGAATCGCCAACCATGTCGGTAGGGCATAAAGTAGGCTCACACCGCATTCAAGGTATTTCCGATGAGTTTATTCCTGCAATTGTTCATTTAGACCAACTCGATACCATTGTACAAGCTTCTGATGGCGACTCTATATTGATGGCGCAAAAATTGGCAAAATCTTTGGGGCTTGCAGTAGGCATATCTTCGGGCGCGAATGTATTGGGCGCCATAAAAGTGCAAGAAGAAATGGGCGGCGACGCCGTGGTAGTCACTGTATTTAGCGACAGCAATAAAAAATACCTAAGTACCGACCTTATGAAAGAGGAACCTATCAAAGAACATTACCTATCCCCTCAAATAGAACTGCTCGACTACAACCCAATTCATAGACTTTGAACAATCTGATGCGTATTAACTACATATACACCGAGTAATTATTGAAACACAAAGGAATCAATAGGGGCTTTTAGCGCTCAAATTATTTGTGTGCTTTAAGGCGTTTTGGGGATGAGTATTTTAAAAGAGCGTTGCAATTGAATCGTTCTTTTTGTTTGAATTCTAATGGCATTTCCCCTTCGATTTTTACTCATTTTGAAATAATCCTTTGTTTAGTATTTGCTTTGGCTAAATTTGCATCTCATTTCCTCAATCCATGCACGCTTCCGTAAAAATTTTCTCAGGAACCAATTCACAATACCTTGCCGAAAAAATTGCCAAATCTTTTGGAAAAAAACTAGGTTTACTAGATATTCCTAAGTTTAGCGATGGCGAGTTTCAACCTGTTTTTCAGGAGTCTATTCGTGGCGATTATGTTTTTTTGGTGCAGTCTACCTTTGCACCTTCTGACAACCTTATGGAATTGCTGATGATGATAGATGCTGCACGCCGCGCATCGGCTGGCTACATCACTGCCGTTATTCCATATTATGGATTTGCCCGTCAGGATAGAAAAGACAAACCTAGGGTTTCAATTGCCTCAAAATTGGTGGCAAACTTGCTCACCACTGCTGGCGCAGATCGTGTGATAACTATGGACTTACATGCGCCACAAATCCAAGGATTTTTTGACATTCCGCTTGACCACTTGGAGAGTCTTGCAATTTTTATTCCTTACATCGAGAATCTTAAGATAGAAAACCTTATTTTTGCATCCCCTGACGTAGGAAGTACCAATCGTGTAAGAGAAGTTGCTAAATATTTTGAATTGGATATGGTGATTTGCGACAAGCAAAGAAAACGTGCCAATGAAATAGCTGAAATGACGGTGATAGGTGATGTGAATGGGAAAAACGTAGTTCTTATTGACGATATTTGTGATACAGCAGGAACACTGAGCAAAGCTGCTCAAATGCTGAAAGAAAAAGGAGCTTTGTCGGTTCGAGCATTTTGCACTCATCCGGTATTAAGCGGTAAAGCTTACGAAAACATTGAAAATTCTGAGTTGGAAGAATTGGTTGTTTGCGATACGATTCCTATAAAAAAGGATTCCCCCAAAATTAAAGTATTGCCAACAGCTGAATTGTTTTCGGTAGCTATTCGCAATACGTTTGAGAATAAATCCATCAGTTCTTTGTTCCTTCATCACAGGAAAAAAGCGTAAAGCCTTCTTTTTAAAGAAGAAAAAATATTCCGCCATCAAAAGCGGACTTCTGTTTAACAACAAAATCCGTCTCCCCAAAGGGAAGCATTTTTAAAACAGTTTTCAACGACCGGATGTTCGACGGATAATTCACTCGGCGCTGAAAACAAAACATTGATACAATGAAAAGCCTCAAAATTCAAGGCACACTTAGAACAGAGTTGGGTAAAAAAGCCACTCGTCAGCTTCGCTCCGAAGGAATGGTTCCTGGAGTAATTTATGGTAAAGAGAACACGCACTTTGCAGCGTCTCAATTATCACTTCGCACTTTAGTATACACCCCCGATTTTATGATTGCAGAAATCACGGTGGATGGAACAACACACAATTGCATTTTAAAAGATTTGCAGTTTGATGTTTTGACTGATGAACTAAGTCACATAGACTTTCTTGAGCTTCAAGAAGATCGTAAAGTAATTGCTGAACTTCCTTTGAAATTCATTGGATCTTCTGAAGGTGTTAAAGCTGGAGGACGTTTTGTACCAAAGATGAATACTATTAGAGTTCGTACTTATCCAAAGTTTTTGGTAGAAGCTATTGAAGTGAACATTGAAAAATTGGAAATCGGCGAAAATATTCGCGTTCAAGAAGTACAAGTCCAGAACATGGAAATCATGAATTCCCCTCGTATTCCAGTAGCGTCAGTTGTTACTACACGTGCTTTGCGTCAAGCAGAAACGGATGCAGCAGCAGCAGCGAAGAAATAATAAATCTATTTTTTTTGTTAACACCTCTGAAAATTCAGGGGTGTTTTTTTTGATGACATTAATTTAGCACAATGAAGTTTCTAATTGTTGGCTTAGGAAACATAGGAGCGGAGTATGATGCCACCCGTCATAACATAGGATTTGATGTGGCAGATGTATTTGTTTTGCAAAACAAAGGCATTTTTTCACTAGACCGACATGCTTTTGTTTCGGAACTGAAATGGAAGGGTAAAACCTTTGTAGTTATAAAACCAACAACATACATGAACCTTAGCGGCAAAGCCGTGAAATATTGGATGGAAAAAGAGAAAGTTTCTTTAGAAAATGTTTTGGTTATTGTGGATGATTTGGCTATACCACTTGATACACTAAGACTCAGATCCGGAGGAAGTGATGCTGGACATAATGGTTTGAAAAGTATTGATCTATTACTACAAACCAAGCAATATCCAAGACTAAGATTTGGAATTGGCAGTGATTTCCCTAAGGGGAGACAAGTAGATTTTGTTCTTGGAAAATGGACACCAAATGAAATGCCTATAGTCAATGAAAAAATATTGAAAGCTGTAGAAGCCATTGAAAGCTTTGCTACACAGGGAATTAGTAAAACAATGACATTATTTAACAAGTAGTATTTTTGTAAAACTTGAACTATAAGACATGAAACAGTATTTACTCGCATTAGTAGGACTTCTTTTAATATCTGAAAAGACTTTAGCTCAGTTTTATGAGCCAATTGAAGACCCCAATCAAAAGCAGGCCATCGATAGTTTTTATAAATGGACACTTGAGCCAGAGATAGGAATGAGCAAATCCTACAGACCATTTGATCCTGGTTATTATTCTGGACATTCTTCAAAATTTTTTAATGGAGTACAAGTAAATCATATAGGCTTTTCAATAAGGCACATGGTTAATGACAAATTTGGGTATAAGGCAAGGCTTTCCTATGACTATATTCACGACCTATATAATTCGGATAGCAGGGTTTTTGAACTCAATTATCTGCAGTTAGGTTTTGAAGGAGTTGCCAATCTTTTTAGCCTTTGTGAAGTCAATGAATATGTAGGTAGATGGGGGCTATTGGCACATGGAGGAATTCATGCCTCTGTTTTACAACCAATGTATGGAAATAATAGCTTTAACATAGGAGCTAATTTAGGTTTGTCTTATGGTGTTACTCCTGAATTTAGAATTTCTAACCGCTCAAGTATTTATTTAGATTGGGCAAATTCTATTAATTATTTTCAGCCGTATACCTGGAACGGATCTAATAATAGCGATGATAAAACTGGTACGATGAGGACAGTTGCTTTGGGACTTGCTATTAATATTGGTTATGGCATAAAGCATGTTGATTGGTATTTTGTACCTAGAAAGAAAGAAAGCAAAGAGGTTTCTGATATTGAAAATAGATTGGCTACAATTGAAATGAAAATGAAGGATACAGATAAAGATGGTGTTGCCGATTACCTTGACGAAGAACCTAACTCACTTCCTGGTTCATATGTAGACACGAAAGGAAGAATGTTGGATAAAAACAATGATGGCATACCTGATTATATTGATGTTTATATAGACAACTCAACTAAGGGAAATAGTACTGGTAATGCTTCTGAAGATGTGATTTTACAAATGCTCAACAATGGGTTTATTGCAGCCTACTTTTATTTCAACAGTACACAGCCATCCAATAATTCTACGCCCAACATTGGCTTTCTATATCGTTACATGAAAGTGCATCAAAATGCTAAAGTTGTTTTGACAGGGTATGCTGATGTTATTGGATCTGAAAACGCTAACAGAAAACTTTCACAACAACGCGCAGATGCTGTAAAAGCTATGTTGGTTAAAGCAGGAATTCAATCTGCAAGAATTTCAACAATTGGTGGATCTGTTGATAATTCTGTTGATCGTAATAATTCAGAACTTGCGCGTCGTTTAATGCGTCGAGTAGTTTTTCAAATCAAGTAATTGAATCAATATAAAAAATGCGCCTTCATAAATGATTTGAAGGCGCATTTTTGTTTAAATTAGGTTCAGTTATTCTTTTACTAATTTCATTTGTTTAATAAGAGCTCCTTCTAAATTAAAGAACTGAACAATATATACACCTGAAGCTTTTTCTGTGAGATTCAAATTTGATGCTTCAGTAGTCTCAAATATAACAATCCCTTTCATGTCTTTCACAATTGCTTTCAACAGTTCAACGCCTGTAAAATTGAATAAACCAGTTGAAGGATTTGGATAAACTGAAATTTCATTATCTATTATTTCTAACGTTTCTTCATCATTTATTTTAGGTCCATAATTAGAAGCAATTAACATAGTATCATTGGAAGTTGCTGAGCAACCTAGGGTATTTGTAACAATAAGACTATAAATTCCAGTAAAGGCAACAAGGTATGATTTCATAGTGGCTCCAACAATCGGTGCATCATTCAAATACCATTGATATGCTCCACCACTTACACTAGATAGTTTTTTAGTGCCATTTGAGTACGATAATATAGTGAAATTAGGGTTTGGTGGGTTAACTGCTTTTACTGTTTTTGGGTTTGATAATGAAGAAACACAATTATTTGTATCAGTTACGGTGAGTTTATAAGTTCCAGGAGTGTTTGTATTAAAATCAGGGCTTGTGGAGGTGAAAATTGAATTTGTACCTAAATACCAGTTATACATTTGATAACCTGATGATCCTGATAAGATAATTGAATTGCCTACACAATAATTAGCAACTGTTGGGGATATTAAAGGACGTGTTGGTGGCATGATGATGATGAGCGAAAAAGTAGGAGATGTTCTAATGCCACATTGTACATCTATAAAAGTAGCTGTATAATTCGCTGCTTTATTTACCACAAGCGTCTGACTATTTTGATTTGCAATTATAGAACCATTCTTTTTCCAAACATAATTGGTTCCGATAGGTGCTGAAAGTGTATCAAATTTTCCATTACAAATTTTAGGAGTTGATGCTATTAGATTAAATTTTTTTAATCTAACAACTACTGAATCGAAGTTTATGCAACCATTATTATCTATTCCAGTTACTGTATAAGTTTGCTTTTCTATTGGAGTGAAAGAAACGTTATTTACTACACCATTATTCCAAAAATAATTGTTGGCACCATTTGCAGTTAGAATTGTTGACGAACCAGGACAAACAACTTGGTCTATTCCAGCATTAATAATAGGTAAAGGATGGACTGTAACAGTAACTTGAGAAGAACTGGAACAACCGTTTGCGTCTGTTCCAACAACACTATAAGTATTGGTGGCAATTGGAGTAAATGTAATCCCATCAAAAACATCACTACTCCAAGAATAATTAATTGCGCCATCACCATATAATGTTACTGTCTGACCCAAACAAATTGCAAGATTATTACCTGCGCTCACAATTGGTGATAGATTAATAGTAAGGTCAAGGATTTCAGTATGACAATCATTCACCACATTGTAAGTTCCGCTTGAAGAATAAGTCTGATTGTTTTCACTCCAAGTATAATTATCGCAAGCAGTAATAGTGGTAGTGTTGCTTGTACTAGGATTAATTGTAAGGTCAAGGATTTCAGTATGACAACCATTCACCACATTATAAGTTCCACTTGAAGAATAGGTTTGATTGTTTTCACTCCAAGTATAATTATCGCAAGCAGTAATAGTGGTAGTGTTGCTTGTACTAGGATTAATAGTAAGGTCAAGGATTTCAGTATGACAA
>CAINUN010000026.1 GCA_903853805.1 uncultured Bacteroidota bacterium
GTGTCCACCTCTTCCCATCCCGAACAGAGAAGTTAAGCCCGTCAGCGCAGATGGTACTAGTGTGAAAGCTGGAAGAGTATGTCGTTGCCATAATTTTTAAAGCCCCTTGAGAAATCAAGGGGCTTTTTTGTTGGGGAAAAGTTAAAGTTTTTAGATTTCATTGTTTCTTCATTAAGGCATTTTAATTTTAATTTTTCAAAATATAATTAATACTTAAAAAAATGAAAAAAATAATCTTAATCGCAATGCTTGCAATAGCAGCATTATCAAGCCGCCAGACGCTAATGGCGCAAATTACTCTGGAGCATACTTATGATAGTGCTTCTTCAATTTCGTTAGGATGGGGAGGACAACTAATGATTATAAATTTTGAAGTAGAAGGAAAAAAATACGTTAGGAGTAGCCCCCTTAATAATTCTATTACTATTTATAATTTAGACCATTCTATCTATAAATCCTTTATAATACCAGGAACTCCGATTGGTTATCAGTTAATGTACTTTTCTGAACACTTATTTAATACTGATGATAAAATAGAGTATATGGTTATTGAAGAGCCTTCAAATGGAACATTTACCACGTCCATTTACAATGAAGATGGGGTTCAGTTGTTTCATAAACCAAATCAAGCTCCTGTTGTAACCGGACAATTTCCTGATGAACAAGTTCCAATTTATAATACACTAAATGGAACAAAAATGATTTTAAGTGGTGATGTTACTGACATAACAAATTATGCGACTTATGTTTATAGTTTGCCAGGAACTCTTTCAAATTCAATTAAACAAATTAATAATTCTAATAACAATCAACTTTCAATGGAAAATATCTACCCCAATCCCTCCAATGGCAATAATACCACAATAGAATTTTATCTGCCGCAAGGAGTAAATTCTGGGGTGGTAGTTGTCTATAATCTGCAAGGTATGGAGTTGAAACGCTATCAGGTGGATAATACATTCCACAGTTTGATTATCCAAAACAGCGACTTGCATTCAGGGACTTATTTCTATCAACTCCTAACATCTATTGGGACTACTGGGGCTAAGAAGATGATAGTAGTGAAGTAAACACAAAAATAAAAATAAATTAAAACTAATTAAAAACTAAAAAAATGAACAAAAATTTTTACAAAGCAATTCTTATCATCATGATGATAGTTTGCGCAGCAAGCAATTTTGCATTTGCACAACCCTCTTTCCATATGCAAAATTTAGGTATCAACTATTGGGGAAGTTTGGACTATACACTCATATTTCCTCCGCAATGCATAGGTATTGGAAATTTTGCCACACCTACTGCACCTGTAACGGGACAATATATGTGCGTTCCTGTTATTCCTGCTGTTTATCTTCCTTTTCCATTTATCCAACCTTCCCCTATTTGCTCGTTCAATACCGGTCTTTATACTGCTCTTTCAGGAAGGGATGCACCAATGATATTTTATTCATGGGGTGATGGATCATCTGGATTTGATGGTTCTAAAGATGTACCTTGGATTAATCCTGCTTTAAAGATAGAAAATGAAATTCAAAATCAGGGATTTATTACAGGTATTTTCCCGAATCCAAACAATGGTAATTTCACAATTAACCTAAATACGGAAATTGGAGAATCTTTTATAATAGAGATTTATAATTCTATCGGGCAAAAGATATATTCATATACTAATATAGCTCAATCAACCAAATATTCAAAGGAAATTTCATTAGACAATTTTAATGATGGAATATATTTTGTAAGAGAAATTGGTAGTATGACTAATAATAGTTGGAAGCTGGTTGTTTCCAAATAAAAATTTCATTTTGTTATTCTTAAAACCGCTCTCCCAAAGGAGAGCGGTTTTAAGAATAACAATCGAATTAAACAAAATTCAAAGTGAAAAAAACAGCCTTTACTCTATTTCTTCATTTTACACTTTTTACCCTTCATTGTTTTGCCCAGCAGGGGCAATGGACTTGGATGAATGGAAGTAATGTTTCAGGTGCACCGGCAGTTTATGGAACACAAGGTGTTTTTGCCCCTGGCAATACTCCTCCTGGCACTTATGAAAATTGTGAATGGACAGATTTATCCGGTAATTTCTGGTTATTGTCGAGTGCAGATAATCATCTTTGGGAATTTAAATCTTCGATTAATCAATGGGCTTGGATTGCTCCAAGTGCTAATGTTATGTATGGTATTTATGGTACTCAAAATATCCCCTCTCCTGCAAACTTTCCCGGCAAGCGAGGAACGGGTAGTGTTGGTTGGACTGATACTTCAGGTAATTTATGGCTTTTTGGAGGCGGTGGATATGCAGCTTCAACAATGGGAACACTAAGTGATTTATGGATGTACAATATTACAACGAACGAGTGGACATGGATGGCTGGATCGAATACTGCTAACGATCCTGGTACTTATGGAACAATATTAATTCCTGCACCTACTAATAACCCACCTTCAAGAACTGAATTTGGTAGCAGATGGATAGATAATAATAATGGTTTATGGTTATTCGGAGGAGAAAAATATGGAGGTGGTTATCTTTCTGATTTATGGAAGTTTAATATTTCAACCAATGAATGGACATGGATGAAAGGACCAAACACAATTAATCAACCTGCGGTTTATGGGACAAAAGGTGTTTCCAATCCTGCCAATGTTCCGGGAGCAAGATGGAGCTATTCGCACTGGAAGGATAGCAATGGTAACTTTTGGCTTTTCGGAGGAGCTTTTAATTTCTTCAGCCGAAATGATATGTGGAGATTTAACCCAACAACAAATGATTGGACATGGATGAGCGGGACTAATATTACTGAAGATTCTGGAACAAGCGGAACTCAATGTGTTCCTGATACTGCAAATATTCCAACTGCAAGATGGGAAAACAGAGCTTGCTGGACAAGACCATGCGATAATTTTGAACTGTTTGGAGGTTCAGGGCAAACACACAGGTTTAATGACCTTTGGAATTATAATGTCAGCACGAATCAATGGACATGGATGAGCGGAACGGTACTTGCCAATAATCTTGGCAACTATGGAACCATAACAGTTTCGAGTCCTACTAATGTACCACCGTGGCATTTTGGCAATAGTACATGGTTAGATAATTCTGGTAATCTGTGGATGTTTGGCGGGTATTGTGGTGGTGGTTATATAAATGACATGTGGAGATTTGTTCCTGATTCTTCTTGTCCTTATATTACAGGAACTATTGTGGTAACAAGTGCCTTTAATGCCTTGCCAATAAATGGGTGTAATCCTTTGACTGTTACTTTTACCAATAACAGCATTAATGGAACTTCTTATTTATGGAATTTCGGTGATAATGTTACAAGTAATTCTGCAAATCCTACACATATTTATTCTAATCCTGGAACTTATACAGTTTATCTAATTGCTAATACCACATGCAGTATTCACCCAGATACTTCCACCCAAATAATTACTGTGTTTTCTTCACCAACACCAACAATCATTGGTGATAGTTCCATTTGTTTCGGAGGTTCTTCAACATTGAATTCTGGCTCATTTTCGCAATATCATTGGAGTACAGGTTCTTCAACACAAACAATTTCTGTTAATACTTCGGGCACTTATTCTATTACCGTTACCAATAGTAATGGGTGTACTGGTACTGCTTCTCAAACGGTTATCGTTAATCCAAATCCTACCCCTTTTATTTTAGGTGATAGCTCGATTTGTCAAGGGGATTCATCTTTGCTTGATGCTGGTTCGTTTGCCCAATATCATTGGAGTACAGGTTCATTAACACAAACTATTAATGTCAATACAACTAATAATTATATCGTAACTGTTACAAATACTTTTGGTTGTACTGGAACTGCTCAAAAAATAATTACCGTAAATGCAAATGCAAATTCTGCATTTACAGCAGATACATTGACAGGATGCTCTCCTCTTACTGTTACTTTTATTAATAACAGTACTAACTCAAATCAATATCTTTGGAACTTTGGGAACACGGATACAAGCATTGTTTCCAATCCTTCCTATATTTATGATTCATCAGGTATTTATACCATTACCTTGATTGCTTATGGTGCAGGGGGATGTAATGATACTATGATTCACTCTAATTATATTACCATTCTTTCTCTGCCAATTGTAACAAGTTCCTTTACTGCTGTGCCATTATCGGGTTGTAATCCTTTGACGGTTTTATTTAATAATACGAGCACTAATGGAATCACCTATCTTTGGAATTTTGGAGATAATAATACCAGTACATTTAATAATACTTCTCATACTTACGATTCATCAGGGACATTCGTAGTAAAATTATTCACGACTAATACTTCTATTTGTGGCGTTGTTACTGATTCTTCGACCGATACTATAACTGTTTATCCACAAGCGCATGCTTCATTTGTAGCAGATACTTTAACCGGATGTTCGCCTTTCACTGTAAATTTTATTAATGGTAGTAGTAATGCTACTTCTTATTATTGGGATTTAGGAAATAATAATCATAGCACTATTACAAATCCTTCTTTTATTTATGATAGTTCTGGTATCTATACTATTACTCTTATTGCTTATGGTGTTGGCGGGTGTAATGATACTATGGTTCACTCGAATTATATTACAATTCTTTCTCTGCCAATTGTAACAAGTTTATTTGTTGCTGATACCTTATCGGGATGTAATCCTATTACTATTAATTTCACAAACACCAGTTCTAACGGGATTACTTATCTATGGAATTTCGGGGATAGTATAACTGCAACTTCTATGAATGCTACTCATGTTTATAATGATTCTGGAACTTTCAATATTACCTTGATTGCTACAAATAATTCGCCTTGTGGAGTTGTGAAGGATACTTTTATTCAACAAAGTTTAATAAGGGTTGATGAGCCAATAAAAGTAACAAGTAATTTCTCGGCAGAGCCTCTTACGGGCTGTTCTCCTTTAGTTGTGGACTTCACTAATAGCAGCACAAACGGTGCTTCTTATTATTGGTTTTTTGGTGATGGAGGAATTGATTCAATTAAGAATCCGATTCATATTTTTGATAGTGGTACTTATCATGTTTATTTGATTGCTTACAATAATACTAACCGATGTTACAATGCGCCTGATAGCACGGGTTTGTTGATTACTGTTGAGAATTGCGAACTTTCTATTCCTAATACTTTTACTCCTAATAACGATGGGAAGAATGATTTCTTTGATATTATTGCCGATGGTTATACCAATTATCATCTTATAATTTTTAATCGTTGGGGATTGAAAATATTTGAGAGTACCAATAAAAATATCTTATGGAATGGCAAAGTAAATAACACGGGTAGTAATGCTACTGATGGGACTTATTATTATATCTTTACTGCTAATGATGTGAATGGGAAACCATTGTCATTAAAGGGTTTTATTACTTTGATACGGTAAAATTTTGGTGTAAAATTTTCCAATTAAAAAGCCCGAACAAAACAAAATGTTCGGGCTTTTTAATTTCTTAAATTCTACTAAATTTTATGGCACTGGCACTAACGCTACTGTCATAGCTAAGGCTTTTGCTTCTGTGAATTCGACATTTGTAAATGTCTGTGTTACGAAGCCTGTTTTGCTGATTATTACTGTTACATAGATGCCTGGATGTGCTGGGGCGAGGTCTAATTTGCCTGTCTTGCCGGTGAGGAAATCTGTTATACCGCCTGGGTAGCCTGTTATTACTACTTTTACTCCCTTCAAAAGTTGGAGTGTGATGGCATTAATTACTAACAAATGAAAACTTGTTATGTGGTGTCCTATATCGAAAATTGTCTTTGCATTGTTGAAGCCTTTGAACCAGTTGTTTTGGCTTTTCTTGAACTGGATTGAGTTTAGGACTAATCCGTTTCTTAGGATGAAATCGGCTTGTTTGAATTCGTCCTTTAAGTCGCTATTTGCGGCTTTGCTTACTCCGCCTTGAACACGACGGGTTGGAATCAGCACTAAATGTTGTGCTATGAGAATGTGTTGTGCGCCTAATTCTATTGTGGTTACGCCGTGGTCTGCGAGGGGTGCGCCTATTCCATTTGCTATTAAATAAATTGTGAGGCATCTGCTATTCATCAGGACATTTCCGCCTGCTTTGAGGGTTGTGATGTTGTAATTAACGCTATTCCAAAGTGTCATATTTGGGATGACGGATGACATTGCAAAAGATTTTACGGCTGCAATTACTTTCATCGTTTCGTCTTGCATATCTTTTTGTACTCCTGCTAAAGTAACGGTGTGTCCTTTGAGGATTCGGTCTGCAATCGCTTGTGTGCCTTGGATCAGGAGTATTTCGTTTCTGAATTTGGCTACATTGGCTACCATCGCTATGAGACCATTCCATATCGTATTTGTTGCATCTAAAAAGGCAAGGAGTACGATGTACATTGTGAGTTTATTGCGTTGGTCTATTTCCATTTTTTTTTCTTTAGGGTGCGAAATTAGGAAAATTTTTTAACATGAACAAACTTTTATGAAAGATTTATGAAAAAGATTTTGGAGGGAGGGGAAAAAGGGAGCCACAGATTCGCAGATTTTATTAGACAAAAAAGAAATTACACAGAAGGAAAGGTAGAAATTTTTGGAGGGGATTTTTGGCTGATTTTGGGGTAAAAAGGGTCGAATTTTGCGTTTTTCAAAAATCGGAATTTGTAAGTTGTTGATTATCAAGCTGGTACAAAATACTTAAATTTACTCACCTGATAGACAGATTTACTCACCTGATGAGCAGATTTACTCACCTGATGAGCAGATTTACTCACCTGATGGACAGATTTACTGACCTGATGGACAGATTTACTGACCTGATAGACAGATTTACTGACCTGATGAGTAGATTTACTCACCTGATGAGCAGATTCGTTGAGGGGGAGATCAGATTCATGATTCCGTCTGAATTTTTTAAATTTTTCGTTGTGTGATAGCATCTTTTTGGATGCTGCAACACGACGATGAACATTGGTAGTATGCGTTTTATCGTCAGACATTGTTTGGTGGGTAGTTTGACTGGGGTGGTCGCCTCCAAAAGAGTATCGGAGGCTTTCAAAGGTACCCTCAGCACGCTTGGTAACCGTGTGTAGAGCGCAATAGCATAAGGGTGCTTAACTGTGAGACCAACAAGTCGAGCAGGGTCGAAAGACGGATATAGTGATCCGGTGGTTCCGCATGGAAGGGCCA
>CAINUN010000027.1 GCA_903853805.1 uncultured Bacteroidota bacterium
CAAAAGAAGTGATAAAAAGAAAATAGTGGTGTTGGGTTCTGGTCCTAATCGTATTGGACAAGGTATTGAGTTTGATTATTGTTGTACGCATGGTTTGTTGGCTGCGCGCGAATGCGGTTATGAATCCATCATGGTGAATTGCAATCCTGAAACCGTTTCTACAGATTTTGATATTGCTGACAAGCTTTACTTCGAACCTGTTTATTGGGAACATCTTTTGGAAATCATAGAACATGAACAACCCGATGGTGTGATTGTTCAACTAGGCGGACAAACCGCTTTGAAACTCGCTAAAAGACTTCATGAAAAAGGCATTCGCATCATCGGCACTTCTTTCGATAATATGGATATTGCTGAAGACCGTGGACGCTTTAGTGATATGCTGAAAGAGTTGGGTATTCCTTATCCAAATTACGGTACTGCATATACTACAGACGAAGCCATTGATGTGGCTAAAGAAGTTGGATATCCTGTGTTGGTTCGTCCATCTTATGTGTTAGGTGGTCAACGGATGCGCATTGTAATTAATGATGAAGAACTCGAGAAAAGTGTAGTGAGTTTATTGAAGCATCTTCCGGGAAATAAAATATTGATTGACCATTTCCTTGATAGATGCCAGGAAGCGGAAATTGATGCTATTTGCGATGGTGAAGATGTTCACATCATGGGCATCATGGAACACATAGAACCTGCTGGTATTCATAGTGGAGATAGTCATTCGGTGTTGCCGGTATTCAATTTGCCGCCTTTGGTAGTGGATGAGATGGTAGAGATTGCTCGAAAGGTTGCTTTTGCTCTTGATATTCGTGGGCTGATAAATATTCAGTTTGCCATCAAAGGCGGACATGTTTACGTGATTGAAGCCAACCCTCGTGCAAGCCGAACAACTCCTTTTATTGCCAAGGCTTATGGCGTTCCTTATCTCAACATTGCTACCAAAGTAATGCTAGGTGAAAACAAACTAAAAGACTTTGTGATGGAACAAAAGCTTGAAGGATTTGCAGTGAAAGAACCTGTGTTTTCTTTCAATAAATTCCAGAATGTGAACAAAGAATTAGGGCCTGAAATGAAGAGCACGGGTGAAGCTATTCGTTTTATCAAAAACCTACGTGACCCGTGGTTCCGCAACCTTTACAAAGAAAGAAGTATGCACTTGAGTAAGTAGTGTTTCTTGAAATATTGTTTGTGGTCAAATAATAAAATTAGGGAATAAACTAATAATTCTTAGTGTATTCACTTCCTTCTTTCAGTACTTCTTTTTTCCCTTCCGTAGTAAGGAAGTAGGTTTGGATTGTAGTTCTTTTTTCAAGCTGCTGCAAAAACACTTCGAAATGTAGATGAGGTCCATCAGTTCTACCAACATTACCACTTAAGGCAATCAATTGTCCCTGATTAACAATATCGCCTTCAATTACTTGTGCACCATTTTGTTGGAGGTGTGCATAGCTTGCAAAAGTTCCGTCTTCATGATAAATAAGGATGAAATTATTGAGTTTGGCACATTCGGGTTGAGAACAATGCTTGCTATTTTGTTGAACCACTTTCACTACTACTCCTTTTCTAGCTGCATGAATTTCATTTCCTTCAGTAAGTGAAAAATCAAGAGCGTTAATTCCTTGATGTGTTTGCTTTCCATTATATCCTTGAAACAATTTGTAGGTACTTCCTGTTTTGTAGGGCAGCCAATAAACAATGTCTTTATCAAAATTTGTTTGTTCTGCGTTCCCATATTGAGTTCTTGTACTATAACGGAGTTTATAGGCAGCATAAGTGTCTAAAACTTTCAAATCAGCAATAAAAAACCTTTTTGTTCTTGCTGGGATTAAGAAGACCTTATTGTTGCCTTCAGTGCTTTCCATATTGGCGAGTTCAAAAGTTATCAAAATTGAAACTGGGCAATATTCATCATTATCCGCAAAAACATAAACGCCACCATCGAAGTTTTCATGATATACATGACTTCGAAAATCTCCTGCAAAATTATTGAATGGAGAGAAAAGAATAGTGAATATCAGTGCAAAAAGAGTTTTCATGATATTTTAGTTGTAATAATAAAGGCACCATGGAAATACCATCGTGCCATTTGTTATATATGAGCTTAGCCCTTATTGAGTTGGTCCGTTATCAACAGAAGCCTCGATTAAGTTTTGGATAGTGGTAGGCACGTTGGTTAAGAAGTTGTATCCCGTTGATGTTTCGATAGCATCAACAGTTGTGCGATAATTACCCCATGACTGTGCGTTAACAGTATTAATATTAGGCATATCCACAGCTATTACACGAGTAGCTGTACTTACACGAGCAATATCATTTGTTCCAACCGGAAGTACGACAATTATTTTCCAAATTCTACTCGGAACAGTAATACTGCCATTGGCTATTTTAGTTGTAGTACCTCCATTACTGCCAGTTCCACCACTGCCATAACCACCAGAAATGATATACAATTCTTTGCCTGAATTCATTAGGGTTCTGCAATAGTTTTCAAGAGCAACGTAAGTAATCTGATTTAAGTTGGGAGCTTGAGGGATTATGTTTGTCATTTTAAAAGTAGCAGCGTTATCGGTGTCGCTTTTATCTCTGTCTTCGGATGGGCAAAGGTGTCCACGATCGAAACCAGTATTAGTATAATTGGAGGTTGTTGCTTTAAAGAATGACGAAGGAAGCGTAGCGTCGCTGGTGAAACAATCACAACGAGGAGCGGTGCCTTTCCAAGCAGTACTTAAATGCCAACTAACCCAATTGGCTGAACCACGAGAGTTGTTGTAAGATAAAGAATACTGGGATTTTACTAACAAATAATTGTTGGCATTGGAAGTAACTGTTGTAGCATTACTAGGGTTACCCATAGCAAGGTTATCATCTTTTGTAGCAGTGCTAGTAAGGTTGTCAATTATAGAAATATCGTCAATGTTTAATTTTCCACCAGTCAATTTCCTTACTTGAAAACGAACATAGCCTGTAATGTTCATAGTAAAAGAAGTAACACTTATAGTAGTTGAAGAAGTGGTAATAGTGCTACCTGTTTTTATCCAAGTACTACCACTATTTGTTGAATACCAAAGTTCCCAAGTGCTTGCTGTCTCAGTTCCATACACACCATGATAAATACGAACTTCACTCGCTCCGCTGGCTGAGTTAAATTTCATGGTAAGGATACCTGAATTTTGAATTCTTACTGATTTGGTTCCATTTTTACGGTCGCTTGTAGTATTGCCAATCATGGCATCAGTCAAATTCCAAATGCCAGTAGTGAAGGAGACATCAGCACTCGGATAAGTAGCTTTAGTTCCTAATTCAAAGGTTTCAGGGAAGCTATTATAAATACTAACACCAGCAGATTGATTCGTTTGGGTTTCTGTATTTGGGGATACAGAAAATTTTTGGCAGGAATGTATACTACATATCATGCCCAATCCCAAAAGGAAAGATACAATACGATTCATCAATACGAATTTAGAATCGCAAGTTAGTCATAATATTCAAACTGAGTATAACTCCCTATGCTTTGACCCTTTATCAAGAAAATATTTTGACCAAACCCCAAAATACGATAGTAATGCCAATGGTAGTCAAGCCAAACAAAACCATTCCAAAATTACCTGCGGTGTAACTTCCAGTCAGAGTGAGCACACAACTCATGAACAACATAGCAGCACCAATCATTATAAAAATTAATCCGGAAGAAGTTTTCCTTGAATTTCGTAAACGTTTTACTTCCTGCATTAGGTTCATTACATGGTAGTCATCTTGATAGGTATCAAAAAGAGACTTTTTGATTTCTTCATCAGTCAACCCTATGCTAATAAGATGCACTAATGACGGAGGTGATTCCATTTTGTTTGGAGTCTTATTTTGTTCCATCGTAGGTCGTTTTTGATGTGTTCAAATTAGGAAACTCTTTTAATATTTACAAATTCGCTGTTTTGCAACCATAAGGTCAATTATAATTTCACAAACCTTTTTAAAAGTGTTTCTGCCTTTTTTCAATACTTTGCAACTACAAATCTTTTCGATGAAAAAAATTCTCTCTGTACTTTTGTTGCTGCTTTTTGTTGGCAGTAATACTTCTTTTGCTAAGAAAAATAAAGACAAAAAAGAAGGACTTGAGTGGTTTACAGATATAAACAAAGCAGCCGAAATTTCAAGCAAAGCCAAAAAACCAATTTTTGCTTTTTTCACAGGAAGTGACTGGTGTGGATGGTGTAAAAAACTTCAAAATGAAGTTTTTTCGAAACCAGAATTTATAGAATGGGCTAAGAAAAATGTGGTGTTGCTAGAACTGGATTATCCTCGTTATAAACAACAACCAGGGGAACTCATGAAACAAAATAGCGAGTTACAACAAACCTTTCAAGTGCGAGGATACCCAACTTGTTGGCTGTTTTTCTTAACGAAAGGAGACGATGGTAAAAAGAGTATCAATCCCTTAGGTTCATTAGGTTATCCAGCTGGTGCAGAAGCAGGGAAAGAACAATTCAAATTTTTGGATGAAGCCAATGAAATTTTGAAAAACAAAAAATAGTCGTGCTTTCCATTCATTAATATTTAGAAGCCTAGAGTTCATACTAGGCTTTTTTTATTGAAATTTCAAATCGTTTCATCATCGAAAACTAAAGGCTGATTAATCGAATTGGCTACCTTTGCATCAACAAAAATTATTCTTATGGCATTTACACTTCCTGCTCTTCCTTATGCTCATGAAGCTTTGGAACCACATATTGATTCACAAACGATGATCATTCATCATACCAAACATCATCAAGCATACGTTGACAACCTCAATAAAGCGCTTGCTGGAACTGATGGGGAAAACAAATCTCTTGAAGAGCTTATGTCCAACATGAGTTCATACCCAGCTGCAGTTCGTAATAATGGTGGTGGACATTTTAATCATTCTTTGTTCTGGAGCATTCTTGGTGCCAACAACGGCGCAACACAAGGTGCATTTGCGGAGTCTATCAACAATACATTTGGTTCATTAGATGGTTTGAAAGAAAAAATGAATGCCGCAGGTACTACACGTTTTGGTAGTGGTTGGGCTTGGTTGATAGTAAAAGATGGCAAGCTTGAAGTTTGCTCAACACCTAATCAAGATAATCCTTTGATGGATATTGCCGAGGTAAAAGGCACGCCAATTCTTGGAATTGATGTTTGGGAACATGCTTATTACTTAAAGTATCAAAATCGTCGCCCTGAATATTTAGGTGCAATTTGGAACGTAATTAATTGGAACGAAGTAGAAAAACGTTATCAAGCAGCGCTCTAATAAGATATTCATATTGTTATATAAAGTCGCTTCGTTATTGAAGCGGCTTTTTTTGTTCTTTATTTTGTAAAAAGGACAAGAAAAGTTACTTTGAGGAATGACTGGATTAAGCATAGAAGCAAAACGTTTTTGCTATTTTTTCAACAACAACTGCATCATTAAATATGCAGCTATACCCAACAACAAAATTATTACAACAGCAATCCAACTCCATTCTATACCCTTCATTGAGCGTTTTGTTCGATGGTTTTTGATTTGTTTCTTTAGAATGTGATTGGCACGGTGAACGATGTGGTTAGTGTCAATAGAGTTGATTGTTTGGAGCCCATCTAACGCATCTGATTCCATTCCTTCTGTTGACAACCATTGTTCTACTTCATGTTGTTCTTGTAATGATAGGTAACCATTCAGATAGTTCTGCAACTTTTCCTCTGTCAATGGGGTTGACGGTTGTTGGTTGAGCATTTCTATTTTAGTTTGGTCCTTCATTATAAATGTTGGTTCAATCTTTTTTCTAAAATCAATTTCAAGTTACGTTTTCCATTTTGAATAAAACTCTTTACTTGCATAAAATTATAACCTGTAATTCCCATTATTTGTTGATAAGATTTTGATTCGAAATAGAATAGGTTGATGGTTTGTTGTTGTTCGGTATTCAATTCTTTCAAGGCTAGCTCCATTTGGTCTAAAGTAATCTCTTTCCAAATTTGCCCTTCTAAATCTTCATGTGTTATAAGCTGATGTAAATCATCACCAGATGTTTTATAGTTATTATTTCTAAAAATTTGTAGGCAATGGTTACGCATCAGCACATACAACCAACCTTTGAAATTGAGGATTTCTCCTTCAGGTAACTGTGTTAATGCCTTTAGGAAAATTTGTTGAACAGCATCTTCAGCAGCTGTTTTGTCTTTCAGATATTTCATGGCAACACCGAAAAGCAACAGAGTATAGCGTTGTAACAAAACGCCCAACCAATTGTTATCATGACTTTTACGATAGCGAGCAATTAGCTCCTCATCACTAAGTTGTTGATGTGCCTTTGAATTCGACAATTAGATCCAGCTTTTTTGTAAAGATGAACAAAAAGCGGATTTCCATAAAAAAGTGTTACGCCAACACTTTTGATAACTGAGTTTCAAGTAACGCAAGCTTGGCTGCAGTGATGTTATCTTGGCAAATTTGTGGGATTGTTGTTCTGTAATAATTGATGCCAGCCTGAAGGTTTGCTTTGAACTTGTTAAAGGAATTCAATTGCTTTTCAGTCATTGCTTCAATGCTGTTGGCAATTTGTTTTTTCAAGTATTCAATATACAACTCCAAC
The DNA here is from genome assembly GCA_903853805.1 of uncultured Bacteroidota bacterium. GTDB lineage: Bacteria > Bacteroidota > Bacteroidia > Chitinophagales > Chitinophagaceae > JAFIGV01. The sequence goes on from CAINUN010000027.1 coordinate 6,594, forward strand.
TCATTTACAAACATGTGCGCACGATCAAGATTGTTATTGATGTTTGTGCGACCATAAATGTGGTCAACCATTTGCTTCAACGAAAATATGCCTGAGAAATAAGCAAGATTAGGTCCTGGGCAAATAGAAGTTGCAGAAAGATTGTGAGGAATTTTAAGACCATTCTTTACACGTACTGATGCCGTTAAGCCTTCGCAAAGACAATCTTTCAAAGCAATTTTTTCAATAGCTGATTTCAATTCTGTTTCACTCATGCCACTTTCTTTCAGTTCCTTCACTTTAAAGTGTTGATATTGTCGTGATGATGTGCAAATAGGGATCTCGGTGTATTCTGTGTTATATGAAAGATAATTTCTGTAGCAAGGACTTCCTGGGCGATTTTTTGCAAGACGCTCTAATCGTAATACATCAGACTGTGCCTTTCTAAAATTATTAAAAGGCACCCCTAATGGCGATGATTCGCTTAAGTAATAATCATCTTTTGAAGCGTTTGCTAAATTGTTTAAAGTTTCTTCGTCTACATTGGTTGATTCTGGTACTAACAAAAATGGACTTCCCCAACCTGTGCCATCTAAATCGTAATAGGAAAGTAAAAACTCTTGTTCTTTAAAGTTTCCAATACCTCCTTGCGCAGTAATCTTTTGAATTGGAATTGTAGAAAAGGGTTTTCTTCCTTTTGCTTCTAACCCTTGATTGCAAAGGACAAATAACTCTTCCGTAAGTGCTTTTCTATGGTTTTTAAATTCTTCCAAAATAGGTCCCATAAGCAAGCCATCTGTAGCAAAAGCATGACCACCACAATTCAAACCAGATTCAATTCGGAATTCAGAAACCCAAATGCCTCGTTTCGCTAAAATTTTCCCTTGAATTAATGCAGAACGATAATCGCTTACTTTAAGGATGATTCTTTTCTTTAGCCTGCCATTTTCATTAGGAAAGAAGTCTTCAAACTGCTCAGTGTAAGCATATAATCTTGGATTGTAGCCAGCGGAAAACACCAGCGAAGAACTAAGATTACTACTTGCAAAACCTCGTAAAGCAGACATTGCGTCGCAGAATTCATCTGGCATTCGCTGTCCATCTTTTGTAAAACGAGGATTATCCACTTTTGCCATAATGTTCACATCAATTTCACCAGGAACTACAGCATCTCTTAACTCTTGTTGCACTTTTTGTTTCTCTTCTCCTTCTGTCATTTCCTGCATGTCAAGGAATTTATTTCTTAAAGGAGAATCATCAGGGAGGAGTAGAAAGTATTTTGTTATTTCGGAGTCAGGAGAAAAAGGGGAAGATTTTACCTCTACAATTTGACGGTCAAGAATAACTTGAAGTACATTTAAGTATTCAGCAATTCTATGCGCTCGATAATCTTCTTCCTTTTTGGTAATAGGTTTAAACGGAATGTTGTTATTCAGGGAATAATAGGTCCTAAGGTCTTCCATTAATTCGTCTTCAAGAATAGAAACTACAGAGGAAATGCCATAACGTGCCACCTTAACAGGAGTGTCAATGCTATAGGCAATGCCTAAAACGGGTATATGGAATTGATGTACAGGTGCTTCAAACATGAAATTACTTTTCGATTTACACAGGTTGCTTTAAAAAAATCAATGTTTAAAACCGCTGATTTTGCAACTAAAAAGGGGCAAGATAATAAACTGAGCGCATTGATTTACAAACTTAATCAGTTTCGGCTCGGAATCCTTAGAAAAGGATAACTTTTTTCAAAGAAAGCATGTTGACTTCGTAGGGGCTTTCACAACCTGCCGTTCGTCATGTTGCATACTGACGCTCGTCATGGCGGGTTCCTAATCTTTTATCGTTTTTTGACATTCTTTTTGCAAGACTTGAGCAAGATATTTACCATATTGACCATCCTTTTTATGTTGTTCAGCATTGCTATTTACAAAAATGGCAATCTTGAGCCCAAGCATTTGCCATCTAGTAAAATAATGGCAGGCTGGAAAACTTGGCAAGACAAAAACTGTCAAAGCTGTCATCAATTGTTTGGTTTAGGTGGTTACCTTGGACCAGACCTTACAAATTCAGTAACTGAAAAAGGAAAACCTTACTTGAAAGTATTTGTTCAATATGGTACTGCTCGAATGCCAAATTTTAAATTGAAAGAACAAGAAGCAGATGAAGTCATTGAGTTTTTAGCGTGGGTAGATAGTTCTGGTAAGAGTCGTGTGCCGGCAGAAGCCGTTGAATGGACTGGCAATTACAAACTTCAAGAAAGATGATGCACAAGGGAACGAAAATATTTATGGGCTTTGCCTTGGTCATGTTGATAGCTACTTTGTTCTTCGGCATGTTAGCCTCATTTTCTTACCTCAATCCAGAGTTTTACAACCAATACATTCCTTTCTACCAATTGCGCCCAATGCACGTTTCGGCAGCATTGTTTTGGATTATTGGTGGAGCAACCTCTTGCCTTCTTTTTTTCAAAAAAGAAGTATCAGAGGAAGGAGCAAAACGAACTATTGCAGAAAGACTTTTCATCAATCTTTGGATGATAACTGTAGTAGTTATTTTCTTGTTTTACTCTTTTAAAAAATTTGGAGGTAGAGAATATTGGGAATTTCCGCCGTTTCTGTGTTTGCCGTTACTGATTTCTTGGCTGGCACTCATGGTAGCGTGGTTTAAGGCTTGGCTGAAAGCAAAAGACTATCCGCTTTATGTGTGGATGTGGACAGCTGGCATTTGCTTTTTCCTTTTTACTTTTTTAGAGCAAAATCTTTATCAAATACCATGGTTTCGTCAGTCATTTTTAAAAGAAGTCATTGTTCAATGGAAAAGTAATGGTTCGATGGTGGGATCTTGGAATCAAATCATATATGGGTGTTCCCTTTTTCTTATGGTGACGCTCACAGGTGAGGACTCTATTGCTAGAACAAAAACTGCCTACTACTTTTTCTTTTTAAGTATTACAAATATGATGTTCAATTGGGGGCACCATATTTATAATGTTCCATCTGCTTCTTGGCTGCGCGATGTGGCATATGGCATAAGCATGACCGAGTGGTTGTTTTTCATAAAAATGCTTCAAAGCTTCAAAGAAAAAATGGATGAACGCCGCAAGTTTAAACACCTGATTACCTATAAATTTTTGATTGCTGCCGAAGTGTGGGTGTTCTTCAATCTAACGCTTGCTTTGTTGATGAGCATTCCTGCAATTAATCGTTACACACATGGCACACACGTTACCGTTGCGCATGCTATGGGCACCACTATTGGCATTAACACAATGATTTTAATGGCTGCCATGAGTTATATCCTTCGCGTTGATGAATTGGAGATTAGAGATAAGCGATGGGTTCATTGGGGGTATTATATATCGCAAGCAAGCCTTGTTGTTTTTTGGGTTTCGCTCATTATTGCAGGTTTTCTTAAGGGAACAAGACAATTCAATTTTCCACACATTACTTATCAAGAGTTGATGGTGCCTGTCAATTATTGGCTTCGTGTACTATCATTTTCAGGGGCGTTTTTATTGTTGGGTTTCTTGCTGATGTTAAAAACTTATTTCAAAGCATTGAGGAAAGCTTGATAACAGGAATCTAAAATAAATCCTTCAAAGCTGAGATAGCATATTATACTTATTCAAAAAACACGTTATCTCAAATTTTCGACTGACTTTTTAGCTTGTGATTTGATAGCTAAACCCATCAAATTGATAGGTAAATGGTACAAAATGGCAGATTTTTGCTCTGATTCGATTCTTTGAGCCTTTAAAATGATAGCTTCAGCTTTCATTTCACATGCGATAGCTTCTGATTTACATCCTGAACGTAGTACATTGAAAGCTACAGGATTTGGTTTAAAAGGAGAAGCTTTCAACTTAAAGCGAGAAAGCACTAACCCGAAAGCGACAAGAACCACCACCGATATCTAAAAGCATCAACTTAAAACCTACAAGCATCAAATTGATGACTATAGCTTTTAAGTTGATGTTATGAGGATGTGGAGTGGAGGGGAATGGTTATTTTTGGAAGTGAAAATGATTAATTAATGAGCAGGCTTCTTGATGGCTTGTGGAAAGGAAATGAGAAAGAAAATAATAGTGATTGTGTTTTGTTGTTTAATACTCATTGTGTTCATATTTCTAAAACACAATAAATGTATATCAATCTACCTTGAGATATACTATAGTCATGCGAGAGTAAAAGACAAAAAATATGGTTATTTTTATATTAATGGAGAATATGAAGGGCTTTATTTTATTAATGAATGTACTGGTATAAAAAGTATGCAGGATTATTATACCAGACGTGATACATCTATTGATTTTATGTTTGGATATTTAAAACCCTTTATAAAATATGAAGTGCTTGATTATGATTATGAGGATTCAACAGCTATAATAAGAACATATAACTATGATAGAGGGCATCTGAATGAAATTGGTTCTGTAATTGTCTCAATGTATTGTTTACATGATTCATTGCCATACGGAAAAGAGGAAATTAAAGGGTGGTAGTTAATTTCTCCACCAAACACTCATTTACAACGAGTGTATAACGGTCGGTGTTAGTAACACCTTCACCCCACCCACTTCAAAATAGTTTCCACCCAAAGCGGATGGACATTCAAGCAAGGAATCATGGTAAAGGATTCACCACCTGCTTCTTTAAAAGTGTGTTTGCCTTCTTGTGCAATTTCTTCAAGTGTTTCGAGGCAGTCGCTCACAAAAGCTGGGCAAACCACGAGGATTTTCTTTTTGCCTTCAGTGGGTAGTTCTGCAAGGCGAGCTGCAGTATAAGGTTTCAACCATTCCGCCCTTCCTAAACGCGACTGAAAAGACTGGCTGAATTTATCTTTTGCAAGCCCCAATTTTTCAGCAACCAAACGAGTGGTGGTATAACATTGATGACGGTAACAAAACTTGTGTGCATCGGAGTTTACATTGCAGCAATCTGCCACTTTCAGGCAATGATTGCCGGTGACATCGCCTTTATGAATATGCCTTTCGGGCACACCATGATAGCTGAACAAAAGATGGTCGTACTCTTTTAAATATGGCTCAATGCTAGCCGCCAAAGCGTTGATATAATTAGGTTCGTTGTAATATGGCTCAATGATGCGCAGACTGAATGGATATTTGTTTTTGCTGTGAACCAATTTGGCATCTTCCACCGCTGTTTCGTAGCTCGACATGGCATAATGTGGATACAAAGGCAATAAAATCACCTCCTTCACTTGCGGGTTTTGCTTTAAAACCTGTTCGTAGGCATGAGTAATTGTTGGATTTCCGTAACGCATAGCAATTTCCACAGGCATCGTAAGCTTTGATTGCAAGGTCTTTTGCAATTGTTTGGTAAGCACAATGAGCGGAGAACCTTCTTTAGTCCATATTTTTTTATAGGCTTCTGCAGATTTTGGCGAGCGAAAAGGAACGATGATTCCCTTAACTAGCATGGCACGAAGCAAATAAGGCGAATCAATCACACGTTCGTCCATCAAGAACTCGTCGAGATATTTTTTCACATCCTTTACTTCGGTAGAATCGGGTGAGCCAAGATTCATCAAAATCAGTGCGCGGTTGTCCATAAAAATGAGTCGGTTTTTCAAGGCAAAGAAAGCAAAGAAATAACTAAGGAATTTTTAGCGCTGACAATTGGGAGATATAGGAAAGCAATAGATGATGAAAATCAGTTCGACTAAACTTATATCCACAAAGGGTTTCACATCACTTTATGACTTACATTCAGAGTTGTAGTGATGACAATCAGTTTGGCAAATGACAAAGGCGTGACGCAAAAACTTCCTAGTGGAGAAAGGTCGTTTTACTTTTGTGTCGTTGACAATCCACTAAGATTATGCAATCAGAAAACAGAAAAAATTTATCAGACTTTTGGGTAGCAGGAATTAACTACCGTAAAACTGATGCCACTATAAGAGGTCAATTTGCCATTAACAACGAACAATACGCAAACATCATTTCGCTTGCTCCGGTTTTTAATATTGACGAGTTTTTTATACTTTCTACTTGTAATCGTACCGAAGTGTATGGTTTCGCATCGGATGTAAATGATATTATTGATTTGATTTGTACACAAACAAATGGTAGCTGCACAAGTTTTAAACAACTTTCTTATGTAAAAAATGGCGCAGCAGCTGTAAATCATCTTTTAGAAGTAAGTGCAGGTTTAGATTCTCAGGTTTTAGGCGATTATGAAATAGTTGGTCAAATGAAACTTTCTGCCAAATTCTCTAAAGACAATGGCGTGATGGGACCTTTCTTGGAAAGATTATTGAACACGGCTTTACAATCTTCTAAAGCCATTAAGACAAATACTAAACTAAGCGGTGGTACAGTGTCCGTTTCTTTTGGTGCTATACAATACATCCGCGAAAACGTTGCAGATTTCCAAAACAAGAGCATTCTTCTTTTAGGTGTTGGTAAAATTGGAAGAAATACTTGCAAAAACTTAGTTGATTATCTTGAAACTAAGAATGTTACGCTCATTAACCGTTCAATAGAAAAAGCACAAGTGCTTGCTGAAGAATTTGGTTTGAAATATGCTCCTGTTGAAGAAACTGAAAAATACATCCAAGAATCAGACATAATTATCACTGCAACTAGTTGCCAACATTACATAGTAACAGCGGCTAAACTTGAAGGATGTACTAATAAAGTACTTATTGATCTTTGCATTCCTTACAACGTTGATCCTTCAGTTAGAAATATGGAAGGCGTTCAATTGATGAACGTGGACGAGTTGAGTAAGATGAAAGATGAAACCTTACAAATGCGTTTGGCTGAAGTTCCAAAAGCAAAAGAAATCATCAGCGAACATCAAGAAGAATTTGTTGAGTGGTTTGCCATGAGACAAAATGTGCCTGTTTTGGTTTCTTTAAAAATGAAACTCAATCAAATCGAGGAAAAACTTGCTGCTGATATTTTCGAATGCAAAACATCAAAGAAAGATGAGCGCATTCAAAAACAAATCAACACAACTGCCAAGAAGTTGAAATTTAATAACGCCCGCGGTTGCCATTATATTCAAGCAATTAACGAATATATCGCCGTATCTTAGCATAGACTCACATGAAAAGGAAAATTAGAATTGGCACCAGAGAAAGTCAACTGGCGCTATGGCAGGCTAATGAAGTTAAGCGACTGTTAGAAACCAAAGGTTACGATACTGAATTAGTTTTGATGAAAAGCGAGGGCGATATTGACCTCGTAACGCCTTTATATGCTTTAGGTGTTCAAGGTGTTTTTACAAAGACATTGGACGCTGCTCTTTTAAGTGACAGAATTGATATTGCCGTTCACTCTATGAAAGATGTGCCTACTCAATTGGCACAAGGTATTGTTCAAACTGCGGTTTTACCAAGAGCAACTTTTAAAGATATTCTTGTTTATAAAAATGACTCTACTGTTGGCAAAAAAGCCAATGATGTTTTTCCCACTGAATCCAATATTCAAGATATAAGTTTCCATATTGCTACAAGCAGTATTCGTCGTAAAGCACAATGGCTGCACCGTTTTCCTAATACTACAATTGATAACCTTCGTGGAAATGTAAATACACGTTTGCGCAAGGTTGATGAAAGCAATTGGGATGGAGCCATTTTCGCTGCGGCAGGATTAGAAAGAATCAATCTTCGTCCTGAAAACTCTATTGAATTGAGTTGGATGTTACCTGCACCTGCACAAGGTGCTATCATGGTAGTGGCTCGTGAAGGAGATGATTTTTGTATGGAAGCTTGTGCTCATTTTAATTGTAGCAATACGGCTTTATGTGCTAAGATTGAAAGAGATTTCCTCAAAACTTTATTAGGTGGATGTTCTACACCAATTAGTGCTTTGGCAGAAGTAAAAGATGGGCAAGTAAATTTCCGTGGAAACATTGTGATGCCTGATGGTTCTAAGAAAGTAGAAGTAAGTATAACTAAGGCTGTTGCAGAAGCGGCTAATTTAGGTGTTGATGCAGCTGAAAATATACTTGCGGGTGAAGGCAAAGAAATCGTTGAAAAAGTGCGCAATGCAGGATAAAGCCATTCACATATTATCTACGAAAGAGCTCAGCCACGACCTTATTGAATTGGCTGAAGAGAAAAATATTGTAATCGATTGCATTCCATTTATTCAAGTAAAACCAATCGTTTCTGATGTAGTAAGAGATAAAGTGTTGCCTATTTCAGGGAAAGAAATTGCAGTAGTGTTTACCAGTTTTCATGGTGCTCATGCAGTTTCTGGTTTGAACGTAGATTGCACTCATTGGCAAATTTATTGCCTTAGTGGGGCTACTAAAAAAGCTGCGGAGGAATGTTTTCCGAAGGTAATCATAAAAGAAACCGCAGAAAATGCTACTGCGCTCGCACGTAAAATAATTGAAGACAAAACTAAAGAGGTTTACTTTTTCTGTGGCAATGCTCGCAGAGAAGAACTTCCCAATTTGCTTCATGAAAACAAAATTGAAGTACATGAAGTGAATGTTTATCAAACCCATATCACTTCTACCGAATTACACAAAACTTATGACGGCATTATTTTTTTTAGTCCTAGTGGCGTAGAAAGTTTTTTGTTGGAAAATAAAATTCCTGAAAAGGCTTTGTTGTTGGCTATAGGTCAAACAACAGCGGCTTCACTATCTCAATTTCCACAACAATTAATTATCAGCGAAAAGCCTGACCCCAAAATATTGATCCAAAAAATAATCAGTCATTTTCGTGGCTGATGCACTTTAATTATGAACACACCTTCCGAACATTTAATGTTGAAAGCACTGCGTGGCGAACAAGTAAGTCGTCCACCAGTATGGATGATGCGCCAAGCAGGTCGTTATCTTCCTGATTATATTAAACTCCGCGAGAAGTATGATTTCTTCACACGTTGCGAAACTCCTGAACTTGCTTGTGAAATCACATTACAGCCTGTTGACCAAGTAGGTGTTGATGCAGCCATTTTGTTTTCTGACATTCTCGTTGTGCCACAAGCCATGGGTTTGGAAGTTCAATTGATTGAAAGCAAAGGACCATTTCTACCTAAAACCATTGCTAACCAAAATGATTTGGATGCATTGCAAGTAATTGGAGCGGAAGCCAATCTTCATTATGTATATGAGGCTCTTCGCCTCATCAAGAAAGAACTCAACAACCGTGTTCCTTTGATTGGTTTTGCAGGTGCGCCTTGGACTATTCTTTGCTACATGGTGGAAGGAAAAGGCAGCAAGTCTTTTGATAAAGCAAAACAGTTTTGTTTTAGTCAGCCGCAATTAGCGCATTCTTTACTTCAAAAAATTACAGACGTTACCATTGCTTATCTTAATGCACAAGTAGTTGCAGGAGCAGATTTGGTTCAAGTTTTTGATAGCTGGAGTGGCATGTTGAGCCCTCAAGATTTTAAAATATTTGCACAACCTTACCTCGAACAAATTGCTGCTGCTGTGAAAGGTGCGCCTGTTATACTGTTCCCTAAAGGAAGCTGGTATGCATTGGCAGATTTAAGCAAGAGTGCTGCTTCTGGTTTGGGTTTAGATTGGACTATTGAACCGCAGTTTGCTCGTCAATTGACCAACAATAGCATTACACTTCAAGGAAATTTTGACCCTTGCAAATTGTTAGCACCAATACCAGAAATCAAAAAATCGGTAAAAGAAATGATTGATGCTTTTGGACCACAACGATACATTGCCAACCTCGGTCATGGTATTTTGCCAAACATTCCTGTTGACCATGCAAAGGCATTTGTAGATGCAGTAAAAGAATACCAAGCATAATCTTTCCCACTCCTCAAAAACATTTCATTATGCAACTTCTTAGAAGAAACAGAATCCTTCGTCAGTCGCCGGCAATACGTTCGTTGGTGTCTGAAACTATTCTTACTCCAAGTGATTTTATTGTGCCTCTTTTTATTGTAGAAGGCGAAAAAATCAGGGAAGAAATTCCTTCGATGAGCAACTACTTCCGCATGAGTCTTGATGTGACGGTGAAGGAAGTGAAAGAATTGTGGGCAATGGGTTTGAAGTGTGTATTGCTCTTCATTAAATGCAAAGACGAACTAAAAGATAATAAAGGCACCGAGGCATTGAACCCTAATGGATTAATGCAACGCAGTATCAAAGCCATTAAAAATGCTTGTCCTGAAATGGTGGTGATGACCGATGTGGCACTCGATCCTTTCTCTTCTTTTGGTCATGATGGCATTGTAGAAAACGGTGAAATTGTGAACGACCCAACTGTGGATGTATTGGCACAAATGAGTGTGAGTCATGCGCAAGCAGGAGCCGACTTTGTGGCGCCAAGCGATATGATGGACGGACGCATTGTTGCCATTCGCACAGCTTTGGAAGAAACTGGTTTTACGCGCACAGGCATCATGAGTTATAGTGCCAAATATGCTTCTTGTTTCTACGGACCTTTCCGTGATGCATTGGATAGTGCACCTGGTTTTGGCGATAAAAAAACCTATCAAATGGATTATGCCAACCGTACAGAAGCGCTGAAAGAAACCTTGATGGATGTAGATGAAGGTGCAGATATTGTGATGGTGAAACCGGCAATGGCTTACCTCGATATTATTCGTGAAGTGAAAGATGCGGTGGATGTACCAGTGAGTGCTTACCATGTGAGTGGCGAATATGCCATGATAAAAGCAGCAGCAAAAATGGGTTGGCTTAATGAAGACAAAGCCATCATTGAATCTTTGACAAGCATTAAACGTGCGGGTGCCGATTTGATAGCTACTTATTATGCTAAAGATGCGGTGAAGTTGTTGGGATAAAATCCTTGAACATAATTTTATTGAAAAAGACGTTGGTGATGCCGGCGTCTTTTTTGTTTTTTAGTGAAAGGGAAGAGCAAAACACTATGTTTATTAGCTTGTTTGTTTTCTTTATTTTTACAAAAGCTAAAAACTAATTGAGGTAAACAAAAAGTAGCAGCTATTTTATGAGTAAATTTGAAAAGCTCTTTTTGAAATTATTGTCGGGAACTTCCGACCATAATTTTAGTTTTCTTGACTTGATAAAGTTGTTAGAAATATTAGGGTTTGAACACAGGATAAAAGGAAGCCATCATATTTTTACTAAAGATGGGATTGTGGAAATCATTAACCTGCAACCCAAAGACAACAAAGCAAAACCTTATCAGGTAAAACAAGTAAGAGAATTGATTATTAACTACAAACTTTGGAACAATGAATAACGAAGCAAAATACGAAGTGATTATTTACTGGAGTAAAGCAGATGATAGTTTTATTGCCGAAGTGCCCGAACTACCTGGCTGCATGAGTGATGGCAGCACTAAAGCCGAAGCTTTGGAAAACGTGAACACCATTATTCTTGAGTGGTTGGAAACTGCCAAAAGCCTTGGAAGAAATATTCCTGAACCAAAAGGAAAGTTGATGTATGCTTAATGCCCCTTTAGACTTTTGCCCCGATATGCTGTATAGCTATTCTAGGTAGGTTTGTTTATTATTTTATGCAAAAACTAATCCTCCTCTTTTTTTGTTTCTTGCTTTTAGGAAGTAATGTTTCTGCACAAACAGAAGTTGAGGACACTGCTGTAATTTTAGCAGCTATAGATAAAGAATTTTACGGAAAGCCAATTATTTATGCTGAAAAATATGAGCAAAAAGATGACAGCGACTTTTATCATTTGATGAAGAAAGGAGTGTTTAAAATGCCTAAATCAAATACCCCTAGTTTGATACTATCTACAGAAGAAATAAATTTCCTGATTGAAAAACATAACAAGCCAACTGTATGGAAGGAACACCTTTTTGCTAATAGTTTAATGATTGACAATGATAGTAATTATGCTTATGCTACAAAAGGAGACTGGGTTACATTTCTATCAAGTGCCGACCCAGAAGGAACTTATTTCTACAAATACAAAGCCATCTTTAACTTCTCAAAACCTATTTATTTTAGAAAAAAACACTTTGCATACTTTGAATTTCATGTTCTTACAGACGGGGGAGCTTTATTAAACATACAAAGAATGGTTTTGAAAAAAGTAAATAATAAGTGGCGTAGATTGAAATGGATTGATGGCATTCAAGGTTAAATATTCTCATCCCCGTTCCAAATACCCCACAAAACACTTTCCACAATTCACTCCTTAAACACGTTCTCTGTCTAGAATAATTCCATACAGTTTCCTTTACTCAGTTTCAATATTAGACTATTTCCAAATTAAATCATTTACAACGTTTTTTATTTAGAGTAATTCTATTATAATTCTTTTATTCAAGACTAAATTCAGAATAATTCTAGTGAAGTTCATTAACTAAGTAAGCTTTCAAGACTATTTCCAATAAAGCTCTTTAACTACAAACTATATTATGTAAGCTGTTTTGTTCCCATTCTTTTCTTTATTTTTGATGAAAACAACTTTTTTCTTTCTCCTTCATTTTTAAAATGCTGTAAAAGATGTCGTTTAAAAGCACTTGGCCGTTTAGCAACAATCCATTCCTTTCGTCTACTCGCAAAAGTTTTTCACGCGCCTTAATCATCGGCACGTTTACGGATGCTGCGCTTTTTGCCAGCACCTCCGACCCTATGTTTTTGGCATTATACAATACTTACCATCCCATTTTCACGGCATACGAAACGGCTTATGGCAAGTGGGGTAGTAGTTTGGGCATCAAAGTAGGCAGTACGCTTGGGCTGAGCGACTTGATGAAAGAACTTGTGGTGAGGGCGCGAAAATGGGATGTTGCCATTCAAAACGTTTTTGCCCATGACACGGGCGAGTATAAAAGCTTGATGCCGCACGGACGAACGCCTTTTAATCGTGGCTCTCATCTCAGCAGAATTGAAATGGTTTCGGTGTTGGACTTGAACCTGACGGGCAAACCTGCGCTTGCTGCCTTAAAAACAGAAGTGAACAGTTTTCACACAGCGCTAAATGATGCTTTGAGCAACAAACAAGGCAAGTCTTCGACGTCGAATTTGAATAGCAAATTGCTCGAAATCAACCGCAAAGAACTGTGCAAGGCTTTGTTTGTGGTGTTGGGTTCGCTCATCGCTCATTTTCCCGAATCGCCACGCAGCATTGAGTCTTACTTCGACCTCGTGACCCTTCGCCAACATCGCCAAACCGATTTCACCGGTCATCTTGCCGCCATGAAAACCCACATCATTGCCCGCCGCACCTTAAAAGAAACAAACACTTTGACCTTGAAAAACAAAGGCAACACCACCCTGCGTTTCTATCTTGCACAAAACAAACAAGGTATGATGGGCGATGTGTTTATTGAACTTGTACCACATTCTATGCTTAAAGAAGTAGCGCCTTCATCCCTCGGCGTTAGTGCTTCAATGCATTTTTATTGTGTAAGAAATATGGATGAACATGAAGTGGGGGAGTGGGAGATGGTGGTGGGGTGATGGGAAAATATTTCTTCTTATTTTTGAAACACTATGACAGGCGTTAATTTTCTTACGAATGCAAAGGGCAAAAAAATTGCCGTGCAAATAGACTTGACCAATCATGCAGCTATTTGGGAAGATTTTTATGATTGCCTCGTTGCTGAAAGTCGCAAAGAAGAAGCGCGCATAAGTTGGGAAACCGCCAAAACCAAGCTCAACAAAAAGCACGGGTTGAAATGAAATACCTGATTCAAGTTAGCAAGTCTGCTTTCAAAGAATTGGAGCTTGTTCCTAAAACACATTACATCAAACTTGTCAAAGCAATTGATGCGCTTGGAGATGAACCTCGCCCAACAGGATGTAAAAAACTAAAGAACAGAGACCATCAATATAGAATTCGTGTTGGAGTTTACAGAGTTGTTTATTCTGTTTACGACAATCAACTCTTAATAGATATCATTCGTGTTCGCCATCGTAAAGATGTGTACGATTAACTGCTGAAATCAATAGGATAACAAGTTTCTCCTAAAGAAATAACAAATTCAATAACCTTTATGTGCAGTATATTTGGTTGATAAAACCCAACGATTATGCTCGAACAGAAAAAACCCAACCTTGGGTTAAAAGCTTTGATAATAGCGGGTTTGATGGTGTTCTTACTCATTCCTACAATTTTAATTAACGACCTTGTAAAAGAGCGCGAAGCAAGGCAAGATGAAGCCTTTAAAGAAGTAAGTTCTAAATGGGCCGAAACGCAAACACTTGCGGGTCCATTTGTTACCATTCCTTATGTAGAATACATAAAGGATTCGACAGGTGTGGTGAAAAAGTACAAACAATACATTCATATCCTTCCCGACCAACTGAATATTAGTGGAAATATTTCTCCAGAAAAAAGATACCGTGGCATCTTCGAAATTGTGGTTTATAATTCCAATCTTTCCTTCAAAGGTTCATTCTCAAATCTCACCACATTCAACACCGATATTCCAAGAGCCAATATCCTTTTCGATCAAGCTTTTGTGTCATTTGGCATTACAGACTTAAGAGGAATTAAAGAGAATGTGCAATTGCATTGGGCAAATGAAACCATGAATTTCAACTCAGGTGTGGAGACCCAAGATGTCATTCAATCGGGCATCAATATTCCTATTCAGTTAAGTGCTACAGATACGTTGAATAAAGTCACGAATTTTTCTTTCAATCTCAATTTGAATGGATCTCAATTCCTTTATTTTTCTCCAGTAGGAAAAGAAACAATAGTCAACATTACTTCTAATTGGAAAACACCAAGTTTCAGTGGCGCCTTCCTACCTGATAAAAGAACGGTTACAGAAAAAGGTTTTAATGCATTTTGGAAAGTATTGCACCTCAATAGAAACTTCCCGCAAATGTGGCGGAACAGCGATTATAACATTAGTACTTCTGCATTTGGCATCAGTCTAATTGTGCCTGTTGATAGCTATACCAAAACCGACCGATCCATTAAATATGCCATCCTCATTATTGGGCTTACGTTTCTTACCTTCTTTTTTCTCGAGCTGATTAATAATAAACCTGTTCATCCACTACAGTATATCCTAGTTGGGTTTGCGTTGTGCATCTTTTATGTTTTGCTCTTATCCATTTCAGAACATATCAGCTACAACCTTTCTTATCTCATTGCTTCGGTGATGACTATCGGACTTATTTCTTGGTATTCTGCAAGCATTCTTAGAGACAAGAAGTTGGCTTATCTTATTGCAGGAGATTTGGTAATTCTTTACGGCTTTATTTTCTGCCTCATTCAGTTAGAAGATTATGCCTTGCTAATGGGAAGTCTTGGTTTGTTTACCATTCTTGCCATTGTCATGCATTTTTCAAGAAAAATTGATTGGGCAAGTTTGACCAAGAAAATAGAAGGTGGAAACAATTCTTTAGAATAAAAAAGAAAGAGGCTGTCAAACGACAGCCTCTTTTCTTAGTGGTGGTGTGGCCGAACCAATAATTTAATAATGTGTTTTTACAAAAACATACAAGAACCAATATGGCACTGGCTTTATAGAATCATTACAATGTTCATTTATATTCACTGTTATGCTCTATTGTAGCAGGGTCACCACCACCAAACCACCACCTTTCAATTCTGTACCATAAATATGATTTTTCAACTAGCTCCAATTTGTTTTTTTACAAAAAATGGCAATATCGTAACGATTATTCAAAAAAATTCAATTTGATACTCATGGAAAATTTTCCAAGAGGAAACATTTCAATCTCACCTTCTGTTTGGAGAAAAGTCGGCTGCAAAAGCCACTTCTTTATTCATGATGGGAGAGTAGATTGGGTTTATAAAACTTAAAAATCATGAAAGAAGTGTCATTTATTAACCCCTTTCAAATCGTGCTATAACTATCCCTTGAACTATACCGCCTCACTTTTTTACTATCCAATGTAACATTCAAGAAACTACCAGCCCACATTGCATTTACAACAGGTCTATCACAAGTAATGGTAGTGTAACTATCTCTTGTTGAATAGAGATGCACCTTTTTACCGTCAATTTTTATCACCCCAAATGCAGGGTATTTTGAATCCCAAGCCATGATTATTTTCTTTTTTGGTTAATGAATAAAGTCCAAACAAAACCTCTTGCTGACATCTCATTTGGAAACCAACTATCAGGTCTTACCAAATCATGCGGATCTTCTTGGCGTAATTGCTCTATTAGAGGTAATAATTCAGGTTTAACCACCTGTTCAATTTCGTTTAAATAATCCTCGTAGTTTCCTACAAATTGTATTGCGTCCATGCTATTTTTAAATGTTTAGTTTCTTTGGCCACCTTCTTTACTTTCATCACTGTAGCAGTTGATGCATCAGTAATCTTGGCAATTTCCCTAATAGTGGTTCTGCCTTCATTCAGGTAATTCAATATTTTTTTATTGTTGTCTTTATTCAAGAAGTCAACCTTTCTTTCATTAGTGCCGGCTTTTCTACCAAACACAACCCCTCTTTGTCTAGCTGCTATTTTTCCCATCTCCGTTCTTTCTCTAATCAATTCTTTTTCTTGTTCTGCTATTACCGATACAATGTGAGAGAATAGCTTAAATATCGGATTAGGTTTTCCATCAACGATGCTATCCAAGTTCATGTTTTGGATATGCACATTTACACCCTTTTCTTCGCAAACCTTTAAAGTAGATAGGGTATCAAAAGCATTTCTACCTAATCTTGAAAATTCTTCTACATACAAATCAGTAACCTTTCCTGCTTCAATCAATCTTAATACTTCTAATCCTTTGGGTCTTTTAGCAAAGACAATGGACCCACTTATTTGTTCTTGAAGGATTAGGTCATATTCCCTATTATCAAGCAACTGTCTAGAGCCTGATTGATTTAAAGTTGACCATCTGATGTATTTTACCTTCATTTTGTGCTATAATAATATTTAGCAGTAAAATTAAAACAAAACCAACGAATAACCGCCTTTTTCAGTGGTTTTAACGATCTCCTAGCGTATCATTTTAATTGTTGAATTTAATTGAGGCAAAAGAAAACTTCTTGTCAAACGACAAGAAGTTCTTTTGACAATCAATTGTATAAGATTTCGCTAATTCGTCTGTCTCTTTCCTCTGCTTTCTTAATGTTTAGCAACTCCTTTTTAGAGTATTTGCTGTAATATTTCTTTCTTCTAGAGAACTGACTATTTGATATTATTTCTTCATCCAACAAGTCACCAACCTTATAACAATGTGTGTTTTTATCTAAAAATTGCTTAATTAATTTATACTCGTAGCTATTCCATTTTTGATAGCTGTTCCAGTCCATATCAATATCTTCATTAGTAAAGAATTTATTGTTGTTTATTAATTCATTTAACAACTTTTCAATAGCTTTCTTTTTGCATTTACTATCTCTAATCTTATCCATGAAGCTAACTGACTTTATTGGGCTTTCTTTTGTCTCCATTGTTTTAAAATTTATTTTTTATAGGTGGTCAATTCATACCCCTTGTGTATTAAACACCTAAATCGAAAAATGTTCAAATATTTTTCAATTTTTTTTCACGAAAAACAAAGTGGAGAAAGGTTATTGGAATAAAAAATCCCGTGTTTTTAGCACGGGATTTTTGTTGTAGAAACTTCCAATTATTATTTGTAGCGTATATCCGATTTGATTTTTTCTGTTGCTGCAAACAAATAATGTCCCATACAGTTTCTTTCCTTGCTATTTGCAATAATGTTAATTATTTCTTTAATGCAGTCACTTTTTTCAACTCCATATAGGTTTTTCATATAC
The DNA here is from genome assembly GCA_903853805.1 of uncultured Bacteroidota bacterium. Taxonomy (GTDB): domain Bacteria; phylum Bacteroidota; class Bacteroidia; order Chitinophagales; family Chitinophagaceae; genus JAFIGV01. The sequence continues at coordinate 24,202 of CAINUN010000027.1, forward strand.
TCAAAAATATCATCACAAACATTTTCAATGGTATATTTTTCATGTAGATACCATATGATATCTTCTACTGCCATTGTGTTTCCGTTAAAAGCACCTGGGTCAGAAACTCCTTCAAGTTCTATACTTAAATAAAGGGCTGCCATGTGAGTTAAGATACTTAAATCAAAGCCATCATAATAACGTGACAATTAAATGTTTATATCTTTATTAGATTTATTTCTAAATGAATCTATTTCATTTAGAAAGTTTTTGATGTTTTTAATTTGATTTTCCATCTGTTTAAAATTTATTTTTATAGAATGTCATTTCTGACCCCTTGTGTATTAAACTACTAAATCAAAATAAGTTTAGTTTTTATTTTAAAATTTCGTCAATCTTTTTGTCTCTTATTATTGCCTTTCTAATATTAAATAAATCACTTTCCTCTTTTATAAAGAAAAATTCTTTGTTTTTATTGTACTTACCCAAACCGTTTTTTATTGTTTCTGGTAAATCTCCATAAGTAGTATAGTAACAGTTTTCATAAACAAAATTTACCTTTGTTGTTCTATTGTCTTTGTATTGTAAAGTCAGATCTTCTCTAGTGAAATAATATTTCTCTGTATCTAACAGTATTTTCCTGACTGCTATTATGCTGTAATCTTTTTTCCAACTCATATTCTATTTGTTCTATTTTAGTTGTTTAATAAATTTATCGTAAGCAATGTTTACTACATCCTCACAGTCAATGCAGTAGTAGCTTATCAATTCATTGTGAACAATTGTTCCATCATTTACTCTAGAGCTTATTAATCGCTCTTCATTTACATTCTCGCTACCACACTGGCAGCATACTTGAACATTTTTAGGGGTTTGCACATCAGGTGCTTGTTTTTGTTTTTTCATTTTTATATTTTTTTTAAATAGAAAGTCATTATTAACATTCATAAGTATTCTATAGTTGATTTGAAAAAAGTTTTAAAAATTTATAAAAATAAATATTGCTAATTTGTCTGAAATCAACCATCTTGGTAGTGATATTCCACGCTATAAAATCTTGAACGATCTAAAAGGGTATATGAGGTATAGACTTTACAATTTCAACTCATTTTCCAAAGGTTACTATATCATATTTGTTCCCTCACCGAGATGCTTTGTTTTATTGGCTATGCATAGGCATAAAAAAAAGAACCTGTACTTATTCAGTACAAGTTCTTTTTATGGTTTAATCAGTAGGTTTCTTTATTTGTTTCTGTAATGGTTTATAGCATCCTCAATGTCTTCTTTGATAAACTGCCAGTACTTTCCTCTAAGACATATTGGATCCAAGTCATCATCCGCAATACTGAAATCCGTAAAGTTGTTTAGGATCTTTTCTTTATCATGCCCATACTCATAGCGTTGTTCATGTAATTGCAGCATTTTTTCAATAGAGTTTTTAGGTAATAATTCATGTAAATCCCAGAAGTCTTTTTTGCGACCACCTCTCTGGATAACATCTATTTTCATGGCTATAATTTCGTCAATTGTTGCCATTCTGATTTCGTCAATGATAATAACCTGTTGTATAAAAGGATCGGTATAGTAAATATCCAACTTGATAGCGTTGTCTTTATCTGTACCGACTGAAAAAGACATTCCCAATGCTGGGTTTTCAAGTGAAAAATAATCTACAAAGGCAAAGTTTGAACGAAGAAACTGCTCCAATAATTTGAAGTCAATACTTCCGTAAACTACATCAGTAAACAAGTCTATATCCACTGATTTGCGGTGTCCCAATTGCAGGCTCAAAGCTGTTCCTCCAACCAAGCGAAAAGAACTAAACTCTTTAGCCGCCATCACTTTTCTGAGGCAGTCTTGTAATAGGGCGTTTACTGTATTGTAATGAAGCATGGCATTATTTATTGAATACTAACTTGTAATGAAGATTGCTTTGTTTTTGGCGCTTTTAAAGCTGCTTCTATTTTGGCTTTGCCATAAAAACGAGTAATCTCATTTCGTTCTGCTTCATTACCTCTTTCCATTACTCTATTTATGATCGCTTTGTAATGTTGTTCCCAATCTATCTTTTCAATAGCAGTGTCCCAGAATAGTGATTTCCTAAGGATTGAAAAATCAGGTTTGTTTTCTGTTACTTTCTCTTTTTCAATCTTGATTTGATAATAGGCTTGTAATATCAGCAAAGTGCCTTCTTCAAGGTCCAACTCTTTTTCAATTCTTAAAGTAATAGCTGGAGTAAAGTTTCTTTTACCCTTAGTAATCGCATTAAAGGTTTGAGGGTGTTCACCAATTAATAAAGCAAAAGGGCGTTGCTTAATAGAACGCTTCTTTAATTCTCTATCTAGTAAAATACCCGGATGAATGCCTTTGTATTTTTCATACTGTTGATTCATGGTGTAAATGTAAGCAGATTTGTTTACATTTTGCTTAAGCAAAAAAGAACCTGTACTGAATAAGTACAAGTTCTTTTTCAATTCTAGTTGCTGATTAATTGCCTGCTAACTCAAGCACATAATCAAACAACTTGGCATCAGTAGCTCTTTGATTTTGGAAAGAGCGTTTGAGCTTGTCGTGTAATACCTCATTGAAGGCATTGTAAAGGTGCCAAGCATTTGGAGCAGTGTTTAATTGCTTGCTCTCTCTATTTACGATGTCAATCACGGTTCTTGCATTGAGAGAAGGTGCGGGGTTTTCTTTTGAAGATTCAAACATGAACAATTTAAGATCCTCACAAGTCATTTTCACATAACCTTCAAGATCAGTAATTGGCGACTCAGCCAAAACATCAAACTTTCTGCGAAGCTCATAATACTCGTTATTCATGAACTTGTTGATTAAGCTTTGAATGTTTGGCATAATCACCTCTGCAATTTGTCCTCTGTGTTTAATGTTGAAGCCAATGGTTGATTGAGCAATATGTAGACCATTACTGCATATAGACCTAAAAAATCCGAAGCTCCCGCTAGTTCTACATGTTCCGTCATAAGAGTTTGTGAAACGCAACATAGGGCGAAGTTCATCTTGTCCGTTTTTTACGGTAATGGCTAATGAATCATCATTCAAGATATGATCTACTGCGAAAGAGCGGTTATCACGGTTAATAGAGCGGGTAGCAGTAGAGATGTTGGCATCTAAAAGCATATTCTCCACTTCTGCAAAGAATACTTGATTAGGAAGGTGTCCGTATGAGTTACTTACCACATTTACGATTTCACCGTTTGAGATAATGGCTTTGTCTAAGCCTTTTCTAGAATTAATACCTGTAACTTCTTTGAAGTCACGAACTTCATTAGAAACGAAGATGTCATCGTTACGAAGGTTGTTAAGGTCTTTAATCATTAGTCTGTCTGCTGTCAATTGATTGTTCATATATCTATCTTTTAGTTTGTTACTTAATTATAAGGCTAAGATAGAATAGTGTGCAACATTTACCAAATAATTGCACAATTATTTATCCACAATTGACCTATAATCAGGATGTTATACATCTACAGAACGACCATAAATAAAAACAAAAAGGTTGCACACTATTTAGAATAGTGGTGTAATTTTGTGGAATGAGCCAAGAAAAAGAAACGAAAGAAATAATAGTGAAAAGACCCGTGAAATATAATGTGGGGCACAGAGAAAAATCGGTGCGTGTATCAGTTCAATTACCACAATCTGTTTATGAGCAAATCACAAAGGACAAAGATGGTAATGAGCAAACTGTGAGGGAGTGGATTTTGGAGAGGGTGGGGAATAGGTAATAAATAAATGTTTGTAAAAATTGTTTAATAAATAGTAATCACTTCTCATTTTTTATTTCAATTTCTTACTTTGAATGCTTTGCTAAAATTTGCAATTTCGTCTGCACTTTTATCTATTAATCCTTTTTCAAGAAACCATTCAACAAGCATTTCATCATTTAAGTCCTCCCAAGTAAGTTCATAAAACATTTGTTTGATTTTTATTTTTGAAATCAAATCAGCTGCATTAGGTAAATCGATTTTTGAAATTACTTTATCAATTGATTTTTCTATATGCCTTTTAGCATTTTCTTTGTCCAAATTTTCAGTTCCATCAGGTGAATTTACCATAAAAAAAGAGGTTAATTCATTCCTCAATGTGTCTTCAGATTTATTAATCGCAGATTGAACTTTATTTTGGAGATTCTTCGTAATTTCTGATGCAAGTATTTCTAAATATTCAACTTCGTTTTTGAATGCTACTTTACTAGACTTTTTAAGAATGCTTTTATCTTTTCTAAGACTACAAGTAATTAAATATCTTTTTCTCACCTCATCAACTTTTAATTTAAGTTCAGATAATTCAGTCCATGTATCAGTAATTTCTTTAGTGAAAAGACTTAGTCTAGTTTTTAATTTATTTTTGAGTTCAACGTCTTTAAAAGGGAGTGCGCTTGATGGAATAGAAATAGTTTTCGAAGTTAAATTACCACCTTCTAAATGTAACTCAGCATATTGAAACAAAGTGTTGTATGTTCCTATCATTCTTTTCATATCTGGTTCTTCCGGAGGATTAGACTTAATGACTTCCTTAACTTTCTTAAATGTTTCATTATTTAGTGGTTGAGAAACCATTCCATCTTTTAATACATTTGGATCATTAAAAAAATTCTCGAGAAAAACTGAAGCGTCTTGGGGATGTACTTCAACAGCATTCAACCCATCTGGGTCGCCAGCTAAAATTCTGCTTTCTAAGAAAAGAAAGTAAGCCTCATCTTCAGTTGCAATAAAACTAATTTTTAATCCAGGGCATTCTGTAATTGTTGCATTTAACTCTAATAACGCATCTATACTATTTAATGACCCATACCCATTTCTAATTACAGACTCATGGTTATCAATACAGGCGTAAATACTTAGTTCCTTTAAATGGGGATTTGACATTAATGTTTCTATCCATTCTTCATGAATAGAAGGCATTACTAAGAAAACTTCATGTTTAGCTTTATGAAGCATATCAATAATATCTGACCATGTAATTTTTCTTATCATCTGTAATTATTTTTTAAATAAACCATAATCAACTTCTGCATCATTTACAACACTGCTTAGACTTTCTTGATTTTTATCAGTTTTCTTTTTTCCGTCTTTCTTCTCCCACAACCCAGCCTTAACTTCCTCCTCATGTATTTTATGGTTCAACTCCAACAACCGTTTCAACACTTCTTTCCTGGCATCGGAATGAATAGTAAAACGAACTCTGTCATTCTCGGGTAAATAATCTACTTCGTAGAAATCATGTTTCAGTTCTATATCATTCCATCCATAAGCATCCAACACTGCTTCATCCATTTGCACATGCAGCTCACGGAGTTTGAGGATGCCTTGTATGGCTTCATCAAATGCAATTGTATTAGCTGTTTTTCCTGCCCCGCCTTTTGCGGGGTCTAAATGCTTTTGCAGAGATGCTACCTGTTTATCCTTATCATTAATGCTTTGGGCAGTGATGGCATTGCTGTGAAACAGATTATAGGTTTTGGTAAGCCCCAATTGCATACCAACCATGAGTTGTTTGCGATGTTCGTGGTGGGCTTCGCCAATGGTTTCTAATTGTTGCTCTCGTTGTGAGTTGAGGTTTTGAACAAAAGGGAAAGTTTCAAAACAAATTGTATTGGAGTAGTTCAAAGTACCTGCTCCAAGAGTTGAGGCAAATTTCCATCCCCAAATATTATGAATTGTGGATTGAAGAAAACAAAATTCCAACCATGTATCTAAAGTAAAAATCCCTAATTTATTAGAATAAACATTACCACTTTCAACAAAATCAACTCCGGTGTGCTTTGAAACAAGAGGAACTGCAATTATTCTTTCTTTGCCTTTAATTGCTTTATACAGATTAATTCCCTTTTCTGCATATAACCACCAGTTATTTCTATACGTATCCCTTTTTACCTTTTCTCTTTCTGGCTTTACAAATTTCTCAACTAATTCAAAACAAATAGGATATTCACTTTTGCAAAAATCTAATTTCCAGTCAAAGAAATTTATAACATACCTAGATGCCCTTTGATCCGGATTATTGCTAAAATCATCACCACTTAAATAAGGAAAAATTACCTCTGAATACTTTTGGTTATTGGCAATCATATTTTTGGCTACATGTGGTTCCATAACAAAACCTTGACCTAAAATAATACTTCCTTGAAAACTTTTATTTTGATTTGCTAAAAGTGCATAAGGTTCAGATAAGGAAATATTGTCATCAAAATAAGATGTGATTGTTTCAACTTCTTTTTTATCTAAAAAGTACTTTCCTTTCCACTCGCCTTTAAAAATTGAAATCAAGGAAACCTCAACTGCTGCTAAACCGGGCCATCTTACATTTCTATCACAGTAAATTATATTGCCCCCTCTATCTTTGATAACTGATAGACCACCTTCTCTTGTATCTCCTTGTGAAATTGTATTTGTAGAAATTAATGATTGAAATCCTTTACTCTTAATAATTTCAAAAATCCTTCTAAAAAAGTAAGCTACAAAATCAACTCCACCACTTACTGGTTCATAATTAGTTTTAAGAAAAGACAAATATTCATCCCCAAAAATTCCACTAATCTTTTTACCACCTAAGAATGGTGGATTTCCTAAAATTGTATCAAAGCCACCTTCATTAAACACTTCAGGAAATTCTATAAACCAATGAAAAAACCTGTGTTCTTCTGCAACTACTTTTGCCTTTGCAGTTTGTGGTAGTTGCCATCCTTTGTAACCACTTAAAATAAGGCGAAAATCTGCATCGGCCATCAAGGAGTCTTTATTAGCTTCCGTTTTAGGTATAAAAAACTGGGCTACTTGTGTGTTCGCCATCGTTTTTAGAAACTTTAAGCCCTTGCCATCTATAAATCTATTGTATGCTTTTGCTTTGCGTTCTATTTCATCGGGTGTAGTTTCGGGTAGTTGGTTAAAAGTTTTGTATTCTGCCATTGCTTCCTGCACAGAATTTTCCGTACTTTTTTCAAACTCTGCTTTTAGCTGCACGGCTTTGGCAGTTCTTTCTTTTCGTTCTTTTACGTTTTTATCACGCCAAGTTTTAGCAATGTGCTTATCATCCACAGCAAGGGTTTTAAAGGCTTCATCGGCTATTCCTTTTTCCAATTCGCTGCGGTGTGCCAGGCCCACAATAGCATCGCCACATTTAATATGGTGGTCTAAAAAGTTAAGCGGTTCTCCGGGGTTATATGCTTCAAGCCATAAGGCAATTTTACAAAGCTCAACTGCCAATGGGTTTTTATCTACACCATAGATGCAATTCCGCACCACATCTTTCATGGCTTTGCGAATAGAAAAAGGATTGGGTTGTTCTTCATCGGTTAGCACCCTTGCCACTGCCAATGCAATTCTACGGGCTGCACTCAATAAAATATGTCCGCTGCCGCAGGAAACATCGCATACTTTTAATTTCAGCAAAGCCTTTATCGTATTTTCCTTGTTTACTTTCTTTTGAGCATGCAGCAGCAAAATATCTTCAATGAGATATTCTAATGAATGTTTGATTAATGGTTGCACCAATTCTTCGGGGGTGTAGTGAGATTGAAACTCTCTGCCACCTGCTTGCTTTTGCCAGTTCACCGAATAATTATCAGAACCTTCTACTTTATTGAACTCTAATTTTAATTCCAGCAAACCTTCGTACACCGAGCCAAATTCTTCTACATCCAGACCGCCATAATTAACGGCTATCAAAACGCCATTGTCATTTTCAAAATAACTGAGTGACTTAATGATATTTAATAGTACCGCATTGCTCAGGTAGCATTGGTGCAAATCGTATTGGCTATTACTGATGGCATGGTAGCCAAACAAATCACCTTGCAGGCTCATGATGCCGAGCTTCTCGCCAATGTCTTTTTTCTCGAATAAAGAGAAGGTACTTACTAAACTTTGCCATAAATCGTAATGGCGGTTCGCTTCGGGTGGAAGCAATTTCTTAGCTAATTTTCTTAATCGTAATAAACTATAATAATTAAAATAGATGTGATTAAAGCGTTTAGTTTCGGGTGTCTTACTATCAGAATAAACAAGATTACGTTCTTCTATTACAAACAGAAAAAGTAAGCGGTAAATGATACGCAACTGATGGCGGTAATATTCATCTGTATTGATATTTCCGGCAGCAACAGCATCACGTAATGCTGCATTATTGGGATGGTTTATAAAGCCATTGGCTAAGTTCTTAATTGCACCTTTAACTGCTTCGCCTAATTTATTGCGGATGGTACTACCAGCTTCCAAACCTTCCTGATGGTATTTCTCCATGATGCTGTCAGCCCCGGCATCCACCTTTTTGGGCATTCTGCTGGCATGAAGCACACGGTACAGAATAACGAAATCGGAATACAGATCCTCCTCCATCATTTTCTCCAGGTTAAACTCTACATAGCTTAACCGTGTAATGCGGCTGGCATCACGCAGCAAACGCAACTGGCGGCCATTGGTAACCATGCCATACAAATGCTCACTGTAATTGAGATACTCTTGTACCATGGCATGTGGCGAAACGCGGAGTAGTTTATTTTCGGGGCGCTTATCTAGCGACTCGTGGTAACCTCCCACATACACCGGAAAATTATCTAAGCTGCTATCTCTATAACCAATAGGAAATGATTTGCCGTTAAGTTCTTCACCTTTGCGGTCGAAGGTAAGGTTATACCCAAGATTGGTAAGTATGGGAGAAATCCAAAAATTACGGGTTTCGGTAGTTCCTGTTTCTCCTTCTTTTAATCGGGTTAGTTTGCTTTTATAAATGGTCCATTGTCCTTTAGCTTCCTGCCATGCAAGGCTAATTTCATCCTTTAGTTTGGCATTGGTCAAATCAGGATTGAAATCTTTGCCCTGCTGAAAGGTTGCCTGCTCACTGCGAATTTTTGCCAGCAAGTCAGTGGATAGAATGGAACCTTGTATGTCTATGGATGGGAAGTTCATGATTTTCTATATTTTTTATATTCTTCCTCGCATTGCTCAAAATCCAGATACCGTTGTTTAAATGATGCTGCCCAGTTCTTAGTTGCTGATGGTCCGTTAATTTGAATACTATGGATCATTTTATTCAAACTCAGAGTAAATAAGCGGTTTTGATAATCTGGATTCATCCATGATTGAAATTGCTCAATTTCTGTATCAGTAGAACTATTACCATCGGGAGCGATGACAACTGCAAAGCATTTATCCAAACGGTTTTCAATACGATACTTCTCAGCTAATAGAAAATTTCTGCCAAGCTGACCAAAACCTATTCTTCCATGTTCTTTGCCTTTTTTATTAAAATATGGACTTTCATTGACCAATTGAATCTGAGCAGTTAAGTCACCCGAAGAATTGCTGCCAAGTGTTTCAGTATATTTAGTTTCAATTGCAAGGATGTTTCTTTCTCCCGCTTGAGATTTATAAAGGATCATTGCGTCAAAAGCAGTCAAGTCATTTAGATACTCACTCTTGGGATAGGGGAAATATTCAATTTCAATACTAAGAATTGTAGCGATTTTCAGTTCTGGTAAACAGGCATCCAAAATTTTTGTAGCTGATGAAGGGTTTACTTGTTCAAATAATGCTTTGAGTGGATAGAAAAGATTGAAACACATTGGTTGACTACCAAGCATATTGGAGAATAGTCTGAATGGCTCTATGGTTTCCCCCTTCTTTTTATGTACCACTCTGAAATGGGCATAGTTAAAAATTTCAGGACTTAAAAAATTGGCACCGCTGTTTATACCATCAACCAACATATTGCCATTTTTTGTTGGGCTATTTTCATTTGGACCATTACCATAAGTCTTCTCATTAAGAACATTCACCCGATACCAGGATTGAAGGAATCTTGCTTTCCGGATAAAATCAGACTTATCACTTGTGGGGGCTGGTCCGTACAGTTCTTGTAAATTCATATGGAATAAGATTTATAGTTTCGGATTTGGAATTAATACATAAACCCCTAAAATATCAGGAGGCAAAACAGGAGTAACTGCTTCAAACCTTTTAGCACCTATGTACTTTGCAAAACGGGTATGTGCATTCACCAATTCATCAGAACGCTTCGCAACTACCGCAATAAAGTCAGGATGCAATTCTTCAAAATGTTGCAGTTCCTTTTCAAAAATGATTTCCTGCCTTTCGGTACTAATGTCTAATGCACTTGAAGTATGCAACAGTGTTTTGCATTGGTCAATATCCAGCGCATGAATACCATCAGCTGTTTGCTCGTAGCCCCAAAGAAACATTTCTTCCGAAACCATTTCGTGTTGTTTACTCACTTCACGAATAACATTACGTACACGGAATTGAATTAAAGTGGTTTGAGTATAAACTGCATCTGTGCGGAATACGGATGCCCTTGCAGCTTTATTTCCTTTTCTTTCTTTATCAAGAGAGTTGGCAATAATGCGGTGGCATAGCTGCTCTACAAAACGATGGTTGCGACCAATGTATCGGAAACCTTGTGGAGTAGGAGACTGGAATGAAATATGAATTTTATCTCCTTGTCCCAATGCAGATGCCATCCAATCTTCCATATTTAACTTCTTAAAAATATAACCACCTTGTACTTTATCAAAATTGGCACCTAATAGTTTTGCAGCTGCCAGTACAAATGCTTCTAAAGTGGCAACATCCCCAATTGCTTCATCTACTTCATGTAAGTCTTTTTTTACCTCATCAGGCATTATGCTTTCATGTGCAAAAATGGAACGGATTTTCTCAGCCTTTTCCCTTGCTGCTTCAATCTCGTTGGTAATTTCAATATCCAATTCATCTAACTCTGGACTTGCTCCAAAATCAATTCGTATTTGTTTAGAAAATCTGTTTTGTGCTCTATCAGGATTTAGTAAAACCTCTTTCAGAACTTTATCCATGACCGAACGGTTATCATCGGCCAATGCAATGCTTACACCTGAGGTGTTTTGGATGCGTTGTATTTTTTCAATGATGATTTTAAGTACCACCACATCCATAGGATTGTCTTCACCAAACAACACTTTAACATCAATGGTGTTTTGATGGTTGCCGTTTTTATCAATCCATCCCGGTTGACCGTAACGATCCACACGCCCTTCTCTTTGTTCTAAACGATTGGGATTCCAAGGCAAATCGTAATGCAGGATGGCATTAAATTTATCTTGCAGATTGATACCCTCACTTAAACAGTCCGTGGCAACTAAAACTCTTTTGGGACTTTTAGCCATTTCATCAATCTTCTCTCTGCGTTCTTCATCACTCAATTCGCTAGTGATTGCTCGAACATCTACATCCTTAGGTAAATATTCTTTTAGAATTTTAGCCACGTATTGTGCAGTGGCAATAAAGCGACAGAAAACAATGGGGCTTTGCCCTTTATTAATCCAATGTTTGATTTGCTCTGCACCCAGCTTTACCTTATGATCTTTCTCAATTTTGGTTAACTCCGCAGCCTTTTGAGCAAGCCTATGTAATATATTCCATTCGCTTTCCGAAAGTCCTGCACGGTCAATGATTTCAATCTGCTCAGAATCGCTCTGCTCATCCCACTTTTCCACAATCGGGTTATCTTTCAATTCCTCGGCTGTAATCTCATCAGGTTCAGCAATTTTGGATTTACGCTTTTGTAACATTTCAAAACCTGCTGCGGGACTACTCATTACTCCTCTCAATAATGAAAGAGCAGCAAAGTATTTTATTCGAGCCTTGTTTGCTGCAACACCTTCGGTGCTTATGCCTCTAGCAAATTTTAATACATCCTGATAGAGTTTGTAATAATCTGAAGATGCAGAAAGGGTATAGGGTAATTCTTCTGTAGTACGCTTTGGAAAAGGAGTTTCTTCATCCAACCATTTCTCAATGTTCTTTCTTTTACGTTGTATGAAGTGGGCTGCAACCTTTCTTTTTTCTGAAGTTTCTAAATCGGTAAAATTGTAGGTTTCAAATTCAGGATTAACCAACCCTAAAAGCGACTTAAATTCTCCATCCTTTCCGCTGTGTGGCGTTGCTGTGAGTAAGAGTAAATGCTGCTGGTCGTTTTTTGAAATCTTCTCCAACAGTTCATATCGTTGTTGGCTCTGACCGGCTTTTTTAAAATCAAGATTTTTGGTACAGGTATGAGCTTCATCTACAATCACCAAATCAGGAACATCTTTTAAAAAGGCAGGCATTTTAGCCGAGCCATTTTTTACATAGTCAATGGATACCACCTGGTAGGGATAATAGTTGAATACATTCAGCGTATCATCTCCAACAATCTTTCTCTCCAATCCTGCAACAGTACTTGAACGAATGATTACAGCATCAATATCTAATTTATCAGATAATTCTTTTTGCCACTGTTCGCATAAATGCGGAGGACATAAAACAGCAAAGGATTTTATTGTACCTCGTTCCAACAGCTCCCGTAAAATCAGGATGGCTTCAATTGTTTTACCAACCCCCACATCATCTGCCACTAATAAACGAGTAACAGATTGCTTTAATGCCATGATAAGCGGAACCAATTGATATGATCTTGGACGAAACGAAAGTTTGCCCATGCATCTGAACGGACCACTTACTTGTCTGAAAGATAGCCTTGCGGCATCATACAAGAGTTTTGCTGTAAGAAAACTGTCTAAGTCTGATTTATCAGGCAATTCAAACTGATCGTCTTCCAATTTATCATATGCTTGCAATACAGGTTCAAATACTGAAATCATTTCATCATCAGAACCACCAAGTGGTTTGAGCAATACTATTTCATTGTCAGAAGATGGTTGTACCACACACCTTCTTCCTCTGAACTTGACGAGTTTCCCCGGATTTTTAAATTTACTGGCTATCATATTGCTTAGCGTACTTTTCTAAAAATGTCTTGTCTCCTTGTTACGAATGCTGCAACTGGTTCTGAAGTGTCATCCCAAACCAACACATCAAAACCGGCTAACTCAATTATTTTTCGTTTCTTTTCATCATCAGCTTTATTGATGGCTTTTTTGTGTACACCACCATCGACAAACACTAAAGCTTTTTCTTTCTCATACACAAAATCGGGTTGCACATAAAACTGCTCCATATTGTGGTTCGTAAAATCAGGTAATCTGTATCCATTTTCAAACAGATAATCCAACAGTATTTTTTCGCCCGGACTGCGGTGGTGTAATCCCTTTTTTAGTTCCTCGTATTTCTCTTCATAAGTGCCACCAACCGTATCATCAGGATTGGAAACTATTAATAACTCTAAGGCTTTAATGATGGAATGACGGTCAATTTTGGTATGATCCATTTGATTGTAATAAGACAATAAATCATCATAGCTTGCTTTAGGCCGTGTAGGAAATAGGTCTTCTTTTGTAGGATAGTCATAGCCACATATTTCATACGCCTTCAAAAATATTACACGGAGTTTTACCGGATTACGGGCAATGTCCTTTAATACACCGATACTACCTTCGGCAGATTCATACAGCATGATGTTTTTATATTCATCGCTGCCCATTAGTTTGGCAGTAATTTCGGTGGGTTCAATATTATAAATCCGTTCAATAGCTTTTTGTAAAGCATACTGCATAGTAATTACGCCCTCCTCTGTTAAGCCAAGTGATTTAATCGGCTGCACATACAATACATCTGATGTATCATAAGTATATAACATGATGTTTTGAATAGGATCTTCAGGCTTAGGATTTGCAACTTGTTTTTTGGTTTTGAAAAAACCTGTTTTTGTGCCAATATCAAAGCCGTCTTCTTTACCACGCCTCCATTTTTTGTTCAATAAAATGAGTTTAGCAGCTGGTTGATAAAATAATTTCATCAATTCATCGCCATCAACCGTGAGTTTAATTTTAGTGGCATCAAGTAAATTATCCTGAGAATTTAAATAAAGTTCTGTTAGATAGCCTTCGGTGGTTCTCACTTCTTCCATACATGAAATACGTTCAGTATTTTCAGATTGAGCTTCCTGAAGTTCAAGCAACCTGTTTTCAATCCTATCCATGTTGCTAGCATCGAATGGGATGCCTGTTATAGGGTCTTGATTTACACCTTTGCCTTCTTCATTTAGAAATGCATATCCTGTGGTTTTTGATATTTTAATAGTAGATAAATCAAGTGCAACATCATTCGGTGTAATCCTATTCACTTTATATTTTCCTCCATTGTGATAAATAAGATTGCTCGGCCCAAATTCTTTTAATCCAATAAAACGTGGTCTTGATATGGCTTCGTTTCTGTCTTTGCCACCTAGAAAAACTCTAATAGGTAATCGTGTAAAGTTGTAACCTGGTAAGAAGCCTTCAGATGCCAGATAGCGGAATGTATAAAACTCAGACAATGTTGAGTTTTTATTTTTTTCATTTCTCAGAAGATTTAGCCTTTCCTCTGCAAGAAAATATGAACGGTTTGCCAGCTTTTTAATTTCACTATCTTTTATTACTGGGCTTGTTTTAATTTCATGAGCTTCATTCATTTGCCGCAAGGCATCTAAATACATTTTTTTCCAACGTATTAAAGATTTTTCAAGTTTTACGGGAACATGTTTTATTTCATTATCAAGCCATATTTTGGTGTACCACTTTGTCTCCCTTAGTTCAATAATTCCATTTACAACCCCAGAAACTGTTTCCTTTATTTCATCAAATCTTGAATCAATAACATCTTGATACTTCGTTTTAATATCATTCTTTAAATTATATGTACCTCCTGAAATATCTATTAAATCAGTTAGCGAAGGTTTAAATTCTTCTGCATTTAAAAAGGATAGCACCGTTGCATTTATGTGTGAGCGTATCAGTTCTTCATTGGTGAGGTCAATTCTTGGGGACTGAACAATACCAGCAATCATTTTTACAGGATTTGCAAAGTAGTGTTTATCGTGTGGCGATACCTTGGAGGCATAAGTAAAAACCAAAGCAGATTGGCCATTACGACCGGCACGGCCACTGCGTTGTGCGTAGTTAGCCGGGCTAGGCGGTACATTACGCATGTGAACAATGTTTAGAGATGAAATATCAATCCCTAACTCCATTGTTGGGGAACAATACAAAGCACTTAATTCAATTGCTTCATTGAACTTATCTTCTCTTTCAATTTTTTCCTCGTTCTTAATTTGGCCGGTATGCTCTGCTGCTATGTATGATTTCGGAAGTTTAGAAAAATCTTCCTGATACAAGTATTGGAAATATAGATGCGGTTTGATTTTGATTTCCTCATCCAGCGTAATGTAAGATGTTTTATCCGTGGCAACATTTATCAAATCGCCTTTTTTCCAAAGCACTTTTGATAGGATTAACTGATATGCATCCTTGTCGCCCTTTTCAGCTTTAATATTTATCTTCTTTAAATAATGAGCTTCTGCGAGTGCATCCAAAACCTTAGTCATGAAAATGTTGTAATCATTACTGCTTGGTGGTGTAATTCCCTGTTTTCTAAACTCATGTTTTATGAATCGAGCTAAGCGACTTGATGGACCAATACTTTGAATAAATGTTTCTCTTGTGGCTTTATCAGCACCCTGAACTGAAAGAAAGTTTGGAGCATCCAACTTTTCGCCTTTATCAAGCGACCAAAGTTTTTCTTTATTTAATTGCTGATTTAATTCACTTTCAATACGAAGCCTGTTTTCATATCGCAGCATGTCGTAATCAACTGCATACATATTTCTGAAGTAGTTTAATACTTGCAGAATAAATTCTTTCCTTTTCTCAACTGACCAGTCATTTAATAAATCAATCGTGTTCCAAAGTGTTTCATCGGCAACATCTTTATCTAAATTCTTGTATGTTATTTCTAAAAGAGCAGTTTGTTCAAGATTGGGTAGAATGTAACGCCAACCTCTTTTAAGATCCTGTATTATACGATATGAAATATAGTTTCTTAATGCTTCCAGATTATCTTCATTTGGCCTATTAGGGTTTGGAGCAGGGTTGGTTGCATAATCTTTCTCAGAAAGGTTTAATACTTCCTGAACCTTGAATATTAAGTCGGATATTTTTAATGGTTCATCACTCACTTTCAACACTTTTTCAATTGCTGAACGTAGATGAACAACTTGTATGAAATCGTTGAAATGACCGGCTTGCAGGGAAGCGTCTTGCCTGTTATCGGTAAAGCTCATTAGCTTTTGCTCTTTCAAAACTTTGCCATGTTTGTAGAGAGCCAACAAAGTTTGAAGTGTAATCAGGGTGGTTGAA
This sequence comes from uncultured Bacteroidota bacterium, assembly GCA_903853805.1. GTDB lineage: Bacteria > Bacteroidota > Bacteroidia > Chitinophagales > Chitinophagaceae > JAFIGV01. The sequence goes on from CAINUN010000027.1 coordinate 40,310, forward strand.
GTGGATCGCCCTTCATTACCTAAAGAAATGAGTTTCGATTTTTCACTGAGTTTAGGCTCCAAATAAATTAATCCACAAGTTGGGTCGTAAATTAAAGGAACTGGCATGAACCAAGCTTTTTCGCCTCCGTTGGGTGTTTCTGAAAAGGAACCATCCTTTGATACATAGATTTCTTTTGGAAGCAGAAAATCTTTTGAGTTTTCTATTTTGCCTGATTTGCTTATCCATGCAGCAGGTAGTAGTTCGATAAAGTCATTTATCTCCAACTTGTATTCTCTATCAAATAGAATGTAGCCATCCTTGTAATCATCCTGAAGACGACTTTTTACTTTCTTTTTCTTAATGCCGTCATTAAATTTTAAATCTTCATCATTCTTCGGATTTTGATTTTCATTGAAATCTCTAAAGGTTAATTTTGATTCACTAAAATCTTTTCTGACACAAATAAATTCCACACCACTAACCCTGCTAAAAACTGTTTGAAATACAGGGACCTCAGGCTCGTTTTCAGAAAGTTTTACAAATGGGTTAGGTTCTAAGGTTATATGCCGTTTATCAGCATCTTCAAGTGTTACATAGGCATAACCAGTTTGTGAAATAAATTGATGCAACTTGAAAGGTAGAATTGTGTCTTTTTTCTTTTCCCCTGCACTTTCAATGTTCAATGATTCTGCCCAAATTAAAATTTCGATAATTTTTTTCTCGGACTCTGCTTCGTTGATTCCCGTTTCAAGAGAGAACTCTCCTGCGATTGTTTTTAAAGATTTAGGCTCATTCCTCCTTTTATTTTCACCTTCATTTCTAACAGCAATGGTTCTTTCAAGCCATATTGCTATGGGGTTTTCAAGTATTGCCTTTTTTGAAAAATCTTTTATGTCTGAATTAAAAGCAGACACTAATGCATCCTTTGAAGGAATTACATCATTTGTTGAATACGTTAGTGATTCTACAATTACATTTTCTGGGAAGAAATCAGTATCAAAAAATCTTGTTGCAACTTTTGCAACTTCGTTTTTCTGCTCATCTATTGTGCCGGTAGCCATTGTTGCAGATGTGCCTATGCAAAGGATATTTTTATTTTTTGCTGCTGCTTTTATTCTTCGGTTTAGTAATGATACATCTGCACCTTGTCTGCCTTTGTAAACATGCAATTCGTCATAAACTAAATATTCAATGCTATCTAAAAATGATTTCCTTAAATCCACATCTGCCTTACGCACCATTAAAAGTTCTAACATCATGTAATTGGTGAGTAGAATATCGGGAGGGTTTGCAATTACCTTATCTCTGTCATCTTGCTTTTCCTGTCCGGTATATTTTGCGAAAGTGAAGGGTAAACTGCTTCCAGTGCGTTTTCTGTAGTTTTCTTCAAAGCCTAATAATGCAGCCTCCTGTGAATTAATTAAAGCATTTAAAGGATAAACAATAATTGCCTTAATACCTGGCTTATTTGGGTTTTTAAAAAGGTGGTTGAAAATGGTTGAGATGTAAGTTAAACTCTTACCTGAACCAGTACCAGAGGTAACAACAAAGCCTTTACCTTCATTGCCTTTGACTATTGCTTCTGTTTGGTGTTTATATATTGACCATGAATTATTTTCACCATCATAGAAAATATTATTAAACTCTTTTACCAATACTCCATCATTAACTAAATCTTCAACACTCCCACCAGATTCAAAGGAAGGGTTGAATTGAACTAATGGCTCAGGATATAAATTGCCTTTATCAAAATCTTCTTTTACAGTATTTAGGATCCTTTGGTCGTGAATATTGATAAAACTATCGATATACAATTTGTAGTCCTCTAAAATTTCCTTGTGTAAATTAAAGATGTTCTTCATGGTTTTACTATTTCAAAGCTAATAGGTCATTCAACCTATTACAAAACAACAAAACAAAAAGCATTAATTCAACTTGCTTTGGAACTATTTTAAATGATTGGATTAGGTTGTCATTGAAAGATATTTCTTTGTGGTACTTCTTCAAAAATCGCTTTCCCACAATCACTATTACAAAGAGGTCTTTACAATAATGATCTACACTTCTTTACTGATTTAGATCGTCGCTCGCTGGTGCTACGCTCCTTATTGTGAATGCCATCACTTCTTTCTAATTAAGCACTTAAAGCCAATGCTGTTGAAATACTCTTTATAGCATCAGCTTCGCTTTCTTTCACTCTTAATGCATCATGGATTGTAAATACCCTATAACCGCGTTCAATCAATTGCATCAATAGTCCATCAATCATTATTGCTGCTTCTTTCTTTTGCAGCATATTGGAGAAGGCTTTGTAGTTGTTGTCATGTTTGTAGCTATCAACCCAGTTCATGTAAATGGGAAATTGGTTTCTAATTTGGTCATACTCTTCATTGGTGTTTTACCTTGTCAAATATAATAATTAGAATGTTATTATTAAACAAGAACGCCATCTGCCTGTGATTATATTTCCAGTACTACCAATTTTTGTGCGATTAACAGGCAATCAGACTGAACAAAAAAAGTGCGTTCCTTGCTTGTTTATTTGCGATTTGGGCGCACTTTATTCAGTGGTGGTAAATTATAGCTCGTGTTGTTTTTCTTTCTAAAAATTAAAGCGTTTCACTTCTTGTCAAACGACAAGAAGTTGTCTACTCACCAATCTCTTTTCGTTTGAATTCTATTTCAGGATATTTTGCCTGACAGTATTCCATTACTTTCTCATAATCCGCTTCTTTTATGATTAAGGAATCATGTACTGGGAGTGCAAATTTAACTGGCAAGTTTTCTAACAAATCATCAATCCATATTTTAGATTCTGCTCTTTGCATAAAGGATGCACTATCCTTGTAAAATTGTTTTTTAAGCCCACGGATAAAGCAAGTGGCTATTGGGAAAATTTTTTCAATTCTCAAATCTTGCACATACCCTTTTCCGTTTAACCAATTCACAAACAAATCTCTTCCTGCATCTCTATTAGGTAAGTTCAAGGTGGTGGCTAAATAATTGTAGAGGTCTAAGTTGTTGCTAAAAATACGATGGTAGTTTGGGTCAATGATGCCTCTATCTTTCATGATTAACCACAACAATCTTGGCTGACTTGTCTTGGCATCAATGATGCACAAACCTTTGTTTTTTAGTTCGGTTTTATATTCCTGAATAAGTGGGTAATACACTCTTCTTCCAAAATTATCTCTGGTAATTATGGGTTCATATCCCAGTTCAATTAGGCTATTAGCTGTAACCTCATACCATCTTTCTTTTTTGTTGGTGGACATATCAACTTCTATGTCTTCTCCAATTGAAAGATCAATCAGAAACTTGTACTGCATACAGTACCCTAATTGGGTAGAATAGGTTTTGGAAACGATGCTTTGGAAGATGTCATTAGGGTCAATTTTTATTGTTTTTTTAAAGTCAATTATTCTATCTGCTATGAACCGTTCAAGGACGTCATGATACCGTGCATTTATCTTTCGTAAGTATGTTGATGGGCAACTGAAATATCCTTTTTCATTTTTTCTTTTATTGCTTCCATAAAGGGCTGCATAAATCTTTAAGGCACTCTTTTTTCTTGTTTTATTTCCAAGGCTATTGATGCTGTTTTTTATTTTTTCGGGTAATATCATTTTCACAACACCTATACGGCTAAATGGGTCCTTTGTTCATTTTTTTTGAAAAAAAAGTGTGACACATTACTTATGAAGAATACCTACCTACCCACCCCGGAAAAAAAGTGTGACACATTACTTATGAAGATACCATACCTATCCACCAGAATTAAAAAGTGTGACACATTACTTATGAAGAATAGTACCTACCCCTGAATTAAAAAGTGTGACACATTACTTATGAAGAGTACCTACCCCTGATTGATGTGTTATTGCCTAGTGGTGGCCGATTTTGTAAATCACAACAAGTCATTAATTCTCACCGCAGCTCTGTGTCTCCAGACACGAACCAAGAGCCCAATAGAAACCTTGTGGTTGATAAAACGGAATTCAAGAAAAACAAAAAACCATTTAGAGTTGATCTGGTCGCACCAAATTCTTGAGGAATACTAATACACTACCTAAAGTTTTTCCTTGACCAGATCAACCCAAAACCTGTTTAATGATTGTTTTAAAACCCAGCATCTATGGCACGGGTACTATTTGATTTGCGCCACCATTATTTTCAATTCGCAAATCTTTATTTGCATTTCTATCTTTTTCTTATCCGATGGGCTGAGGGTTGAGCTATTCGATAATTTGGCTCTGTAATCACTAATCTTTTGCTGTAGCGAATTGATTTTGTCAGCATCAATGGGTTTGTGCAGGGTAACTATTGATTCCTTAAATAGCTTGAAAAATTCATTGTAGGTCATTTGATATTTCATTGTTCC
>CAINUN010000028.1 GCA_903853805.1 uncultured Bacteroidota bacterium
CAACTTTTTTGCCGATCTCAGCGCACAGTTTCCTATCAAGTCGCCCAGTGCTGATGAGTTGGCGTTTCAAGAACAACTCCTTGAAAAAGAACAACGCATTCGCGACCTTGAAAAAGAAGTGGCGATTTATAAAGAGATAGTGCTTAGAAAGTAAATCACTCGCGTATCATCAACCCTTACTATTCAACCTAATAATCGGTATCAACATTTCTTCCAAAGAAATGCCGCCATGTTGAAAGGTGTTTTTGTAATAATTCACAAAATGATTGTAGTTGTTGGGGTAGCAGAGGTAAATATCTTCTTTGGCAAAAATGAAGGAAGAACTCACATTGGGCTTGGGCAATCCTGCATCATTGGGATTGCGGAAGGCAAGCACATCTTTGCTTTCGTACTGTAGGTTTTTGCCGTGTTTGTAACGAAGATTAGCAGTAGTGGCTCGGTCGCCAACACATTTACTCGGCGTTTTCACGCGCACAGAACCATGGTCGGTGGTGATGAATATTTGAATGTCTTTATCCGCAATTCTTTTCAGCGCACCATATAGCGGCGAGTGTTCAAACCAACTCACTGTAAGAGAACGATAAGAAGCTTCATCCCCTGCCAATTCTTTCAGCACTTCCATTTCGGTGCGGGCATGCGAAAGCATATCCACAAAGTTGTAAACAATCACCGTTAGGTCGTTGTTGAGGTAATTATGAATATTGTCTTCCAGCAATTTGCCATCATCGTTGTTGGTTATTTTCACATACTGCGTCTTCAGGTTATCATGCCCGAGTTTCTTCATTTGCTTTTGCAGAAACTTGTCTTCAAACAAATTCTTACCGCCCTCTTCATCATCGTTTTTCCATTCGTTGGGGAAGTTTTTTTCAATGTCCATAGGAAGCATTCCTGCAAAAAAAGCATTGCGACAATATTGCGTGGCTGTGGGAAGAATGCTGTAGTACATATCTTCTTCCACCGTCTTATAATTGTCGTTGATGGTGGGCATGATGGCTTTCCATTGGTCGAAACGAAGATTGTCGATGAGGATAACAAAACTTGGCTTGCCTTTTTGAAGATGAGGCGCAATTTTTTCTTCAAAAACCTTGTGTGAAAACAAAGGCGTATCATCAGTTTTACTCTTCAACCATTTCTCATAATTCTTCGAAACGTATTTATAGAACTCGGTATTGGCTTCCGATTTCTGAGATTGCAACACTTCCATCATTTCCGAGCTATCGCTTTTAGCCATTTCCAATTCCCAAAAAATCAATTTTTTGTAAAGCTCTTTCCATTCATCATGATTTGGGTTGGAACTGAGCGCCATAAATAAGTTGCGAAAATCTTGTTGGTAAGCATGTGTTGTTTTCTCCGAAACTAGGCGTTTGCTATCCATTATTTTTTTCAAAGAATGCAACACCTGATTGGGGTTCACTGGCTTAATAAGGTAGTCGGAAATTTGCGCACCAATGGCTTCTTCCATAATAAACTCTGCTTCGTTTTTGGTCACCATCACCACCGGCAATGAAGGATGCAATTCTTTGATTTTAGGAAGGGTTTCAAGCCCTGTCATACCGGGCATACTTTCATCGAGCAACACCACATCCACCATTTTATCTTTCAAGAATTCAAGCGCATCATAGCCATTGGTTACAGGCGTCACGTCATAACCTTTGTTTTTGAGGAAAAGGATTTGCGATTTCAGCGATTCAATTTCGTCATCCACCCACAATATTTCACCTAGTGTGTTCATAGTTTTAGTTTCTTTTTTAAAAGTACGTTGTTCGTATCAATGTCTTGTAATAACGGTTAGCAAAGTTTAGTATTGTGCATTAAATTGTTAGAGAAATGCCAATAACCATTCAAGCAGCCCACCGCGAAGATTGTCCGCGCCTTTTAGAGCTTGTGAAAGAACTTGCTCATTATGAACGTGCACCACATGAAGTAACAGTATCGCTTCGGCATTTTGAAGAAAGCGGTTTTGGAGTAACCCCTGTTTGGTGGGCGTTGACAGCGAAGAACGGCGAGGAAATTGTGGCATTTGCCCTCTATTATATTCGTTATTCCACATGGAAAGGACAACGCATGTACCTTGAAGATATCATCGTTACAGAAGCATGGCGAGGAAAAGGAATAGGATCTTTGCTCATGGATGCTTTGATTGAAGAAGGAAAAGCCAAAGGTTTTAATGGCATGCTTTGGCAAGTGCTCGATTGGAACGAACCCGCCATTAATTTCTACAAGAAATACAGCTCCAAGTTTGATGATGAGTGGGTTAATGTGTCGTTGGAATTGTGAGTTGGAATGGATGAAATATCACAACCTCCACATCCAAAAGCTCAGTAAAACAATGACAATAAACACGCCGGAAGGAATGCCTAAAACCAAAGACCACAATGTTGCGTTCTTATTGTTTCTTTTTCTGAAGAAATAATAAAAGAAATAACTAATCAGATAAGTTGGAAATAAGTAGAGCAAAAGCGCAAAGAGATTTCCTGGCTTTAGTAAATCAGCAATTGAATATGTGTCTTTATCAAGAGAGAACAAGAATAGACAACAAATAAGGATTATGATTGTTGCTTTTATGCTAAACTGATTGAAAATTGTTTTGAAGTTCATAAAAACATTTTTTCCTTATTGTTACTTCGTTTTTTTCATTGAAGAGTTTCTTTCTCAAAAAACAGCTCACTCTAGTGTCGAACAAAATATTGGATTACAATCACTCGTTTGTGTTTCATAAATAAGGCTGCCTCATCAGAAACAGCCTTTTAAGTTCTTTAAATAAGTTTATTCCGAAGCTGTCGTTTCTTCTTTGGATTCTTCTTTTTTAGAAATAGTGAACACAATTTTCTTTTCGGTTTCATCAAAATTTGCTTCCACAACGTCACCGTTTTTAATGTTCGAAGAAAGAATTTCTTCTGCCAATGGGTCTTCTAAATATTTTTGAATGGCGCGATGGAGAGGTCTTGCACCGAACTGTTGGTCGTATCCTTTTTCAGCAATAAATGATTTGGCACTATCTGAAAGTTGGAGAGAAAATCCAAGATTGTTTAGTCGTTTCATCACACCTTTCATCAAGATGTCAATAATCATATTGATTTCACCTTGTCCGAGTGAATTGAAGATAATTACATCGTCAATTCGGTTTAAGAATTCAGGAGAGAAGGTTCGTTTTAGTGCCTTTTCAATAATGCCTTTCGAAACATCTTCAGTAGCAACCTGTGTGGCGGTGGTTGAAAATCCAACGCCTGTCCCATAATCTTTCAACTGGCGAGCGCCAATGTTGGACGTCATGATAATGAGCGTGTTTTTAAAATCTACTTTACGGCCTAATCCATCCGTCAATTGTCCGTCATCGAGCACTTGCAAAAGGATGTTGAAAATATCGGGGTGGGCTTTTTCAATTTCATCTAATAAAACAACTGAATATGGCTTACGGCGAATTTTTTCAGTCAATTGACCACCTTCTTCATAACCCACATATCCTGGAGGTGCACCAATCAAACGAGTCAATGAAAATTTTTCCATGTACTCGCTCATGTCCACACGTACAAGTGCGTCATCGCTATCAAACATGTAACGTGCTAATGCGCGAGCTAATTCTGTTTTACCCACACCTGTTGGTCCGAGGAAAATGAAAGAACCAATTGGCTTCTTTGGATCTTTCAATCCTACGCGGTTTCTTTGAATGGCTTTTACTACTTTTAAAATGGCGTCATCTTGTCCCACTACTGCACCTTTTAGGTCTTCGCCCATACGTCGTAGCTTTTGGTTTTCTGCTTCAACCATACGCGTAACAGGAATACCTGTCATCATGCTCACTACTTCGGCAATGTGCTCTTCATGAATGGGGTATCGTTTGTTTTTCGAATCTTCTTCCCATTCTAATTTTGCTCTTTCTAATTCTTCTCCAAGACGTTTTTCTTTATCACGCAATGCAGCAGCTTCTTCAAAACGTTGACTCTTTACTACTCGGTTTTTCTCGTTCTTGATTTCTTCAATTTGCTTTTCTAATTCAAGAATATTGGCTGGCACATTGATGTTTTTCAAGTGAACACGTGCACCTACTTCATCCAATACATCAATGGCTTTGTCGGGCAGCAAACGATCGGTCATGTAACGGTCGCTGAGTTTTACACAAGCCTCGATAGCTTCTTTATCATAAACAACATTGTGAAAATCTTCGTATTTGCTTTGAATGTTGGTGAGAATAATAATGGTTTCTTCCACACTCGGTGGGTCCACCAAAACTTTCTGAAAACGACGGTCGAGTGCGCCATCTTTTTCTATATGCATGCGATATTCATCGAGCGTAGAAGCGCCAATACATTGAAGATCGCCACGAGCAAGTGCTGGCTTGAAAATATTTGAGGCATCTAATGAGCCAGAAGCACCACCGGCACCCACAATCGTATGAATTTCATCAATGAACAAAATCACATCACGGTTCTTTTCAAGCTCGCCCATAATTGCTTTCATGCGCTCTTCGAATTGGCCACGATATTTTGTGCCCGCTACTAATGCTGCTAGGTCGAGTGAAATCACACGTTTGTCAAAAAGTACCCGCGACACTTTTCTTTGAATGATGCGCAAAGCAAGCCCTTCTACAATCGCAGTTTTACCAACGCCTGGTTCGCCAATCAAAATCGGATTGTTCTTTTTTCTACGAGAAAGAATTTGAGAAACACGTTCAATCTCTTCATCTCTACCAACAATCGGGTCTAGGCTTCCCATTTCAGCAAGCTTGGTAATGTCTCTACCAAAATTATCGAGAACAGGAGTTTTAGACTTGGTATTTACAGCAGGCTTGCGTTGTTGAAATTGTTTGCGTTCATCATCCTCCTCAAATTCTTCGCCGGGGTCGTTGCCATAATCTGCTGAAGGTAAATCGCCTTGAACGATGCCTAACTCGTTTTTAAAACGATCATAATCCACTTCAAATTGATGAAGGATTTGGGTGGCTGTGTTTTCTTTGTTTTTCAAAATAGATAGCATAAGATGCTCAGTTTCTACGGTTGAAGATTTCAAAGCCTTTGCTTCAAGCACAGTAATTCGAATGACTTTTTCAGCCTGCTTTGTGAGAGGAAGACTATTGATATTAGTGAGCGGCTTACTGTTCTTGTCTTTGATGGCAGTTTCCAATTCGCGACGCAAATCAAATAGGTCAATGTGCAGGTTTTGCAAAACACGCACGGCTTTTCCTTCTCCTTCGCGAATGAGTCCCAGCAAAAGATGTTCAGTGCCAATAAAATCATTTCCAAGTCTCAAAGCTTCTTCTCGGCTATAAGAAATAATCTCTTTTACTTTAGGTGAAAAATTAGAATCCATTGGTTGGTCTTAGAGTTTAAAAATTAAAGTTAAGGATATTGACAGCGTTTCTTTGTTTAACGGGCAATTTCATTAATTATTTTGTTTCCACAGGTTGTTTAAAAAGAAAGTAGCGAAAAACTTTTCAGAGAAGTAGTATTTTACAGACTGAAAACAATATCCGTTTCTAGCTATTATGAACTTCAAACTCGATACCAAACCAACCTATACAGTCATTACGCCTATTTCTGACGTTTTAGACGCCGCTTTGACAGATGCGCTGCGCCAAAAATGGAATGAGTTTGCTGAAAAGGGGAGTTCCAATTTCATTGTTGATTTACAACATTGTTTGAATGTAAAAGAAGAATCATTAAGTGCTCTTGCCTATTTACACGAGTATATTTACGATAATAATTTTTCGCTGGTATTTACTAACGTTCAGCCACATGTATTGGAGGTTTTAAAAGCAAAAGAAATTGACCACGCGGTGAACATTACCCCCAAAATGATTGAAGCCATTGATATTGTGAGCATGGAAATTTTAGAAAGAGAGTTATTTAACGAAGACGAACCTTGATATTATTAAACCTTAACACTGTATATGAAAGTTACAATTCTTGGAAATAATTCTGCTCTTCCCGCATATGGTCGTTACCCAACTTCACAGGCTGTAACTATTGATGGAGATGTGTTGTTGATTGACTGCGGAGAGGCTACCCAAATTCAAATGCAACGATATGGTATCAAGTGGCGGAAGTTGGAGCATATCTTCATCAGTCACTTGCATGGTGATCATTATTTTGGATTGCCTGGTTTAATCAATAGCATGGGTTTATTGGGAAGGAATTTGCCACTTCATTTGTATGCAGCAAAACCATTAGAATCAATTCTTCAACAAATGATGGCAGTTGCTGACACTGCACTTCCGTTTGAATTTCATTTTCATCCTTTACAAGAAAACGAAAGTGAAGTGTTAGTGGATAATTCCAAATTCAAAATTATAAGCTTTCCAGTAGAGCACCGCATTCCTTGTCATGGTTTTAAGGTGGAAAAGAAGAGCCGTGGCAGAAAAATTATTCTTGAAAAATGCAGAGAATATGCAATTCCCGCTTATTTCTACGAAAGATTGAAACGAGGAGAAGACTATGAGCAAGTTCATGGTTTTGTAGTGAAAAATGAATGGTTAACTGAAGATGCTCCTCAAACAAAAAAATACGCGTATTGCGCGGACACTGTTTTTACAGAGTCCTTTCTTCCTTATCTTCAAGATGTTGATACACTTTATCATGAAAGCACCTATCTCGAAGCGGAAACAGATCGAGCAACGCTGCGTTTTCATAGCACAGCTAAACAAGCGGCAACTATTGCTTTGAAAGCTAATGCCAAACAATTGTTGTTAGGACATTTTTCTTCTCGATACAAAGAGTTGGATTTATTTGCAACAGAAGCAAGAACCATTTTTCCAAATTCTTATGTTGCAGAAGAAGGGATGGAGTTTGAGGTGTAGAATTCAATTTGACTAAAACTCTTTGAAAAACTCATGAAGCTATTTCCCTTTTCAATTTTTCCCTATTAATTTTACCGCTGCCTATGCTTGTCAAACTTTTTGGTAGCGCGGTTCAGGGTGTTGATGCCATCACCATCACTATTGAGGTAGATACTCACGGGGGTTTGCCTGGCTATTTTATTGTAGGGTTGCCCGATAATGCTGTGAAAGAAAGCATTGAGCGCGTTCTATCTGCAATGAAAAACACGGGTTATGAACGCCCAAGAAGTAAGATTGTAGTGAACATGGCTCCTGCCGACATTCGTAAAGCAGGTTCGGCATACGACCTTCCAATTGCCATTGGAATGTTAGCTGCAACTGAACAAATACCTATAGAACCATTGAAAGATTATGTCATCATGGGTGAGCTTTCACTTGATGGCAGCGTTCAACCTATTAAAGGTGCTTTGCCTATTGCCATTCAGGCAAGAGCGGAGAAATTTAAAGGCTTAATCATTCCTAAAGAAAATGCTCGCGAAGCAGGAATGGTAAACAACCTCGAAGTTTATGGTGTTACCCACATCCGCGAAGTGGTGGACTTTTTTAATGGTGCAGAAAAACTATCACCTATTAAAATAAATACTCGAGAAGAGTTTTTTCATGCACAATGCGATTTCGACTTCGATTTCAGTGATGTAAAAGGACAAGAAAATGTAAAACGAGCTTTAGAAATTGCAGCTGCAGGAGGTCATAATGCAATACTTATTGGTCCTCCAGGCGCAGGAAAAACGATGTTGGCAAAACGCATTCCCACCATTCTTCCGCCATTGAGTTTGCAAGAAGCATTAGAAACCACAAAGATTCATTCTGTTGCTGGGAAATTGTCTGCAAATACTTCGCTCATTTCGAAACGACCCTTTCGAAGCCCTCACCATACGATTTCGGACGTGGCGCTCGTTGGCGGTGGCGGAAACCCGCAGCCCGGTGAAATTTCTTTGGCACACAATGGCGTTCTTTTCCTTGATGAATTGCCAGAGTTTAAACGCACGGTTTTGGAAGTGATGAGGCAGCCAATCGAAGAAAGAAAAGTATCTATTGCACGCGCAAAAGTGAGCATTGATTTTCCTGCTAGTTTTATGCTCATTGCGTCTATGAATCCTTGCCCTTGCGGGTATTTTAATCATCCTGAAAAAGAATGTACTTGCTCTTCTGTGATGGTGCAACGCTATTTGAATAAAATTTCTGGTCCGCTGCTCGATCGTATTGATTTGCATGTGGAAGTAACGCCTGTTCCTTTCAACGAACTTTCTTCGACAAGAGTTTCTGAAACTAGTGATAAAGTGCGCGAACGTGTGATAAAAGCAAGAGCAATTCAGGATGAAAGGTTTAAGGAAGATGAAGGTATTTATGCCAATGCACAAATGAGCAGCAAGCGCTTAAAAGAAATTTGTGTTTTGAACGCTGTAAGTCAAAACCTACTAAAAGCAGCAATGGATAGACTCAATCTTAGTGCCCGTGCTTATGACCGAATTCTTAAAGTGTCGCGCACCATTGCCGACCTCGAAGCAAGTGATGATATAAAACCACAACACCTTGCCGAAGCCATTCAATACCGAAGCTTAGATAGAGAGAATTGGGGCGCATAATAAATTCCGTTGAAGCGTTAATGATAATAAAGGAAGCAAGCCATTTAATAGCATTAACAAGCGAGTTTCTAAAGAAAACTTCAATGATTCTAAAGGAAGCTGGCGAGTTTCTAAAGAAAACTTCAATGATTTTAAAGGAAGCTGGCAAGATTCTAAAGGAATCAGGCATGTTTCTAACGGAATCTTCAATGATTCTAAAAGAAACAGGACTGCTTCTTGAACGCGTCAACCATATTTTGTCTAAAGAAAACCTTCGGTTCCTACTCATTTTTACCCACAGACGTCCCTGTTTCCGTTAATTGCTTTAGTTTTGCCCCTCGGGCGTTGAGCCCGATTTTCATATCTACCAAAAGGTAAAAAATCGCTCACACCTACCTTCTTTTTTGAATTTTTACCTTTGAAATTTTACTTTGAAACATGCCTCGCGATAATTCCATAAAATCTGTCCTCATCATCGGTTCCGGTCCCATCATTATTGGTCAAGCTTGCGAATTCGATTATTCTGGTTCTCAAGCCGCTCGTAGCCTTCGCGAAGAAGGCGTGAAAGTGACGCTCATCAACTCCAATCCAGCTACAATAATGACAGACCCTATCGTAGCGGATAAAGTATATCTCCTTCCATTGACGGTGGAAAGCATTGAGCAAATTTTGGAAGAAAATGAGATTGATGCTGTATTGCCTACTATGGGAGGACAAACAGCATTAAACCTTGCCAAAGAAGCGGACGAATTGGGTATTTGGAAAGCCCATAATGTGCGCCTCATTGGGGTAGATATTAAAGCCATTGACAAAGCCGAAGACCGCGAACAATTTCGTCAGTGGATGATTGAATTGGGTGTGCCTGTGGCGCAAGCAAGAACCGCCAATTCGCAGCTTGAAGGAAAAAGAATTTGCACAAGAAATAGGGTTGCCAATCGTACTTCGTCCCTCGTTTACATTGGGTGGAACAGGCGGTGGTTTAGTGTTTAAAAAAGAGGAATTAGACGCTGCGCTCGAAAGGGCTTTGACGGCTTCGCCTATTCATGAAGTATTGGTAGAAAAAGCAGTAATAGGTTGGAAAGAATTTGAATTGGAATTGCTGCGAGATGCTGCCGATAATGTAGTGATTATTTGCACCGTAGAAAACTTCGACCCGATGGGCATTCATACGGGCGATAGTATTACAGTGGCACCTGCAATGACATTGAGTGATACTGCTTTTCAACTCATGCGTGATACTGCGATGATGATGATGCGTGACCTTGGCAATTTTGCTGGAGGTTGCAATGTGCAGTTCGCCTTAAATCCTGAAACAGAAGAAATCATTGTTGTTGAAATCAACCCACGCGTGAGTCGTTCTTCTGCATTGGCTTCAAAAGCAACGGGATATCCTATTGCAAAGATTGCGGCAAAGTTGGCTATTGGTTATACGCTCGATGAATTGAAGAACCCCATTATTCAAACTACTTCAGCCTTCTTCGAACCAGCATTGGATTATGTGATTGTGAAAATGCCGCGTTGGAACTTTGATAAGTTTAAAGGGGCGGATGATACGCTTGGTTTTCAAATGAAATCGGTAGGAGAAGTAATGGCAATTGGCAGGACTTTTACAGAAGCGTTGCAAAAAGCTTGTCAGAGTTTGGAAAACAATGCCACAGGTCTTTCCTTCATCAGCACTCAACGCATGAAGCCCGAAGAATTGATGGAAACATTGAAGCGCCCACAGTGGGATAGGGTATTCAGAATTAAAGAAGCTATTGCCGCAGGCGTTTCTATAAAAACTATAAAAGAACTTACACATATTGACCGTTGGTTTTTATACCAAATTCAAGACATCGTTAACCTTGAAAATAAAATTAAGGAACACAAACACCTTGAAAAAATACCGAAAGAACTTCTTTGCGAAGCCAAACAAAATGGTTTCTCCGATGAGCAAATTGCTGACTTGGTAAAAGATGTAACTGCCGATGAAGTGTATGAACATCGCAAACAAATGGGCATTCAGCGAGTGTTTAAAATGGTGGATACTTGTAGTGCAGAGTTTGAAGCAAAGACACCGTATTTCTACAGCACTTTTGAAGCAAATGCAGTAGATAAAAACTCAAATCCTGCCATCGTTTTCAACGAAAGCAAAAGAAGTGATAAAAAGAAAATAGTGGTGTTGGGTTCTGGTCCTAATCGTATTGGACAAGGTATTGAGTTTGATTATTGTTGTACGCATGGTTTGTTGGCTGCGCGCGAATGCGGTTATGAATCCATCATGGTGAATTG
>CAINUN010000029.1 GCA_903853805.1 uncultured Bacteroidota bacterium
CTAGTGGTTCGGGTAAAACAAAGAGCGCTTTACTCATTGCTTATGGGCTATGTGGTGATTGGACTAAAATAGCGGTTTGTGACTCAGAACATCATTCAGCAGATCTCTATTCAGAACTTGGTCCATACAATGTTTTACCAATCAATGCTCCATTTACACCTGAACGGTACATACAAGCAATGAAAGTTTGTATCTCATCAGGGATAGAGGTAGTTATACTAGATTCAATCTCTCATGAGTGGGATGGAGTTGGGGGTGTACTTGATATCCATTCTAACATGCTTGGCAATTCTTTTACTAACTGGTCAAAAGTTACACCGCGCCATAATGACTTTGTTCAATTCTTACTTCAATCTGATGTTCATATCATTAGCACTATGAGAGCTAAGACAGAATATGTACTATCAGAAAAGAATGGTAAACAAGTACCTGAAAAAATTGGGCTGAAAGGGATTACTCGTGAAGGCATGGATTACGAGTTCACTTTAGTATTTGAAATCAATCAGAAACATTTTTCTACAGCAACTAAAGATCGTACTGGATTGTTTATCGACAAGCCTGAATTTATACCAACCATTGAAACAGGCAAGCAAATACTTGAATGGACATTAAGTGGTGAAACTCCTGAGCCACCTGAAACCTCCATCGATGATGTGCTTCAGGCTATTGCAGAGTGTGTAAATAATGACGAGTTACTAGCACTATACAACAAGTATCCACACCTACAACAATCACTAAATCCTGAGTTTACTAAAAGAAGAAGAGAAATTGCTCTTCTCCATACTCCTAACAATCAAACAGCTAATCAAAATGGAATACACACCAGTTAATGAAGAAACACAAACTGTAGGTAAATACTTGCCACAGGTTGTAGAACAAATTGAAGTAAAGAAAAGCAAGTCTTCTTTTATCGAAGCTAATACTGTTGAATGCACTTTACATGAGGTCAACAATACTCATATAATTCCAGTTTACACCAGAGAAAATATGCCACTCATCTCTCAATCTGATTTTATAGAAGCTGCAATGGTGGCATCTTCTAGAGTGTATTCAAACGAAAGGATTCTGAAGCCTGATATCAGGGTATCTCATCCTGTTAAGGGTCGAGTGCCTGAAGCTAGAAATAAGCCTGCAAATCTGCTAGAAGAATGGGAGAAGACCTTGTACTATGACAGGCTTGCTTTCATCATTGAAGTACCGAGCATTTTTACTGATGTTGATGGCAATAAACTCACTCTAACTATTGCAGGTGTCAAGTGTTATTCTCAAGAGAATTTGTTGAGTAAGTCTTTCGAACAGTCTTTCAAAATAGCTGTTGGATTTACTTGTAAAGTCTGCACCAATCTATGTATCAGCTCGGATGGTTTTGTAAAGGAACTCAAAGTGAAAAATGTGGATGCGCTGTACAATGGTATTCATTACCTGTTAAGTGAGTTCAATGCAGTAAAGTTTGCAGACCAATTAAAGACACTTCCAAACTATGAACTCTCAGAATCACAGTTTGCTCATTTGGTTGGAAGGTGCAGATTATTTAGACACATGCCTGAAGGATTGAAACAACAGATTCCGGACTTGATGTTTGGTGATTCTCAAATCAATTCAGTGTGCCGTGACTATTATTCTGACTTATCATTTTGTAGGAATGAAGGTGGAAATATCTCTTTATGGAAGCTCTACAATTTGTTCACAGGAGCTAATAAGTCAAGCTACATTGATTCCTATCTTGAGAGGGCTACTAATGCCTTTCAGTTAACGCAACACATCCAAACAGCATTGGATAATCGTTCTACTAGTTGGTTCCTGAATTGAGGTAATCTCTTCACTTTTAAACATCGTCCTGATGTAACAGGATTTAGATAGCATGAAGGGAAACAAATACCACGTTCAATTTTTCGATCCTCACATTCTCTTAGTCATCAACACCAATGGTAAAATACGTCTACTACATACCCCAATAAAAGTACAGTGCATTGAAGATGTAGGCATGTACAAGAAAGGTGTTTATGTCTATGTTGATGAAATTGCTAAAGGCTTTTGTGACGAATTGATCTACCACATTGGTGAAGCAGCTTACTACCATAAGCATTTTAGATTGGTAGCTAATTTTTAAACAACAATTTTTAACCCCAAGAGAGTCGGTATTGTAATAACAGTATCGGCTCTTTTTTTTAATCAATCCAACATGGAAAAACTACACGAAGTAGCCGAGATACAAGTTTCCTATACGCCAACTAAATTGGTGAAGCAACAAATCAAATCCTCTAATGATGCTTATAAGATATTGAAGGAGATTTACCCTCTTGAGACCGTCAATCTAAAGGAACATTTTATAGTCTTATACTTAAACAACGCAAACAAAGTAATTGGCTCTTACAAGCTTTCTGAAGGTGGGTTGACTGCTACTGTTGCTGATGTTAGAATCTTACTAGGAGTAGCTTTAAAACTTGCTGCAAAATCTATTGTAGTTAGCCATAACCACCCTTCAGGAAATTTATTCCCATCCTCTCAAGATAAGGAGCTAACTAAGAAACTTAAAAGTGGATGCGCATTCTTAGATATCTCTCTTGTTGACCATCTTATAATTAGTGGTGAAAATGGTTTTTATTCTTTTGCAGATGAAGGGGAGTTGTAAGTGTGGTATTCAACCACTCATGAGGGTCACATAATTGTGTAGATACTGCTGCACAAAAAATAACATTATAATCTTCAGAAAATTATTGCAACTTTTGCAATGGTTATTTCCCACTCAAAATTGTTAAGTCATGAATAGACTTGTTACTCTTTGCTCAATCATTCTATTTGTATTGGCATTTTTTACAAAAACATCAATCGCTCAAAACGTACCATCTTATGTTCCAACAAATGGACTGAAGGGATGGTGGTCTTTTAGTGGCAACTCAATAGATAGTAGCGGCAATGGAAATAATGGAACTGTGAACGGTGCTACATTATCCAACGATAGATTTGGCAATTCAAATAATGCATATTACTTCAATGGAAATACAGATTATATTCAAACGCCGATAAACTCAATTAGTGGATTCAATTTAACTATGTCTGTTTGGTTTAAAAACACAAATTTTTCACCAATTTCAAATGGAGATCACCCTTCACTCATATGTTCAAGAACTAGCTTTAATCAAGCTACCGTTATTGGTTTCAATGAACATCCTTGGTTGTTTTTTGATTTAGTTTTTAATACACGAAATGCGGTTAATATGTCAATGCCTAATGATAATTTATGGCATCAAATTGTAGCAACTTATGATGGCTCTTTTTCAAAGATTTATTATGATGGAGTTTTATTAAGTACCCAAATAATTAGCTTTAGCGGCAACATAATCCAAAGCAATATTTTGTTTGGTTTAGACAATATTCAAGGCAATGGTAATCGCCATTGGATAGGAACTTTAGACGACATTGGGATTTGGAATAGAGCATTAACTCAACAAGAAATAACCAACTTATACAATGCACAAATACCTACTCAAAACGTACCCGCTTATGTACCCACAAATGGACTTGTAGGCTGGTGGCCATTTTCAGGCAATGTAATTGATAGTAGTGGTAACGGAAATAATGGGATAAATAATGGAGCTCTGCTTGTAAGTGATAGATTTGGCAATGTGAATTGTGCATATAGTTTTAACGGCAGTAATAGCTTTATAAACATACCTGACCCTGTAAATAATTCATTGGATTTTTTAGGTGCATCTTTTTCTATTTCAGTTTGGGTAAAATCAAATCAGACGAATTATATGCCTCTAGTTAATAAACAAAATCTTTCATTGTCTAATGAAAGTGGCGATTACAATTTGGATATAAATACACCATTAGGCACAGCAAGATTAGCTATGGGGTTTGGAAGTGGAAACGGTGGGTCATGTGAGTCAACAAACTCAATTAGTACAAATAATTGGGAACATATTGTTGCAGTTTACAACGCCCCTAATTCCATGGATATTTATATAAATGGTATCCACAATTCAAGCGTATGCTATAACTGTAATAGTGCACCAAGTGTTTTATTAAATTCACCACAACCTTTGAGATTTGGTAAAGGTTGGCAATCTTTTTTTATGGGTGCATTAGACGACATTGGAATTTGGAATCGCGCACTCACCCAACAAGAAATAACAGGATTGTATAATACACAATTGCCAAATCCTGTAAGTATTCAACAAAATGATACAACTATTTGTGCTGGTCAAACAGTTCAATTGAATATCAACAATAACTTTCCTCCTAATAATATTTCAGGTTTTACCTATAAAGGAAGACTAAATGGAAAGGACTATTATCTATCGAACTCCACTGCAGATTGGTATCAAGCAAAACTTTCTTGTGAACAAAACGGTGGCTATTTAGCTTGTATTAATAATGCAGCAGAAAGCAATTTTATTGCCTCTTTTCAAACTGGTTATTTCTGGATAGGTTTATGGCAAAATCATAATAATCCAAATTATTCTGAACCAAGTGGTGGTTGGGAATGGGTAAGTAATGAACCGTTTAATTATTTAGGTTGGGAATCAGGAGAGCCAAATGATTACCTTGGCAATGGTAATCCAGAGGATTTCGCTGTGAATACTGGTTTAACCGGTTGGAATGACTACCATAATAGTAATTTAAAGTATGCTTTGGAAAAAACAGCCAATCCCATTATTTTATGGTCAACAAGTGATACATCAGCATCAATCAATGTAATACCATATCAAACTACCACCTATTATTGTACAATTAATGATGGGATTTCCAACTATACTGATAGTGTGAAAATAACAGTTGCAAATATTATAGCCAAAGCTACTGTTACAAACACCGCTATTTGTCCTAATGGTAACACCACCCTCACAGCAAGTGGCGGAGCAACTTACCTCTGGAGTAATGGAGATACAAGTGCAAACACAACAGTCAACCAAGTAGGTAATTATTATGTAGTTGCTACTAATCAATATGGTTGCAGCGATACTTCTAATACTATTTCCATCACTCAAAAGACATTGCCAACAGTAGTCAAAATCAAATTCAATGGTGCATCCTCTGTTTGTGCACCTGGTACTGTGGCTTATTTGCTTGATATGCCATTGGGCAGCACTACGGGTTTTGCCTATCAGTGGTATGTTCAAGGGTCTGCAATTCCTGGTGCAACCGATTCTTTTTACAATGCCAATACAACAGGAAGTTATGCCTTGGCAGTTTCGGGTGGTAGCAATTGTCTTAAATATTCCTACCCAAAAACCGCTACTATCAAAGCAGCACCTACAGCAAGTTTTGCAGCTACAACGGCTATCACTATTTGCACAGGAGGTTTAGTGGTATTGGTTGCTCCATCTATTACAGGCTATACCTATACTTGGCTTAAAGATGGAGCAGTAGCTGGTACCGGTCCAAGTAAAATATTTAAACTATCGGGTAATTACACGGTCATTGCCAAAATCAACGGTTGCAGTGATACGGCAAGTCCTACTATGCCTATTGTAGTCAATCCATTGCCTGTGTCGAGCATTAGTGCTTTAAATGCAACCACATTTTGTGCTGGAGATAGTTGCACCTTAGCTGCACAACCCACAGGTGCTATGTATTATGAATGGCATAATGGCAACTATATTTTAGATACAACTACAATACCAATTTTCAATATCGGCAGCACAGCTACTATAAAAGTTTTGGTGAAAGATGCTAATGGCTGCATCGGAAAACTATCGTCCACCAACATAAAAACTAAAGTGAACTCAATACCATTGGCAAGTATCAGCACCAATGGCAGCACAACTATTTCATCCACAGGGAGTGTAAAACTAAAAGCAAATCCTGCTGCAGGTTATACTTTTCAGTGGTTTAAAGACGGTAATCCCATAATTAGTGCTACCAACAACCAATACATTGTCACTAATGGCGGCAGTTATACTGTTGCCCTAACCAAATTAGGTTGTGTGGGCACATCCACACCAGTTATTGTTACCCAAACCACACCAAAAGAAGAAGTAAGCACAACCAGTATGGGTGAAGGTAGTTTTGAATTAAGTGCTTATCCAAATCCAGTGAATGATTTACTTACTATAAACATCTCAGGGCTTGAAACAGTTGATGGTACTATTATCGTAATGGACTACAGTGGTAAGTTAATAACTACCCAGCTCATGAGTCTGTCAACCCTTAACCTTGACATGAAAGAATATGCTAGCGGTGTGTATTTGATTAGGTACAAGGGCAAGGATGGAAAGGTTGGAATAGTGAAGATTACTAAACAGTAAACTGAAAGGATTGACAAAAATCATTTTTTTTAGCTAATAATAACTAATTATATTGTGCGCACAGGGATAATATAAAAACTTCCTTTGATAAAAGGGCGATTTAGATTTAAGTAATTGTTTGGAAGGATAACAGCAGTGACTTTCTATAACAAACTTACCATTAGCTAATTGAAAAGGGTGGTTAATGGGTAAGAAATATGAAAAGTACTGCTGGGATAAACAAGTTGGTGGCAAGTTAAACAGACATCCTTCAAACAATGAATCACACAATATTATTTGGGAATGGACTTAATAACTTAAGTAAAAAAAGTATTCCGTGGACTGACCTTTTAGACAGAATTAAAGGGAAGGCAAAGTTTGAAAATGGAGAACTTCCAAATACATTCATTTATGAAAGAGCCGTATTTGAAAAACAAAATATCAAATGATATTCGCCAAACAGAATTTGGGATTAAGCTTTCTATTGCTGAATTACTTTCGACTATTGAAACAAACGAATTTTATGAAATGCTTTTTGATTTAAAATGCAAAAATTATCTAACGACAAACTACGATTACGCTTTTAAGAATTTCATAACCCTGACAGAAAAATATTTAAGTTACAACCATAGTACGGAAGACATTTACAGCATCAGGCGACAAACTCAAATTTTTGATAAAAGACAAAACGAGGTTTGCAAAATTTGGAACATACACGGAGAAATTGAAACACCAGTTTCAATTATGTTGGGGCTTGACCATTATTGCGGTTCTGTAAGTAAACTTGACGCTTATGTAAAAGGAACTTATGAATTTCAAGAAGACTCGAAGCCCATTAGAATAAAAAGAATGACTGAAAAGCTAAAATTAAATGAGTTTGACTATCGTTCTTGGGCTGAACTATTTTTTACAACAAACATTCATATTCTTGGACTATCACTTGACTTCAGCGAAACAGATTTATGGTGGATATTGACAAAAAGAGCAAGAATGATACACGAAGAAAAAACCAGTTCTTTAGTTAAGAATAAAATTTTCTTCTATGGTAGACATATTAAAAGCGACAAAGAAGAACTTTTAAATTCGTTAAATGTGACAGTAATAAAACCAAATCCAGACAATTACAAAAATGATTGGCACAAATATTATACTGAAACTATTAACCAAATTAAAAACAAAACGAAATAACCTGCCACCATCATTGGTTTGGCAAAAGTTGAGCTTTACTACTAGGCTAAACATTTGTACTTTCTATTAGCTATAATACTAAATTTTACTTTATTGCTTTCTAAACCCCACTTTCGCCAAGTCGCAAATCGTTAAGCGCAATATTAGACTACAAACAATGGAAATATTAAGCCCTCGAAAAATAATTCTTCCACCACTTTCGATTATGATCAGTACTCAAGGGTCTTTTGAGTTTACCGACCCTATTCATGGAGTGACGATGACAAAGAGTATTACCTCACTTTCAATGGGACAAATGGGCACAAATAATCCGACTTTAAATTTCCCTGATCGACCGACAGACGAACAGGTCAGAATTTTTGGAGGAATGCAAGCATTAATGAAATCTTGTGTTGACAATGCAGAAGATATTAAAGATAGGATTCATAGAATAATTTTGGAGCGGACAATTCCAAAATGTGAAGAGGAAAGAGTTTCACTTATGAAGCTGGACTTCATGGCAATTAAACAATGGTTCATGGATGATATTCGTTCATCAAAAATTTATCAAGAGTTTTGCGAATATTATTCGACTAAAAAGCTTAAGCTGTTTAGTAAAGCATTCAATACATTTATCTTGGACAGAAATAAATATACTCATGGACAGCTTTGTTTTAATTCTCCAAAATTCGACTATATTTTGGAGTACATTGAAACACCTGAACAGCAAAAAAGATACGCATATTTAGACATTGATATTTTAAAGTCATATAACTTATGTTATAAAGAAATTTTGAAAGTAATAACTGAATATAATGTGATTTATCAAAACAGACGGATAAATCCAAAGACTTAAACAAAAAACCCGTTATTCGAGATGTTCTATAAGATTATGTCGAACATAAGCAGATCTCTAGACCAGAAATTATTGTGTCTGAGACCCAAATTATTCTCAATTCAAGATGCGTTTTCAAACATCATTGAACAGCAGAGATTGGGTAAGTATTTAAAAAAGAAGGCTTGCTCATGAAAGAAAAACTTTATTAGTAAACTTTATTAGTAAACTTTAAGAAAAATGCCACTTACAAAAGAAGATAGAATTAATACTGTTTATGGAGGAAGGCATGTTGTAATAATTGGTGCTGGTGCCAGTATTGCATCTTCAATAAGAAATCCGGAAATGATGGGTAAGAAACTCCCATCTATGGATAATTTTATTGATGTAATAGAATTAAATGACGTTGTTGAATCTGTACCTGCAAAATTGCAATCAAAAAATTTTGAAACATTTTATTCGAATCTTTATAATCATGACAAAGATTCAATAGAAATAAAGGAAATAGAAAAAAGAGTTTATGAGTATTTCAAAGACATGAAATTACCGAATGAGGCAACTATATATGATTATCTTGTATTAGCATTAAAACCGGGCGACTTAATTGCATCTTTTAATTGGGATCCTTTTTTGTATCAAGCATACACTCGAAATAGGTCTGTAGCTGATTTGCCTGACTTAGCATTTTTACATGGGAATGTTGCAATCGGATATAACAAAGAGGAAGATAGAGCAGGGTTTGCCGGTATGACCCATAAATTGACAAAACATTACTTTGCACCTACCAAGCTTCTTTATCCAATAACCAAAAAAAATTACAATAATGATGATTTTATAAAAGGGGAATGGAAAAAAGTTCAGGCTTACCTAAAGTGTAAAGATACATGGCTAGTAACAATCTTTGGATACGGAGCACCGAAAAGTGATGTAGAAGCTAAAAAACTATTGAATAAAGCTTGGGGAACACCTCAAAAAAGAAATATGGAGCAATTTGAGATTATTGATATTAGAAATGAGGATGAAGTCCGTAAAGTTTGGAAAAGTTTTATTCATACACATCATTATGATTTTGCAACTAATTATTTTGACTCATCATTTGCACATAATCCAAGAAGGACAAGAGAGAATTATCATCAACATATTTATTTTCTTTCGGAAGATGAAGCTTTTAGTGAATCAAATCCAATTCCTGAAAATATTATTACTATGAAAGATTTATGGGAATGGCATAGACCATTAATAGAAGCAGAAAGAAAATTTAATAATCAATAAAAACCAACTAGGTAAAGTCTCACTTCGTCTAAGCGGTAACAAATCTTCAGATATGAATATCCGCTGTACGTGATGTTCTGAAAGATCATCTCGAACAGAAGAATAAATGCTGTACTCCATAATGGTATTTATTGTGACAGAGACCAAAACTTATCCTTAGTTCAAGATGCCCTGAGTTAATATCATTAAACAGCGAGCCAATGATATGGTGTTTGCACAGAAAAGACACTATAAACACCATTTAATTGACCTCATTAGTGCCATTATTCAAAAATCATTTTACATTTGGTTGCTACAATTCAGAAACACATGCAACCGATTATCAGCACCAAAACCATCCGTATTTATCCTTCATCACTAACACCAAGCTTTTTAGAAATACCCTTTATAGGTCCTGTGAATGCAGGTTTCCCTTCTCCTGCCGCCGATTTTTTGGATGTTCAAATAGACCTCAACAAATACCTGATTAAAAAGCAGTCTTCTACCTTCTTTGCAAGAACAGAAGGCAACTCCATGATAGGTGCTGGGATAACCAACAAAGACCTCTTGATTATTGATAGGTCGGTTGAGCCTCAAGATGGGAAAATAGCCCTGTGCGTAGTTAATGGTGAGTTTACTTTGAAGCGATTGAAAGTCAATAAGGATGGGGTATGGCTGCTGCCTGAAAATCCTAGTTATCCTCCTTTAAAAATTACCGAGGAAAACGATTTTGAGATTTGGGGCATGGTAACTTACTCCATTCAAAAACACCTGTAGCATGTTTGCCTTAGTTGACTGTAATAACTTTTATGCAAGCTGTGAACGACTTTTTCAGCCCCAACTTAAACGCCAACCAATTGTGGTGTTATCGAACAATGATGGTTGTGTGATAGCAAGAAGTAATGAGGCTAAGAAATTGGGCATTCCTATGGGTGCAGCTGCCTTTGAATACCAAGCCCTTTTTGACCAACACGACATCAAAGTATTCTCTTCCAATTATGCCTTGTATGGTGACATGTCTAACCGGGTCATGAGTACCTTAAAAGAGTATGCACCTGAAATAGAAGTGTATAGTATTGACGAGGCTTTTTTGAAGTTTGATAAAATGCTGCCCGATTTTGATTTCCTGAGTTATGGGAAAAGGATGCGAAAAGCAGTAACCCAAGAAACAGGGATACCTGTAAGCATTGGTATTGCAGCAACCAAGGCATTGTCGAAAGTAGCCAATAAGATTGCTAAGAAATTCCCTGAACGAACAGGAGGTGTGTACCTAATTGACACAGAAGATAAACGCATCAAAGGACTTAAATGGACCAAGGTGGAAGATGTTTGGGGTATTGGTTATCGCCATTCAAAAAGGCTTCAAAATTTAGGGGTACAAACAGCCTATGACTTTACTCAATTGCCAGAGGAATGGGTAAGAAAAACCATGAGTGTAGTAGGTTTACGCTTACAGAATGAATTGAATGGTATTGCTTGTTTGGATTTAGAAACACCTCAGCCCAAAAAGAACATTGCCACCACAAGAAGCTTCGACCATAACCATTCCGATTTTCAATACCTACGTGAAAGAGTTTCAACATTTGCTGTGACTTGTGGAGAAAAACTAAGGGCACAACAATCTTGTTGTAATGCCATCATGGTTTTCATACACACCAATGGACACCGAAAAGACTTACCCCAATATTCCCGAAATGTGGTGGTGCCATTGCCTTATCCTAGCAATTCAAGTATTACACTGACCCAGTTTGCATCCAAGGGATTGGAAATGATTTTTAAACAAGGATATGCCTATAAAAAAGCAGGAGTAATTGTTATGGATATTACCCCTGAAACTGTGCGACAAATCAACCTTTTTGAAAACAGCCATATCAAACACCGCCCTTTGATGGAAACTATTGACCGCATCAACAATAGCCTAGGAGTGAAGAAAGTGAAATTAGCATCCCAAGATGTGGGTAGAACCTGGAAGATGCGGCAAGAAAAATTATCACCTAGGTACACAACTCAACTTTCTGAAATTATCAAAGTAAAAGCTTAGAAGTGCACTTTGTTTATTTTGCAGTTTATTAGTCCCACAATCACACTCATTATGTCTAAATATTCTTTAGCGTTTTTATTATTTTTTTGCAGTTCAATTCAAAGTTTTGGATGGGGTAGAACTGGTCATCACATTGTTGCAGAAATTGCCTTTAAACATCTTGATGAAACTACCCAAAACAATGTGCTTTGTTTTCTAAATGGAATGTCTATTGAAGATGCTGCAACATGGATGGATGATATGCGAAGTAATCCTTCATACAACTACATGAAGCCATACCACTACATTAATGCAGAACAAGGACAAATACTTAAAAGAACTACCGACGATAATATCATTTCAATAATTGAAAAATCACTGCAAGAACTAAAAGGTTCATCACTTACAAATGAAGAAATCAAAGTCAGACTATGTTATCTATTTCATCTTGTAGGAGATTTACATCAACCGCTTCATGATGGTTATGAAATTGATAAAGGTGGGAACACAATTGATTTAGAATTTAAAGGACGGAAAAGTAATCTTCATTGGTTATGGGATGATGGCATAATTGAGCATAAGAAAATTGATTTAGCAATGTGCCTTGGTTACAAGCAATCCAATGAAGAATTAAACTCACTATCTAAAATTGATATTCTTAAATGGGGGCAACAAACACGATCATTTCTGCCGCAAGTATATGCGTTTAATGCTACAAATTTAGACGAGCAATACCTTGATATGAGTGCCACAATTATTGTTAGTCAACTCAACATTGCTGGGTTAAGACTTGCTTCAATATTGAAGGAATATTTTAGTGGTCGAAAATGCATAGCTCCAATTAAACAACACATAAACCCTATTGAAAAAACAGTAGCGATTAATGATGCAGCAAAGTATG
Organism: uncultured Bacteroidota bacterium; assembly: GCA_903853805.1. Classification (GTDB taxonomy): domain Bacteria; phylum Bacteroidota; class Bacteroidia; order Chitinophagales; family Chitinophagaceae; genus JAFIGV01. The sequence goes on from CAINUN010000029.1 coordinate 12,408, forward strand.
ATGGACAAACAGTAACAATTTGCTCAAAGGTTTTCGGGACAAAATATTTATCTAATTCTGGAAGGCAACCCACCTTTTTAAATTTAGGTGCTAACTATCCTAATTCGCCATTAACAGTTGTTATTTGGGGTGACGATAGAGAAAAGTTTAAAGGTACTCCTGAAACAATATTTGCTGATAAAAATATTTGTGTAAAAGGTCTTATTCAATTGTATAGAGGAAAAGAAGAAATTGTAGTGTCTAATCCAAATCAAATAGAACTAAAATAACTAACACCGATATGTGCTTTCACTCCAAACAATCCAAAGATGCGCAAACCATTGCTAAGAGATTTAAAGCAAAAGTGTTTGATGATATCAATGTGCAATCAGACCGTTATAATGGGTTCACTTTTCCTAAAACACCTGTGATTACAAACAAGTTGCCCGATACTATCCAATTGTACAATTGGGGTCTGATGCCATCTTTTAGCAAAGACAAAAAGTTTAGGGTAAATACTTTGAATGCCCGTATTGAAACTTTAGCAGAAAAACCTTCCTTCAAAAACTATATTACCAATCGTTGCCTCATTATTTCAGATGGTTTCTTTGAGTGGAAATGGCTTGACGAAAAAGGGAAGAATAAACAACAATACCTCATTACCATCCCGAATGAAGATCCATTTGCTTTTGCAGGTATTTATAACCGTTGGGCAGACAAAGCAACCGGAGAAGTATTAGACACTTACAGCATCATCACAACAGAAGCCAATGAACTCATGGCTGAGATTCACAACACCAAGAAAAGAATGCCAGTTATACTAACACCTGAAAATGAACAACAGTGGTTAAGTGGGGTAGAAGTGATGCAATTCGTACATCCAAATCTTGAGTTGGTAGCAACTCCAATATGATTTTTGTAAAAAGTTAGTTTAGGTAAGAAGTGTATTGAAACAAGTCATTGAACAAAGCCTGTGCTGCTTTCAAATCTTTTAACACTATGTACCCTCATTTTACCCTTTCTTTTTCACTTTGTAAAAATGCAATATTGGCAATACTATCAGCCTTTACCCATTCATGATTAACTAATGTAGTTGGGTGTTCCATCTTGAAAATAGAATCTGCCTCTTTCATCTCTTTGGAATTATAAGCAAAGCTATTATTGTTACTCTTAGAATAAGATTGTTTATCAGCAGAAAATATTAGCCTTGAAACAACCATAATAATTAACCATGCAAAAACGCGATAGAAATTATCAGTCTTAGCAGGTTGTTGTGTTGTAGTTTTCTTTCTTAAGTGTGCATTATTTCTTTCCCATTGATAACTGCTGAAATATTGTCTGTATTGTTCGTCATAAAAAGCCTTGAGTTGTTGACTACTTAATATTTCATAAGCCACATTAATAGCTTTCATTTTCTCTTGAGCCTCATATGTTGGATTGAGATCAGGATGATAACGTTTGGCTAAAATTCTATAAGCCGTTTTTACTTCATCAATACTTACAATTTGACTAAAACCGAGGATGGCATAATGATTGACAAAATGGTTATGGGATTTCATAAAATGATAATCATTAATTGCTGTCGTCTAATTCTTAAAATATTCTTTATCAGGGTTAAATCCATACTTGTCTTGGTCTAAATAGATTCTGTCTTGTACGTTTAGGTTCAACCTTTCACAAGCTAAATCATTACACTCACAAATGTCTATGAGCTCGTTGTCGTAATACTCAAATATCAGGTTAATGTAAGCGCCTGAATAATTACCTTCAAAACGATAACCTGGCATGTTATTATTGCCACAAGTCTTACTACCACAGCTTCCTTTATAACTCATGAGTTGGTCATCCCCTAATTCATAAAACTTTTCAAACACCGTTACCAGTTTGTTCAAAAATTCATGCTTCGGTAAATCTTGGTAAGTTTTTCTTTCATCAAGCAAAAAGCACAATCTTAAGTGATTCATATTTTCAATTGCCCTAACAACTGCTTTAAAATGTTTATCGACAATTGTGTTTGCTACAACAACTTCATCTAACTTGATTTCTTCAACTCCAATGCTTAAACTACTCATTGGATTCAACGCTGCCTCTTGTTCTTTCCTCCATTCTATTTCTGCCATTCTTTCGTTACACGCAAATATTATTCGATCAGTAAAACTAGTTTCGCTCCTATTGTCATAATTGCAATTTATAGAATAATCCATCGTTATTGCGATAGAAATTGCTTCTTCGTAGTTCATAGTGAAATAACAAGAACATAATAAACCATAAACAACACTTATATACCCTAAATCCTCTTTATCAAGTTCCCTGAAAATAGCCAATGACTGTTCATATTCTTTGTAATGAAAGAGTTCAAGTGCCTCATTAAGTTGAATCAGAAAAGGGGCGTCCTGTAATTCATCTTTCGGTATTCTCAATCGTACAATATTTCTAAACTCATCTTCATCAATAATCATTGCGAAATAGGGTACAATATTTTCTCCTGCATATTTTCGACAATAGCCTGTACCCTTGCAGCGTTCACAAAGTATCATATTGTATTGGCAGCCTGGATCAATTGTTCGTTGCTCTGAATCGCAAGTGATAAAATCGGGGTACATGGTATTCTGTATTCTAATTATTGATTGAATGGATTCAATACTTTTCAGAGTGCTTTAAAAACGAAGAATCTGTTCATCCAAATTTATCAAGTAGTTCAACATCGTCTGCTTTTGTGGAAAAATAAACTCCATCATTTCATTCAATAACCCCTACAATATAAACAATAATATTATTCAAATGAAATGCTTTTATTTTGGGATAACTTTAGTTTTCATAGTATATAATTTATTATACATTTTAAAGTTGAGTTTTATTTATAAAAGCTAGAATGTAAAACCAATTTTTAAGTTCAGTCCATTGACCTGATTGTTTACATTGTGTAGCATAAATGAGTATTGTGGATTTTTATAAAAATCTGGAA
>CAINUN010000030.1 GCA_903853805.1 uncultured Bacteroidota bacterium
CATTTATCGTTCTTAACTGCTTATGTGTTTCATCAAAAATAAATACGAGAAAACACTTGCGCCTTTCGCAAACTTGTTATAGATTTGTTAACGCCAACGCAATAGTAAGGTTCTGTTGCATTTGGAAAGAACAACGTTATTAGGATTTATTTAGGCGAAAAATGTAAGAGAAAAATAGAAGGATGCTGTGGAGGATGTTAGCAAAGCGCATCCGCCACTAAGGAATAAAAACGCTTCTTTGGAAGTGATAGCTAACAGCCCATATTAAATACAGTTGGTGATGAATATAGTGCAACAAAATCAAGCCGCCTCCCAGTCACAGACTGGCTTTTATTCTTGGTTCCAGATGCCCTGCGGAACATCTGGAACAGCGGCTATTACAACCTCTGCTACTGAAGTGGTTATTTTCCCCAACCCTGCTAAAGAACATTTAAACATAAAACTTAACGGAGTTGCGTCTGATTTAAAAATTACTTTAGTTGACATAACAGGCAGAATTGTTGCTAAACTCTATGATAATGATTCTGAAGAAACAAAAATTTCTTTAGCTTTACCACCTCTTGCAAATGGGGTTTATTTAGTAAATATAGAACTAAATAACACTCGACTCCCTATTCAAAAAATCACAATAAATAACTAAAACCTAAAATGACTACTTGTAAATTAGTTTACAAGTAGTCATTTTACCACAGAACAATATATATGAAAAATACACCTTTTATCATAATCATTATTTTGTTGACTTATATTAATGCTCATTCTCAAATACTACAAGACACTATTGATTACAGTAATTCTAGCATGGCAGGCTTTGTTACTGGTATAAATAATGATCCATATTGGAAGTCTCTTTCTAAATATTCAGCAAATATATTAGCTCAAAAAGGAATTGTTCCCGGGGTTACAATTTATGGGGTTGCAGTTCATAAAACAAACATCACTCAATTTAACGCAGCACTCAATTCTACTCTTGAAGTAAAATATAAATGCGGCAGTATAGATGATTCAGTTTTTGACAATAACACATTTTTTTATACATTCGGTATCGTGCCATATGGCGTTTACTATACTAACTATTCGCCTAATTATTATATTAAACAATTTGCATTTGGAGGTGTAATCGGTTCAATGCAATATAGTACTACTTCAAATACGCTCAACATTCCAGACACTCCCGCATGGCTACCTTTTATACTTGACCAATCATTTACCTACACAGGAGGCATACTCGAGGTTTTGACAGATTGGCAAACAGCAACAACAGGAAGTTTTATAGGTGCTATGCCAAAATATAATATCAGTAACTTTTTAGGAGGTTTTGGCACTTTTTATTCTTGCATACCAACAAGTAATTGCAATAATACAGCAATTTATAGTCAAAGATTAAGTTTAATAATCTACCATTCTCCTGCACCTCAACCTTGTAGCGGCATACCTCAAAGTGGTGGTATTACTGGTGCCGAATATTTTTGTGTTGGCAAAAATTTCCATCTTTACTTAGTCAATCCTTCTGCCGGCCCGGGTATTAGCTATCAATGGCAAAAAACACCTATTGGTTCCAGTTCTTGGGTTGATATATCTGGGGCTACAAATGCTGCATTATCCTATAATTTTCCATCTGCAATACCTACAAACTTTCGTTGTAAGGTTACTTGTACTTATTCAAATCTTAGTGCATACACACCCGCTTATCCCATTTATCCACTTACCGTGCATATTGATTCAGTTAGTCATTCTGTTACTAATAATATAGTAACCGTCCATGTTTATACAGATGATACTTCCTCTACCTATGCTGCGGCAAAATGGAACTTTGGGGATAGTAGTAACATTTTTTATTATGGTTCTCAAATTTCAAAAACATACACTGTTGATGGAACTTACAATGTAAAAGTTCTTTGGCAAAGTGATTGTTGTGCAGACAGCCTTACAATCCCCATCACCATTGGTTGCGCAGGTTCTCCAACCTTTATCAATACCATCTCTGCTATCAAAGACAGTACTTGTGCAGGCAGCCCTGCAACGCTTATCATCAATGATACCCTACCTAATAATTACACTGTTCAATGGTATCGGTTTACTTGGAGTGGCGGGCAAATACTTTCAGGTTCATCAGGTGCTTCCATACAAGTATTTCCAAATGTCCCTTTCGACACCTACTACAACAAAGCCATCTGCAACATCTCAGGCAACTTCAAATACTCCAACTACGACACCGTTTGGGTCACACCCCCACCAATAGCAGGCACCATCCAAGCCCAAAACACAACAGGCAACTTTTACAACTTTACCAATAATGGCATGAGCAATGCCCAATCCTATAAATGGTACTTTGGAGATGGAGATTCTTCCACCTCACTTGCCCCAAGCCATCATTATAATTTAGCAGGCACTTACAATGTTTGGTTTGTTGTTACCAATGCAGGTAATGGCTGTACGGATACAGCTTTTACAACCGTCCATATCACAACAGGAATAGAAGAAGTACCCCAATCCAAACTATTCAGTGTTTCCCCCAATCCATTTAATGAAAGCTTTGTGGTCAATTGTCCAAGTGGAAAAGGAACCATCACAGTCACCGATGCAGTAGGCAAAGAAATTGTCAGGCTGAGCCTGTCGAAGCCCTTCCAAACCATTGATCTGAAAGGCTATACAAGCGGCGTTTACCTCATCAAATACGAAAACGACAACGAATCCGAAACAATAAAAATCCTGAAACAATAAAAATCCTGAAAATCCGATAATCCTGAAAACGCGTACTGAGCGTAGTCGAAGTATCATGATTCAGACAAAAAGTTATGCAGCCAACACACATGTTGCGAACGTCCCTTGCTCCTCACAAAAAGGCTTGGCAAAGGAGACATTCGCAGAACTCAATAGGCTATTACCTGAAGCATGATTGAATGATTGTTGGGGTAAAACTAAATAATTCGTTGCATCACAACGGAATTTCTTAACGACTTGTTACGCGCTTACAAAACCCGTGTTAAGCCCATGAATTGTGTTGCAGGAAGTGAAACCCCGCCGCATCTTTGCATCATCAAACAAACAAAAACAATTCTTAAACAAACAAAAACA
>CAINUN010000031.1 GCA_903853805.1 uncultured Bacteroidota bacterium
CTACAGTTTTAGCCATTGAACATGGCTAAATCCTTCCTTCTAAACCGCTTTTACTACAGTTTTATACCCCTAAAACTACCATTTTCAGCAGGCGGTTGTAGTGTTTTGAAGGTTTGGGAGGGAAAAGCTAACTGATTTACTTGCTTAGTTAACAAAGTTAGTTTTACAACTAGGTGCACAGTCCATTTTCCTTTTCTTATTTCTTTTTATTTACCTTAGCATTTATAAAAACTTGCATCCAATGACTCCTCCAAATGATTCATTAAAACAAGCACTCAAAAAGTATTTTGGCTATGATTCTTTTCGTCCGCTGCAAGAAGAAGTGATGCAAGAATTGTTAGGTAATAAGGATGTTTTGCTACTTATGCCAACAGGTGGAGGAAAATCTATTTGTTTTCAACTACCAGCTTTATTAAAGAATGGAATTACCTTGGTGATTTCTCCACTTATTGCCTTAATGAAAGATCAAGTGGAAGCACTTAGAGCCAATGGTATTGCAGCAGCATTTTTTAACTCGTCGCTTAGCCCTGGTAATGAGCAAACGGTGGTGAATGATTGTAAAAATGGTAACATACAATTGTTATATATCTCCCCCGAAAAAGCAGTTGCCATTCAAGGCAGTATTCTAAATGAGTTGAAGATTGCCATGATTGCTATTGATGAGGCACATTGTGTTTCCACTTGGGGTCACGATTTCCGACCTGAATATATGAAGTTGGGTTTTTTAAAAGAAAAATTTCCAAAAGTTCCTTTTATTGCTTTGACAGCAACAGCTGACAAAACGGTGAGGAAAGACATTGTGCAACAATTGAATTTAGAAGTACCTAAGTTGTTTATTTCTTCTTTTGACCGTCCTAATTTAAACCTGAAAGTAAGAAGGGGAACTACAGAAAAAACTAAGTTTATGGAGATTGAAGCCTTAATCAATCGTCATAAAAATGATTCAGGAATTATTTATTGTTTGTCGCGGAAGACAACAGAACAAGTTGCAGAGGAATTGAAGAAGAAGGGATATAAGGCTGCTAGCTATCATGCAGGAATGGAAAATGCTGAGCGCTCAAAGGTTCAAGAAGGATTTATTAAAGACGAAATCAATATAATTTGCGCTACCATAGCCTTTGGAATGGGTATTGATAAGTCGAATGTGCGCTATGTAGTACATTACAATCTTCCTAAAAACATTGAAAGCTATTACCAAGAAATTGGTCGGGCAGGGCGCGATGGTTTGTCCTCAGAAACCGTTTTATACTACAGCTTTAAAGATTTAATAACCCTGCAAAAATTTGCAGAAGACAGTGGACAACCCGAATTGAACAAAGAAAAACTGCGTCAAATTCAAGAGTTTGCGGAAGCCAAAATTTGTAGAAGAAAAATACTGCTCAATTATTTTAGCGAAACCATGACTCATGATTGTGGCAATTGCGATGTCTGTAGCAATCCACCTAAATATTTTGATGGTACGGTGATTGCTCAAAAAGCGCTATCAGCAATTGTTCGTATGGACGAAAAAGTTGGTTCTGTAATGTTGGTCAATGTCCTCCGTGGCTCTCGCAATGCTGAAGTTTTAGAAAAAGGCTACGACAAAATAAAAACTCATGGTGCGGGTGGCGATATTTCTTATGCGTTTTGGCAAGCTTATTTGATGCAAATGTTGCAATTGGGCATCATCGAAATAGCCTACGATGAAAACTATGTTTTAAAATCAACTGATTTTGGAAAAGCAATTTTGCAAGGGAAAGCAACTGTACATTTTGCACAACCAGAAATTAAAATTAAAGGCGAAAAGAAAAAGAAGGACCTAATAGAGGAAGAAGATATACCGACTATAAAAGCAAATTCATTATTTGAAGAATTGCGCAGACTACGCGCTCAAATAGCTCAAAATTTAAAACTCCCTGCCTACACCATTTTCAGTGACGCTACTTTACTCGCCATGGTTGATAAAAAACCAAGTTCTGAAAAGGAAATGTTGCAAATAAGTGGCATGTCAGAAAATAAAATGGAGAAATATGGTTGGGATTTTTTGAAGGTAATTAACCCCTTGGCACCACAAAAATCGGTGTTAAGAAAAGAAGTAGAAAATAATTTTCTTACAGACGAGCACCTCAAAAAATATATTGAAGAAATGAAAGAAGCAAGAGTGACGCTATCCCATGACAAGCTTGCCAAAATATTGTCTGGGGCAGATAAATCAGTGCTTTGGGCAAACGAATCTGATCTTTCGTTTTATGGATTGATGTATGGCATTATGAAATACACCAAAATCCGAGAAACAGTGAAACCTTATTTTGAAAAACATATTTATTCAGCCATTGATAACAAGGTAAAAGCCTTTTTTGAAGAAGTAACCTATAATCGTTTTTCAGAAAAATCTCAATTGGGTTTAATCAACGCAGTTGCCGAGCTGCCAATGGCAAAAGGAGACGAAACCTTGTCTGATAATATTAAAGAACTACGTAAAACGCATCCTCGCTCGCACGAACCATGGAATGATCTTGAAATTACTTTCATCAAAAAGGCTTTTGAAAACACCAATGATTTAGGATTTCTATCCAAGGCTTTTCAGCGCAGCGAAACGAGCATTAAAGCGTTTTATGAGAAAATGATTAAAGAGCAATCGGGGGAATAAATTGATAGTGTTATCTGCGCCATTTATTATTGTTTCTGTTTTTTTCAATTCTAGGAATTTGCCAATTCAAATCAGCTTCCCTCTGCTAGAATCCTAACTGATGAGACATGTACATAAAAATATGATTCTCCGCCTTCTTCAGGCTATTAGCCTTTGTTTTGCTTGTATTACCATTACAATGCTTATGCAAGCTGCTATGTTCCATTCTTTAAATAGGATAGCTTTGTTTTCATCTATGTGATACCAATGTATGTAGGATTTACAGTATGCCGTTAATCAATCTTGCCAATTTTCCTTATATTATAGAATGAGTCTCATACACTTGCGTAAATTGCAGCTTGCATTTTGGTTTGCGTTCTTATGTCTTACCCTGTGCCCAATTAATATCGGTATTATTATGGCATCAGCAAAAAATCTTCGATATTTGTAGGGGAAATTACATGCGTTTGTGCGTCGGGATAATTTGTTGTAAAGGTTTGAGGGAAACGTACTTTATTCATTTTGCCCCATTTAAATTCGAACGCTTTTAAACTTCCTTCTATGTCTTCAATCAGGTCAATTTCTTGTTGCTGTGTCGTTCGCCAAAAATAATGGCTAGCATCTAGTTCATGATACCGTAATAGCTTTATCCTTTCTGAGATAACAAAATTCTCCCACAATGCACCTGCATCTGTTCTTGTGTGCATTTGGTTAAAATTCCCAATGATTGCATTGCGTATTCCACAGTCAATGAAATAGATTTTCTTACCTTTTTTAATCTCATTGCGTACGTTACGGTTCAAGGCTGGCAAACGAAAAACCACAAATGCCTTTTCTAAAAGGTCGATGTATTTTTCTACTGTTTCCTTATCCGCCCCAATGGTTTGCGCGAGTTCATTATAGCTTATCTCACTACCTATCTGAAGCGCAAGCGCTTTTAATAACTTATCTAACAAAAGCGGTTTTTTTATTTGCTCCAACATTAGCAGATCTTTATACAAATAACTATTCGCTAATAATTTGAGCAATGATTTTTCTTCATCTGGTTTTGTAACAATTTCAGGGTAGTACCCATATATCAAACGATGATCTAAAAAGCCTTTTTCTTTAATTAGTCCATGATGTTGAACCATCTCTGAAAAGCTTAAAGGATAAAGCATAAATTCGTATTTCCTACCTGTCAGCGGCTCATTTACCTTACTGGATAGTTCAAAAGCAGATGAACCAGTAGCAATCACCTGAACATCCTTAAACTGATCGGTGAATAATTTCAGTGTCAATCCTATGTTTTCTATCCGTTGTGCTTCCTCAACAAAAACAACTTTATAGTAGCCTATTATTGCCTTTAGCCGAGCAGCAGATGTATTGGTAAGATGCTCCCGCACTTCCGCATCATCACCATTCAAATAAAGCCATTCCTCTCCCCGGTCTTTCATTACTACTTCGATGAGTGTAGATTTACCCACCTGCCTCGGTCCGAAAAGCAAAATTGCTTTACCCTTGAACCATTTGCTTTCTATGTTTTTTTGTAGTGTTCTCTTAATCATTTTCGATTCAAACCGCTAAATTAGATAATTAAATTCGATTCAAACCGAAATATATTATAGTGATTTGCTGGTTTTCAATTTTCCTCTATTACGAATTTTCTATTATTGGGATTTCAGCGTAGCGCTCTCGTGACAAGCAACATTCTAGTCTCCTGACTGAACCTGCGCAGAATGCTCATTTTTGTGTCAAGAGATTAACTCCCGTAGCTTATGGATTTTCACAGTATAAGACAAAATTATAAAGAAGGATTATTAACTTTGACATTGTTGAAAATAGGTCATGAATATCAAGCAATTTATCAAAAGTTTGGTCATTGCAAGTCAGGAGACTTGCGGCTTGTATCGGCAAGAGTTGCTCCTGCGGGAAGACTCTCGCCAGGGGAAAACAATTTACTTCTCAACTGTTTGGGCATACTGCAAGCAAAGCACACGCCACCCACAAGGCTCAACGGCATGCGCAAGCGGACCACATAAGGCTTTGCGAAGGAGACGTTCGCAGAACACAGACAGAAAATGTATCATCCATATTTCGTTAATCAAAAAACTTAATCGCCATGACAGAAATAGAATTCATTGATGTTCCCACCGTAAAGCCGGAAATCAAAATAGATAAAACAACACGACACAAGTTGCTATATCAAGTCAAAGAAGAAGCACAGGTAATTGTTCACTGTTCATACACTGGAACAATAGGTAATGACAAAATCAGAATTTGGAAATCAACTTTCCTCTATGCAAAAAATTCAAACCACAGAAGTAAATTAGTTCATGCAGAAAATATAACGATGTATCCCACATGGATGAATGTTGACATAGGACAAACGGCTAACTTTACTTTAATTTTCACAGGACTTCCAAAGCATTGCAAACAGTTTGACATGATTGAAAACATTCCCGAACCCGGAGGATTTGTAGTTAAGAATATTGAAAGAAATAATTCTGATATTTATCTGATTGACTTAACTTGAGAAGATAGTCGTGCATCTGGTAACAAGAGTATAAAGAAATTGGGGAGTAGCTTAGTGATAAATGTAGTGTTGTGCATCTAATTAAGTTTTGTTGAAGTTTGACAGTTCAAGTGCATAAACCGATGAAATTGACCACCTAATTCCGAAGCAAATTGACCATCCAATTTTCTGGCGAAGATTTGAAGTTCTTATTCATTAAGCTGTTATCAAAATTAGTTGTTTTACCTATTTGGTGAATGATATTTTTTCTGA
>CAINUN010000032.1 GCA_903853805.1 uncultured Bacteroidota bacterium
AATCGGCAATGGAATAAAATGTTTGTTTTTAAGGTAAGCAGGATAACTCACAGTGCTTTGTCCTTTTACAATCTCAGATGTAAAGAGACAGAGCATAAACATTAACAAAAATGTAATGTGGGGGGGGTATTTTGGCATTGCGCGTTTTACCCAAAAGTGTAGGAGTTTTCGTAAGATGGCTATTCTCCCAAGAAGCCTGAAATAAAACTCGTTTCATAATCAATTTGTTATTTGATACTTGAATTGTTTGTTTTCAATTAAAAGTTAAGACCTTATTCTTTTTACTCGTCCTAAAATTATCCATTCAAAAACCATCTTCCTTTTTTCCTTAGAGACAATACAATTTTTTGTCTCCTTTTTTCTTCATATTGTCTTATACTCCACATTCATTTTTCGCCTTAAAATAAAACCAAAAAACTCAAAACAATACACGTGCAGTCCTACATTACCATCGTCAACATTAACAAAGGAATAACAAGTTTTTGAAAAAACAAAAAATGTGGATAAATATTTTATGACCTACAAGTGCATAAGAAGTAATGAACGTACTGCACTTATCTAAAATAACTTAGCGAATGAATTTTCCGAGCAGAGGAATTTGTTTCAGATTCTCTTTTTCTGTTTTAAAAAGATAAACCACATGTATAATCAAGAAAACCGTTCCTAAAAGCAAGTGGATTGAAAGCCCTAGTTAGGCGAATGTAATCAGACTTTGTCTTAGCAATAATCAATCTTCAAATTGCAATCTAAAAACCCTCACTCATACCTCAATGCTTCAATAGGATTGAGCGCGGCGGCTTTGCGGGCAGGATACCAACCAAAAAACAAACCCACTGCTGCTGAAAACAAAAAAGATAATAATACCGACGACACCGTGATGACTACGGGCCATCCACCAAAATGGGCTACTAACCCCGACACCACTATGCCCAACACCACCCCAATGAGTCCACCCACAAAGCTGATGACAATAGATTCTATCATAAACTGAATCAACACATCTCTTCCCTTCGCGCCAATAGCCATACGAATTCCTATTTCTCGGGTGCGTTCGGTAACAGAAACCAACATAATATTCATAATGCCGATGCCGCCCACCAATAAGGAGATGCCGGCAATGCTGGCCAAGAGAATAGTCATGACCTTGGAGATGGCACCAAAAATATTGCTCACTTCGGAGGAGGTGCGCACCGTGAAATCATTATCATCACTCGGGGCTATCTTATGTTTTTCGCGCAGCAAACTCGATATTTCATCCACTGCATCGGGACTTTGACTTTCTAATTTGCAAGAAGCTAAGATGCTGTTCACAAACATAGAAGAAGACATCATTCTTTTTTGAACCGTGGAAAAAGGTGCGATGATGATATCGTCTTGGTCTTGTCCGAAGGTATTTTGACCTAGCTTGGCAAGCACCCCAATTATTTTCATAGGAATACTATTCACCCTAATAAACTCACCAACTGGATTGATATTGTCGGTTCCAAATAAATTGAGCACTACGGTTTTGCCCACCACACATACCTTGGCAGCGGCGCGGTCATCGGACTCCGTAAAACTATTACCTTGAACAATGCCCAACGAACGAATGAGCATATAATCGTTTTGCACCCCCACTAAAAGCGTATTCCAGTTTTGCGCACCATACACCGCCTGAATTCTTTTTTGGTCAACAGGCGACACATGATTGACCAAGTCGCAGTTGGCAGCAATAGCCGCTACATCTTCTAAGCGCAAGGTTTGGTGAGAACCAGCACCCTGACTAACGCCACCCATCGCACTCGAACCCGGGAAAATATAAATTGAATTGGTGCCCAAGCTCGCAACCGAAGCTTTGATGTTTTCGTTAGACCCCTGCCCAATGGCCAGCATCGCAATGACCGAAGCCACCCCAATGATGATCCCCAACATGGTAAGGAAACTCCTTAGTTTGTTGCGCATCAACGAGCGATAAGCCACTTTAAAAAGATTGAAGAGCCTCATACTGCAACCGTTTCTTCGGTGATGACCACTAATTTCTTCAATTCCTCTCTAGCTATCAATCTGTCCTTCACGATTTTATGGGCAATAATTTTTCCATCCTTAAACACAATATTGGTTTTGGCAAATAAGGCAATGTCGGGTTCGTGGGTCACCATGACAATGGTAATGCCCTTATCATTCAGCTTTTGAAAGATTTCCATAATCTCATAACTCGTTCTTGAATCGAGATTGCCCGTAGGTTCGTCGGCCATGATGATGAGGGGTTCATTTACCAAAGCCCGCGCAATGGCCACCCGCTGTTGTTGTCCCCCCGAAAGTTCATTGGGCATCGCATTGATTCTATCGGCAAGACCAACGGAAGTAAGCGCAGCAATCGCTGCTTCTCTTCGGGTTTGGGCATGCACCTTATTATTGTACAACAAAGGCAGTTCTACATTTTCAAGGGCAGAAGTTCTTGGCAATAAATTGAAGGACTGAAACACAAACCCTAATTTATTGTTGCGCAATGTGGCCAATTCGTTTTTACTACGATTTAAGATGTCGATGCCCTCCATTAAATAATCGCCACTTGTGGGGCTATCAAGGCAACCGAGGATGTTCATAAACGTAGATTTCCCCGAACCACTTGAGCCCATGATGGCAACAAAATCTCCTTTATTAATCACAAACGAAACCGCCCGAAGTGCATGCACTTGCACATTGCCCGTCGTATAGGTTTTCGTCAGTTCTTTGACGGAGATCAGGTTTTCTTCCGCCATGAATTATTTTTTACGAGAAGGGAAAGAAGGCATGAATGGACTTTTGGCTGGCTTATCTGAACTAGGCGCTGCGGTGTTGATGCCCGTTGCTACGGTATCTCCAACTTTTACGGTTCCGTTTATTTCCGTAAACGAACCATCATTTAATCCCTTGCTCACTTGAATGGGCAATACCTCTTTGCCTTTCACCAACCATAAAAAACCTGTAGTGCCATCCACTTCCACAATTTCTTGCTTTTTGATTTCGCTTGTCTTGCGCAATTTATTGGTCCAAAACTGCTTGATGGAATCGGGTAATAATATTGATGCTTGAATATATACGATCGGCGGAATGAAATTAAAAGCATTGGTTGCCACTTTCATCACCCCTTTACTTTCTTGAATAAAGATGTTGGCATTGGCGGTGAGTCCCGGCATTAGTTTCTTATCGGGATTCTTTACTTCAATAATCACCACATAGTTCACCACATTTTGAACGAGGATAGGTTGTCTTCTTATTTGTGTCACCACACCTTTAAACACATCATTGGGATAGGCATCGACTGTAAACGTTGCGCGCTGACCCATTCTCAATTGTCCAATATCGGCTTCATCAACATTGGCTTGCATCTGCATGGTGGCAAGGGTATTCACAATATTAAACAACACCGGACTGTTGAAACTAGCAATCACCATATTGCCCACCTGCACATTTCGGGAGATGATGATGCCGCTGATAGGTGCTGTAATTCGGCAATAAGCAAGATTAATTGCTGCTCTTTTCAACTGTGCCTGCGCCGATAACACATTACCCTTCGCATTTTCGTAAGCAGTAAAAGTCAAATCAAATTCCGACTTAGAAATGACGGCATGGTCATATAAATTTTTGGCGCGGTCGTATTCTGTTTTGCTTTGTGCCAAGGCAATTTCTGTTCTATGCAAAAAGGCAATCACATCTAATTTGGCAGCATAATATAAAGTAGTGTCTAAGACAGCAATCACTTGGCCCTTTTTCACCACATCATTAAAGTCGGCTTTGATTTTAGAAATTGTACAGGACACCTGCACCCCAACATCCACCGAAGTATCGGCAGCAATCGTACCTGTGGCAGTTACCAATACATGCACATCTCCTTGATCAATGGTAACCGATCTCCAATAATAAACCGGGGCTTTGTTTTGGTAGCGATAATAAAAGAAACCTGCTAATAATAAAACAACAAGAATAAGGACGGAGATAAGGATGGTTTTGCGCTTCACACTACAAGACAGTCGAGCCTGTTTTTGGGAGTAACATTCGACTTGTAAAATTAGGCAGCACTACCTCCAAGGCTGTTACACAATTCTTGGTAAATGTTGTATGATTGTGTGTTAGTGTTGAAGAGCTCAATATTTTAACTCCTCTTCTAAATGCAGTTTTGCTTTTTGCATATACTCGTGTTCCTGTTTTGTTTTAGGAGGAAACATAGGGTTCATTTCTTTTAGTTTTTCTAAAATAATGCTACCAATAAGACAATGAGCAAAGAGTTTATCGTCAGCTGGAATGATGTACCAAGGTGCTAATTTGGTACTTGTATGTTTGATGGCTTGTTCATAAGCTTCTTGATAATGTGCCCAATATTTTCGTTCTTCAATATCATTGGAAGAGAATTTCCAATGTTTTTCTATGTTATTAATGCGTGCTAAAAACCGAATGCATTGTTCCTCTTTTGAAATGTGTAAAAAGAACTTAAGAATTTGTGTTCCTGTTTCAATATTCCATTTTTCGAAATTATTGATTTGATTGTAGCGCTGCTTCCAAAATTCATTGTCTATTTTGGATTCCTTGTCATAATCTACTAAATGTTCGGCTAATATCAATTCAGGATGCACTTTTGTAATCAGTACATTCTCATAATGGGAACGATTAAAAATAACTATCTGACCATGTTCGGGAAGATGAATGGTGTGTCGCCATAAATAATCATGTTCTAATTCTTCATTATTTGGATGTTTAAAACTTACCACACTCACACCTTGTGGGTTCACCCCTTTCATAATATACTTAATGGTTCCGTCTTTTCCAGCGCTGTCCATTCCTTGAAGAATAATCAGTAAGGACTGACGGTCTTCAGCATATAACTTATTCTGAAGCATTGATATCTCTTCAATGTCCTGTGCTAATCTTCCTTTTAATCTGTCTTCTTCTTTGGGTGTTCTCAAACCCAATCGGGTTTTGTAATCCGATATTTTAAATTGATTATCGGCAACACGAATAGATTTGTGTAACTCAGGAAAAGACTTCATTTTTTAAGTATTTGAATTGTTGGAAGATTGGGATAATGTTGAACACTGTCTTTGGCAATTGTATTTGTTGATTGTTTCATGGCATTCACTACCTGAACTTTGGTAGGTGCTTTATTAATAGATAAAAACGTGCTTACCATAAGCAAAACAATAGCTATTAAAATAGCAACAGTAGTAAAACCCACACCGAGCATATACCTTTTATTGCACTTCATAGTAAAGACATTATTTCTTGTATAGCATATTTTATTGGCTTCTATTTCGTAAAGAAGTATTTCCTTATAGTTTTTTGTGAGGAGTTCTTTGTATTTGTTAACCGATAATGCTTGGTCAAGTGGTTTGCCTCTAAAGATGCTCAACATCAAGATGATGGAATTAATAAACAGTGCAATAGGCAATATGGAAATATATTGAAGTATTTGATTAGATTCGCTTAAGGTGTTTAAGAAAAAAGGAATAAACAAAACTGTGAAACCAATGATGGTACCTGCATAGGAGTGTTGTTGTCTATAAAAATCTACTTGTTTTTCAACAATTTCTTTTGAATTAATGGCAAGAAACTCAAAATGTCTAAGGTCTTCATCCTCTTTTTTTAATTCCATAAAAAAGCTATCAGTTTAACCGTTTTCCTAAGCATCATTCATTATTGGTTTCTTTTTAAGAGCCATTCATCTATTGGTTTTAAGAATAAGTTGACGGATATGATTAAAACTGTAGCAATGAGTGTTTCTTTAAAATAGCCTGCTGCAGCTAAACAACCTACTGCCGAACAACACCACACCGTAACCGCTGTGGTTAAGC
Organism: uncultured Bacteroidota bacterium; assembly: GCA_903853805.1. Lineage (GTDB taxonomy): Bacteria > Bacteroidota > Bacteroidia > Chitinophagales > Chitinophagaceae > JAFIGV01. The sequence continues at coordinate 5,808 of CAINUN010000032.1, forward strand.
CATGAACACTGAGACCTTCTTTAAAAATGATACCCGCGCACAAAAACCCTATGCCTGTAACCACTTGTCCAATAATTCTAGTAACATCTCCATTGCCTTTTTGGGTAACTAAAATTGATATTAATACAAAGATGGCAGCACCTACAGATACTAATGTGTTGGTTTTTAGACCTGCCGATTTATGATTCCATTGTCTTTCAAAACCAATTAAAAAGCCAGCAACCAAAGCAGATAATAGCCGAATTGTAAATTCAGTCTTTGTCATTACCAACTACATTAGCCATAATTCAGTTATTGGGTAGGAAGCGTTTTATTGATTTGTTTTTCTGTTTTCTTCACAATTTTTTTAATGGATTTATTTACCACTTTTTGGATTTTTTCTGTCAATTCGGCTTTGTGGTTATTCAATACTTTATGCACTGCAGCTATCAGTTTAACTTTTAAAGTCTTTTCTACAGTTAGTTTATCTTCTTTCTTTTTCATGTGATTGGGTTAATGGAATATTCTTTTGTACTTCATTAATTATTTCGCCTCCCAGTGAACGGCTACAATAATTTCATTTCTTCTGCCTATAAATTGGAATGGTGGATTGTAGCCTAAAAAACGAAAATGACCATAGTAGGCGATCTTATGTTTTTTTAAAGCGTTTTCAAGGATTGCCGTATGTTCTTTGATGCGTTCATTCGATGCAAAACCTCCAAACTTTAGTGCGGCTACATACTCTTCGGGCACTGTTTTAATAGTGACTTCTGAATTGTTGGGCAAGGGTAAATTATCTTTATTATAAATAGATGGCATCACAAAACTCATGGTCGAAGCCGAATCGTTGATGTCCATATGAACCGGAGTGGTCATGGCTATTTTTTTGTTTTCTTGATTACCCCCAAAAATGTAGCCTGCTAGTTTGGCAAAACCAGGGCTGCCTAGTTCTTTATAGGTGGTTGCCGATGAAGTTATCATTGCCATCGTAGCTGAAGGATAATACCTGATTTCAAATTCATCTTCAACCTTTATTACTTTATAGGTTTGTGTTTCCGATTTTGTTGTTGCCATAGATACATAGGTTTGAAATGCAATAATTAGGACTATTAATGCGCTGAAGATGATGATTGCTATTTTCATTTGATTGCTTGCTAAAATCTCTTTGTCAGTAAATTGATGTTCATTGATTATAAAAATTAATTCACTTCAGCGCAAAGTTCAGTAATATTCTCCTCTATACGCTTACATGATTATTGATGGAAATTACAACTTTCACAGGTAACAAAGGTTAGTAATTTTTCATCAAGTTGAGTAACAAATGTGAAACCATTAAGACTAGGTAGGCTGAAGATATTCGCCTAATAGCATGTTGCGCCGAACTAGCTTTCAAATTCCACATGCTGTACCGGATTTTCAATGGACATCTGGAACCAAGAATAAAATCCGTTCTCTGACCGGGTAATGAATCCCCTTTAAATGTAGGTTTTTAGTTCTACTTGATTTTAGAGTTTATCCTTTCAGTTGAGGATTTGTTCCTATTCTATTGTCGTCACCCTTAGGCACTTCGACTCCGCCAACCTAGCTCAGGGACTAGCGTGATTTGTTTGGCTCGAGCATCCATCGTATTGATAATAATTAATGAGGTTAGGTATTATGATACCGTCATACCCATTTCATCTTGCTCTAGCCCCAAAAAATAATTACCCCTATCTGTAACTTTTTCGGCTGCCTAACGATTAACTAATTAGATTTGAAATCTTCCTACTTTTAAACAATTCAAAATTTTATCCATGGATTTAATCATCAACAACCTCAACAAACAATATAGTAATGGTGTGCACGCCATGAATGATGTATCGCTCACGATCAATACAGGCATGTTTGGCTTGTTGGGTCCAAACGGTGCGGGCAAATCTTCGTTGATGCGCACCCTTGCCACGCTGCAAGATGCGGATAGTGGATCGGTGATGTTGGGCGATATAGATGTGTTGAAAGACAAAGAAGCGGTGCGCAAGGTGTTGGGTTATTTGCCGCAGGAGTTTGGAGTTTATCCAAGGACATCTGCTGTTGATTTGCTCGATCATTTGGCTTTGCTCAAGGGTTTTAGCAATGGCAGCGAGCGAAAAGAAATGGTGAGTCAATTGCTAAACAAAGTAAACCTTTATGAACACCGTAAAAAAGCGGTGAGCAGTTATAGTGGCGGTATGCGGCAGCGATTTGGCATTGCACAATGCTTGATTGGCAATCCTAAATTGGTGATTGTGGACGAACCTACTGCTGGTCTTGACCCCGGAGAGCGCAATCGTTTCTATAATATTCTTAGTGAAATTGGCGAGCATATTATTGTCATCCTCTCCACGCATATTGTGCAAGATGTGCGCGAACTATGTACGCAAATGGCAATAATGGACAAAGGAAAAGTATTGTTTAGCGGCAATACTGATGATGCACTGCTAGAGATAAAGGGCAAAGTATGGGAGCGAAAGGTGGATAAGAACCAACTGACAGAGTTTCAAAACAATTATAAAATCATTTCCAGCAAACTAGTGGGTGGCAAGCCGTTGATTCATGCTTTTTCGGAGCAAGATTTAGGTAATGGATTTGCGAAAGCAGAAGAAAACCTAGAAGACGTATTCTTTGCCAAACTGAATGAATTAGTATAACCCATCAATCCCCCAACTTTTATGTGGAAATTTATTAAACACGAATGGAAACATTGGCTCAGCTCCCCAATGACCTGGATATTTTTATTCATCAACACGATGTTGGTGATGGGTGCTGTGTCGTCTGACAGCATTACTATTGGTGGCGGCGTGGGCAGCGTTCATAAAAACGCACCTTATGTCGTTCAAACCTATTACGGCGTGATGTCTTTGATATGCTTGCTGATGACCACGGCGTTTATGAATGCATCTGCCAACCGCGACTTTTCGAGTGGCATGTATCAGTTTGTGTTTTCATCCCCCATCAAGAAAAGAGATTATTATTTCGGGAAATTTATTGGTGCGGCAAGCATTGCAGTGCTTCCTCTATTAGGCGTTTCGTTAGGTGCATTGATTGGTCCGTGGATGCCTTGGGCAGAAGCCAACCGCTATGGACCCATTATTTGGAGCGGACACTTGCAAGGCATCCTCACTTTTGGCATTCCCAATACTATTATAGCAGCGGTGTTGTTGTATTCTTTGGCAATTATTTTCAGAAGCAATATTGTTTCGTTTGTAGGAGCGATGTTGATATTGGTATTGTATGCAGTGTCCTCGGGTTTTACAAGAGATATAGAAAAGGAATGGTTGGCTAATATTCTCGACCCGTTTGGTTTTCGCCCCGAATCCATTATTGCCAAATACATGACGGTAGATGAAAAGAACGCACATGGCGTGCCGCTTATTGGTGCCTTACTCACCAATAGATTGATGTGGCTGGGCATTAGCTTTTTGATATTGATAGGTTCTTATTTCAAGTTCTCTTTTAGTGCCAAAAATGAAAAAGCGAAGAAAGACAAACCGGAAAAAGAAGAGTTAGCAGTTATCAATAGTTCTACTAAAATTTTCACACCCAAAACGGCGAGTAAATTCTCCATTTCCTCTTTGTGGTTTTTAATCAAGTTTGAAACTAAAGCCATCATCAAAAACCCCACATTCATCATCATTGTCATTATTGGTTTGATGAACCTCGTAGCGGCTTTGACAAGCTTTACGGGTGGCTATGGCGAACACCAATATCCGGTAACGTATAGTGTTATAGACATCATTAGTGGTGCCTTTTATTTATTCCTCATAGCCATTATCACCTTCTATACGGGCGTGCTGGTATGGAAAGAACGCGATGCAAAAATCAATGAGATACAAGACGCCACACCTATTCAAACTTCGCTGCTATTCCTTTCGAAATTAGTAGCCATGATATTTTCTATTGCATTGATTTTGACTTGTACCATCTTGATTGGTATGATTGCACAAACCTACTTTGGCTATCATCGTTATGAAATAGATGTTTATGTGAAATCTTTGTTGGTAAAGGATTTGCTGTCTTTTTCTTATCTAGTAATCATTGCTTTGTTTTTCCATTACCTCATCAACAATCGCTACATCGCCTACTTTGCTTTTGTGGCTTTTGTCATCCTCAATCAATTCATTTGGGATGTCTTTAAAATCAGTACCAACCTTGTAAAGTTTGGTGCCACACCAAGCGTCACCTATTCCGACATGAATGGATTTGGTCCATTTGTTCCGTCCACCATTTGGTTCAATGTTTACTGGATATTGTTTTGCATTTTGATTGGATTTGTGATTTTCTCTTTCTATGTAAGAGGAAAAGAAACCGGCATGAAACACCGATTGGCACAAGCAGGCTTTTTGCTAAAGAAAAACAAATTAGCCATGAGCATCAGTGCTTTGGTGTTTGTGCTGTGTTGCAGTTTCATGTATTACAATACCAAGGTCTTGAACAAATATTATTCGGATAAAGAACAGGAAAACATGCAAGTTTCCTACGAGAAAAAGTACAAGCAATATGAGCACTTAGTGCAACCCCGTTTCTATAAATACAACTACAACATAGACCTGATGCCTTACGAGCGCAGCATGAAAGCCAATGTGGAAGCATGGGCAAGAAACATTTCTAACCAACCGATAACGGAATTGCATTTCACCCTGCCACAAATTCCTGATTCAGTCAAGATTTTGATTGATGGAAGCACGCTAAAATTGAATGATACTGTATTGGCTTATCGCATTTACACCCTTGCAAAGCCTTTGCAACCGAATGATTCCTTGTTGATACGATTTGAATTGAGCCGCATCACCAAAGGCTTTGAGAATGAAGTGAGCTTTACACAGCTCACTCAAAACGGAACCTTCTTTAACAACAGTGATATTATGCCCACTTTTGGATATGATAAGAACTATGAAGTAAGTGATAAAAATAAACGCATCAAACTGAAGTTACCTATACGTTTGCGCAGACCAAAGTTGAATGAACAAGACTTAGTGGCAAGAGCGAATACCTATATTAGCAATGACGCTGATTGGGTAGAAGTGAATACCACTATCAGTACTGCGAAAGACCAAACGGCTATTGCACCGGGTAGTTTAGTGAAGACTTGGGAAGCCAATGGCAAAAAGTATTTCAATTATCACCTCGATCAAAAATCATTGGATTTCTATTCGTTCATTTCAGCTAAATATGAAGTGAAAAGAAAACGTTGGAATGGACTTGATTTGGAAGTTTACTACATTAAAGAGCATGCATATAATTTGCCCAACATGCTTAATAGCTTGCAAAAGTCGATTGATTATTACACCCACAACTTCGGAAAATATTACCACAAACAATGTCGCATTATTGAGTTTCCAAGGTATGCAAGCTTTGCTCAGGCGTTTCCTGGAACAATGCCTTATAGCGAAGGCATTGGTTTTATTATTGATGAGCGAAACGTGACGAAAGAGGATATTGACCAAGTGTTTTATGTGGTAGCCCATGAAATGGGCCATCAATATTGGGCGCATCAAATTTGTGGTGCCAATATGCAAGGCAGTGAAATGATGAGCGAAGGATTTGCACAATATTCTGCCTTAATGGTGATGGAAAAAGAATACGGCAAAGACAAAATGAAGAAGTTCCTGAAGTATGAAATGGATGGTTATTTAAGAGGAAGAAGCAGAGAATTTGAAGCAGAAAGACCTTTAATGAAAACAGAATCGCAACAGTACATTCATTATCAAAAAGCTAGTGTGGTAATGTATTATTTAAAGGAAATGATTGGCGAAAACAAAGTGAATGAAGCTTTGAGAACCTTGTTGGATTCCTTTGCCTACAAACAACCGCCCTATGCCACCTCTATTTCAGCAGTCCATGCTTTTAAAAAAGTAACGCCTGACAGTTTGCAATACCTGATAGATGATTTGTTTGAAAACATCACTATTTTCTCTAACAGAACCATGGAGGCAAAGTATAAAAAGGTTGGCAATGAATTTGAAGTTACCATGACGACCACTTCTGAAAAATTTAGAGCGGATTCATTGGGTAAGGAAAAAAGCATGGTATTGAATGATTATGTAGACGTGGGCATTTTTGCAGCACCAACCAATAAAAAGAACTTAGGTAAAGTGTTGGTATATCAACGTTTAAAGCTGAATAAAAAGGAAAACACCTATACCTTCAGAACCAAAGAAAAGCCTTTTCAAGTAGGCATTGATCCTTATAATTATTTGATTGATAGAATTCCGGATGATAATGTGAAGAAAGTGGAAGCATTGTAAATAATCACTGACGAACACCAAATTCAAACGATACAATAAGTCACAATGTTATTGAATAAAAAAGAGCATGTTTAGCAAATGCCAAACATGCTCTTTGAAAAAGGAAAAGCTTGATTATTCTTTAATCCATTTCAAATTAAAAGAAGCATTTTCTGAAATAACTTTCACAAAATAAACACCCGAACTCAAACCATTTGCTGAAAGTGAAATTGAGTTTTTACCGTTTGTTGCTTGCGCATTTATATTCTTAATTATTTTTCCTGAGATATCCATCACTTGAACAGTTAATGGCATTGACGCCTTTAGAATAAGGTGTAAGTTGGCATCTGTTTGGGTTGGATTCGGGAAAATAAAAGCACTTTCAATATCAGGATTAATACCATCTACCGACATTGTTGAAATAGTAACGCTAGTATCTGATTCATTAAAAGCTGCATTAGCTTGCAATTGATTATTGACAATTTTAGTGTTTGAGAAAGAAAGCGTCATCGTTTGACCATTAGCATCTCCAGGCAGTTGAATTTTCAACATAGCAATTGTGCCATTTCCTGAAACGTTTTGATGATTAATTCTAGCCAAAGCCCAGTCAATATTATTCAATATAGACATTGCAAAGTTCAAAGTATTAGCAGAGGTACCTATCCAACTTGGATTGAAAGTAAGTTGAGGCGCAGCGGCAAGAGTTATGCCGCCAATGTTTATTTTACCTGCAACACCATAAATATTATTCATTGGTAAGGTTGCACTTCCAAGTTTAATAGGAATATTTACTGTGGTGCCGGCAATAAATGGAATACCTGAAATATCGAAATACAAATCGGGAACATTTGTTGTTTTGGCTTGTGGGGTAGGCTTCAAATGCCAGTTGCCATAGTTGGTATAAATAGCATTTAAATCTGCAGTATCCACTAAACCATCACCATTACAATCGGCATGTTTAAAGTTGATGCCTGTATTGAAAGAACTACTCCAATTAGGACAAGCTTCTGCTTGCCAATTAGTAGAAGCATTTGGGCGAGCAGTGCCAGTAGAACCATAAGCTACAGCAATAGCAAGTGGATCATAATTATTGACACTAAAATCTCCATTAGCATCGCCAGCCCACACACTATCAGTAATGCATTGTGTGCCAGAAACTAATACCACATAATTAGAAACACCCATTACCGGACAATGATTATCCTTTGCTTGAATCCCGAAGAAGAAATAGGGCATGGTAGCGGGGTTGTAAGAAGATGGAGTAGTCCAAGAAATTGTGGTAGAAGCAGTTCCTACACCAGGCGTGTTGGTAACATTGAACGTAAATCCTGAAATTGAAGGAGTTGTTACAGATAAAGAAACCGTATCATTAGGATTAGGGTCATTAAATGTATATGTAATGGAATTAGTGTTTCCAGGGCAAGTAGTTTGAAAGAAATTATTGTTAGATACTGAAAGAGGGTTGGATTGTTTCATGCTTCCAGTAACAAAAAGCGTAAAATCTCTAACGGAAGAACCTACCATAACGCCATTTCTATAATCATTCACTTTTAATGCAAGAGTATAATATCCTGTCATTGTCGGGTGAATGGTCATGGTTTGGTTTGCTTGATTGATGGATACTGTCCCGTCAATTGGGCTACTTGGTGTATATGTGCCAATATAAGGAATGAGCGCATTGTTGGTTGTTCTTGGTTGATACCATTCATACGCCAAACTATCGCCATTTACATCTATATTTTGGAAGGCATATTGAACGGTATCGTTCATTTTGATAATAGCCAATGCGGGAGTAGGGCAGTAGGCACTAGAATTAGGACTATTTGAATTGTTCAAAAAAGCTTCGATATATAAAGTAGTGCCCGAAAAAACGATGATATTATCTGTAGCGCCACTTCTTACTGAATTTATATAGATCATTTTCCAGCTCGAACATGGATCAAGTGTTACTGTATCAGAATACTCAGCAATTTGATAACCCGGATTAGAAGAAGTAGTACTCGTACAATTGGTGGTAACACTGCTACAATAATAAGGGAACTGAGTAAGAGGAGAAGGATTGATGTTGAATGTTCTTGTGAAATTATTACCACAAGTAGAAACAAACTGAATGTTTTCTGTTGGATTAAAGGTAGCACCACCTGTACAACCTTTTACTACCTGCAAATAAACCTTATAAATATTTCCAGAACCGGTATATTCATAACGCAATTCAGCCGAATTGACGGCAACTGCAAATACTGGCAAACTTGCAATGAAGCAAAGGAATAATAAGTAAATTCTTTTCATGAAATTAAATTGTTTAGAAATAAGATAGTCAATATTAAGAAAAGGTTGGGTAGAAATTACAATTAAATCAAAAAGGAGCTGATTATGAGTCAACTCCTTATAGAATTACCTTATTTAAGTTTTACACTTTCTCCAAATTCTTAGTACTAGCATGCTCACTATTGACAACATTTACAAGATAAACAGCTGAATTCAAATCATTTATAGGAACTGCGATATAGTTCTAGTTGATTTATTCGTTGCGTCAACAACCTGTTTCAATTTAGAATAATTCATATAAAAAAGCAAGTTGTGACACATGCTTATTCCTTAATAAATGAAGCGCAACCTTCATTTTCTGCTTTAGTTATTTTTACAAAATACATTCCTTTGGGATAATAATCGGTGTTGATGATGAGGGATTGCTGCATTGTAGAAATACTAAAAAAGCATCGACCATGCATATCAATAACCATTAACTGAACCAGCTTTTGTTCCTCATTTTGCCAGGAAACATGAAGCATGTTAGTAGTAGGATTTGGAAAAACAGAACATTGCAATTTATAATCAGTGACCTGTTGTATAGCATTGGGTAAAGAAGCATTTCTTACAGTCATAACCAGTAGTTTTCTGCTTTTTACTAAATAGGTAGTCAAGCCATAGTTTTGAATATCTATATACCAAGCATTTGTTCCATTTGGATATTGAGAAGTAGATGACCAATATTTGGCATTTTGAATACTCGGGAAAATGGTATTATCAATAGATGGTTGGTATAGTTGAGTATTGTTTAAAGATTGCAATTCTTTAATGTTTGGCAATCGCCAGTCGGTATGTCCAGCAATTGCCGTTTGTTCTGCAAGATTTAGCGCATCTGACCATGACAATGAATCTGTTGTAGGATATTGAATCCACATTAAGTTGGTAAGGTTATCTGTCACCGTACTATCACCATTCACAGTGAAATGTGCTGGAATAATTGCGGGTGTTATAATATCTCGTACTGCCCTTGCATGAAACTTTTTGTTTCCTCCGGCACTTATTGTTTCATTTCTAGGATGAGCGCCTTGTCCTCCACCTGAGTTGGTCACCCATATTTTATTCGTGTCGTTTTTTGCTTTTTCTGAAGACCACCAATATTCAGCAGTTGTATTGGGGAAATAGGTAGTGTTCATTGCTGGATTTAAAGCCCCTAAATCTAAAATGCTAAACCCTTCACGCACACTTGGTAATCGCCAATTGGTATATCCTCCAAGGGTTAATGTGTCGCAATATATTTTTGCATTTTCAAAAGTCATTTCACCACCATCTGTTCTTTGCCACATCAAGCCAGTAACAGTATCTGTCACTGTCCCATCATTATTATTAAGGTAGTAAGGTGTAAAAAAAGAATAATCATTATCCTCACCGAAAACACTGGTATAGCTTGTGTTCTGACCACTATCGGGCAGGTGTTTCATCGTTTTCGGAACTGGTTGTGCCCAAGCATTTAATGAAAGAAGTAATAATGATAATAATATCTTGTTCATTTATTGAGTTAATTATTAAGCTAAAAATCTTTGCACAGTCCAAAACAAGGCAATGCAGGCAATGGTGAGTGAAATAGGTTGTACTAATTTTTTTTGATACCAAACTTTATGACTGAATCCTCTAGCAAAAAGAAAATAACAGAATACAATGATGCCAGCTTGTGCGGTTTCAACTCCAAGATTAAAACCAAAAAGTGCTTTTAAGAGAATGGATTGTTCAATAGGTTGTTGAGATAAGGCAGTAGCAAAGCCCAAACCATGAATGAGCCCGAATAAGAAAATAAGCAACAAGCGATGCCAGTTGATTTGTTGATAAATGAGATTTTCGACGGCTACAATAAATATGGAAAGTGCAATAATAATTTCAATCCATTGACTATTGAATCGTAAATAACCCAATACGGCTAAAAACAAAGTGATGGAATGTGCCAATGTAAAAACGGAACATTGAATCAATGCTGTTTTGAACTTAGAACTTAAAAAGAAAAGTGCTGTAATAAATAGCATATGATCTAAGCCGGTAGGGAACACATGCAAAATACCTAGCTGCCAGTATTGAAATACAATATTCATTACTGCTTTAAAAATTCTTGATAAAAGGGCTGTCCATTATTATTGAAAAACAAGAAATACATACCGGGAGTCAATTTATCTACTGCAATTGTTGCTTCATGGTTGTTTCCTGCATCATAAGTCAATACCGTTCTGCCATTTAAGTCATAAATAAGAATACGATGCAAACTATTCTTGGCTTGAATGCTCATATTTTGATTGGCAGGATTCGGAAATACAATCACTTCATCGGGCATATTTAGAGAAGAAATGCTTGTTGGCAAAGTGCATGGTTTGAAGCCATTATAATTGGAAGTTGTCGTATCGTTATTAGGTCCAATAAAATAAAACGTATAAACTCCATTATTATTCCAATGATAACTTACTTTGTAGGTTTGGCTAGTTTTAGTATAAGTTAGGGTATAGCCATTGGGAGTTGCGTTAGAAATGCAAGATGTTATTAATGCACCACTCAATGGTGTTAAAGATGGACGGACAGGATGGGCAGCCGTTTGAGGAATTAATTGATGGGTTGTGTCTTCTGTAACTTGACCTACCATGTTCTTAATCATGTAAGGAGCTGCGATTGTCCCGTGATAATGATAAACACCATTTACACCATAATGCCCATGATTGGCATCCAATTGGGTCATGGAATTTCCTTCTGGTTCAACGCTTCCATAAACGGCAAACCCATCTAAAGCAAATGCAATAGGCTGTGTTGGTGCTGTATAATTATACAAATGAAGCGGTGCAATATGATAATGATAATCATCTGCTCGACCACAATGTCCGCCAAAGCTGTCCAGTTGTCCATCAATATAAGAATCAACACCCGTGTTCGTATGCACATTGAAAATGGGTACTCCATTTACTGCAAGAGCAATAGCACCACGGGTAAAATGAATGCTATCAACAGGAATTGGGTTAACAGCAATCGTTGGGTTTAATGGAATTGACCATGCATTGGGCAATAAATAGCATTGGGGAATGGGTACTTGTTGTTGCCATCCATGATTAGAAATACCCACCATCATCGTATGTGTTGTTGGAATGCCTTGAGATTCAACATAGAAATAGATATTATCCCAGCTAGTTACTACATGGGGTTTAAATGGTGTAAACGCTGAATCAATAAAACTAGGATTGGTGGTTGTTGTCGTTCTTTGAAGTCCTGTCGTAGTGAAACTGTATAATCCACTAAAGAAAATAACCCCTAAAAAAAGCTTACTATATTTTCTTTGTTGTCTATTCATCAACAAGGTTGAAATTGACAATAAAATTATAATAGCCAGTAAAACATAATACCTACTATAGGCAATTTGACTTGGAACAATTGGAGGTGTATAGGTAAGCTTTGAAGTATTTAAGCGTTGTATAACGGCATATTTTTCTTGAATAAATTGCTGGTCTTTTGATGAAAAATCAGATAAAGGATAACTCACTATTGTTTCTGCGGTAGGTTGCAGATACACGCTTCCGTTTTTCATCATTAAAAGTGAACCTAATATTTGTTCGTTTTGATGAATGGTCCAGGTTCTGAGCTGCAAGGCTTTACCATCAACTGAATGCGCATTTGCAGAAAAAGAGATAGTTATGACGAATAGAATCAGAATAAAATTCTTCATTTTTAAATACAGTGTTTAATAAACTAATATTATTTGCGGGTAGGTTTTTCAGGCTTGAAATAATCTCGAATTTCAAGCACCAAGGTTTCAAATTTCACCATTTGTTCAGGTGTGCAAATGGTTTTTAATTGTTGTGCTTGTTCAAAACGATACATTTCCATTTCATATTCATGCTGCGCAATTCTTCTTGCAAGGGTGTCGATGAGTGAAGGATTGGTTTGTTTATTAAACATCACCACATTCATCGAATCTCGTTCCCCTCTAATCTTCATCGTTAAAACTCTTTCTTTTTTTAAAAAATCTTCTCGTAATGCTTGAAATTGCTTCACTTGATCTTCAGAAAGATTCAATTCTCGTTGGAGCACATTTGATACATATTGAAAATCAGCTTTATCAATAGGTTTATGCTCTTTGGGCTCTTGATGAATTGTATAATTTTGCCAAAACACATAGCCAACCAACCCCGTGTTAAGGAGCACTAAGGCAATAATCAATCTTATCAATAACTTATTTTCTGAAAAAATATCCATGTAATAAAACTTATGATGGGTTGATTAATAGTTGGCTCGTTATTTCTATATAGGCGTGTTCTTTGTCATGATATGCCTCCGTTTGATGCTTATTTTTTGTTCCCCATAACAGCATGCTTACGTTGATAAACAACATAAATAAAAGTATAGGTAAGCCTATATGCTTCCATCTATTGGTATTAGGTTTTGAAGACTTCATTTTTTGAAATAATTGTTGTTCCCAGTTTTCTGAAACCTGGTCAAGATTTGTAGTTTCAAAAAATTGAAGTGCTTCTTGAGTATTTGGGTGATGGATATAATCCGATTTCATTTCAATTATAGTTTTGACGATTAAACAAATATTAAACTGTCACTCCTTTTTAATTTTTTTATTTAAGATTTTATATTCAATTGCTCTATCATTTTCTTTTTGGCTCTTTTAATAAGTGATTCTACTGAAGAAATAGAGGTATTCATTACATCTGCTATATCTGCATTTGAATATCCGTCGATTTTACTTAAACTATATGCAACTCTTTGATTTTCAGGCAATGTATCTAATGCATTCTGAATGATTTTTAACTGTTCACGACTTTCCAATTGGGCATCGGCAGGAATGCCACCACTTAGTTCGCTAGAAATTTCTTCCAATCCAATTAGTTTACCTAAAGATGAAATTCTCTTTTTTCTTTTGCGTTTTTTTAATTCGTCTAATGACTTTGTAACTGCTATCCGATAAATCCAGGTTGATAATTTAGCATCGTTTCTAAACTTAGCTATTGATTCAAATACTTCTATAAAAACTTCCTGTGCTATGTCTTCCGCATCTTCTTTGACCAATAAGAACTTAAAACACGTATTGACCACCTGAAGCTTATGTTTCTCTAATAAGAGTAGATAAGCTGCATGATTGCCTTGTTTAAGCTCAAAAATGAATTCCGCTTCGGTCATTGAAGGGCAAAATAATTGGTTGTTTTGTAATTTTACGAAAGAAAACGACAACTGTAATAAATCTTCAAACAATAATAAGTTTGTGCCTGAATAGATTTTTTTAGTCGTCTAAACTTATTGCGTTGAATATTGTCAAAAACTCAATTCATACATAAATTCAAAAAAACCACTACCTATTTACATGTTTTTACCTAAAAATTTTAATGCTTCAAAATCAATCTGTTTGGTTTTGCTTTTTATTTTTTTGAACCTTTCATTAAAATCAAATGCACAATTAAATTCTGTCATTCTTGGAAGACCCACCGATACTTCAATAACTGCAAGTGTTTTATTTGATCAAACAGCACAGTTTTATCTTGAATATGGTACTACTTCAGGTTCTTATTCAAATGTTACACCGACCCTTTCTAGTGTTATCTCTTCTCCCGATGAAGTTGAAATCCACAATTTAAGCGCTAATACAAAATACTATTACCGTGTTCGCTATAAAACAGGTAGTGGGGGAAGTTTCAGCGCTTCACCTGAATATTCATTTCATACGCAACGTTCAGTTGGAAGCACATTTACTTTTACTTTAGAAGCAGACGAACATTTGTATGATAAAAAAGGAGTTGATAATATGTATAGGATAACCCTTGCCAATCAGGCAGCTGACAAGCCTGATTTTATGATGTCGTTAGGTGATATTTTTGGAGACGACCATTATCCAACTACTATTACTCCTGGAAAGTTAGATACTTTACATAGAAACTATCGTCCTTTCTTAGGTAATCTTTGCCATTCTGTTCCATTCTATGTTTGCCTTGGCAATCATGAAGGGGAGAACGATTATTACATGGCGCAAACACCTCCTAACAATCTTTGTATTTGGGGAACTCAAGCACGTCAAAAATACTATCCTAATCCTTACCCAAATGGATTTTACTCTGGCAATACGCAAGTTGAGTCTTATGGCATTGGTAATCCTGAAAATTATTATGCATGGAATTGGGGTAATGCTTTGTTCGTGGTTCTAGATGTTTATAGAGACGAATGTGATACTTCTGAAAAACCACAAAAATGGGATTGGTCACTTGGCTTTCCTCAATATACCTGGTTGAAAAACACCCTTGAAAACAGTACTGCTCAGTTTAAATTTGTTTTTGCTCATCACATTCGCGGTCAAGGTCGTGGGGCACTTACTAATGCTAAATTATATGAGTGGGGTGGCTATGAACAAAATGGAACAAGCTATACTTTTCCTACTAAAAGACCAGGGTGGGCAAAACCAATTCATCAGCTCTTTAAAGATAATGGAGTGAACATTTTCTTCCAAGGACATGACCATTTATTTGCTCATGAAATATTAGAAGGAATAACTTATCAAGAAGTGCCGATGCCTGCTGATTCTACTTATGAAATAGGTATGTTAGCCAATGCAGATGCTTATACATCCGATACTATTGGCGGTACAGGTCATCTTCGTGTTACGGTTACCAATACTTGTGTGAAAGTTGATTTTGTAAGAGCATACCTACCTCAAGATACTCTTTCGGGAACTCATCATAATAGAGAAGTGGCTTTTAGTTATACTATTGGAACAAATTGTCCAACAAGCGTAACAGAGGTAAACAATAATGATTACAAAATCATTGCATATCCAAATCCTGCAAATGACAAATTGTTCATTCAACTAAAAAACGGCAACGAACAACATCATTCCAAATTGATGAATGCATTAGGACAAATGGTTCAAGAAACATCAACTAATGAAATGAACCTCAGTTTTCTTCCTAATGGATTGTATTTCCTTGTTTCCAAAATTCAAAACGAAAACTACGCACAAAAAATATTCATCAACCATCCTTAATTAACAATGAAAACTAAAATGCGCAATCTTGCCCTTTTGTTATTTTTAAGTTTAGGTGCTTCCGCCCAAAACTTTATTGGTAAAGAAATTCTCGGAAGACCCACTAACAACAGCATCGTTGTTCATGCTATGTTTGCTGATTCAGCCGAAGTTAGAGTTCAATTTGGAACTACTTCAGGTTCTTATGCTAGCCAAACAAGCTGGCAGGTTTTTGCAGATAGTACCCCTGTTGAAATAGCCTTGACTGGCTTAAATGCAGATACGAAATATTATTATCGAATCAACTATAGAGTGCCTGGAACAACTAATAATAATCTTGGTAGCGAACATAGTTTTCATACAGCAAGAAAAAGTGGAAGTGGTTTTACATTTATTGTTCAGGCAGACCCACATCTAGATGCCGCAAGTGATACAGCCATTTACAATCGTTGTCTTCAAAATGAACTGGATGACAACCCTGATTTCATGATTGATTTAGGTGATTTTTTAATGTCAGAGAAATTAAAAAACAGCGCCAATGTTGTTCCGTTTGATACTATTCCTTACCGATGTCGCTTGCTTCGTTCTTTTTATGAAAAAACTTGCCATTCAGTTCCTTTGTTCAATGTACTTGGCAATCATGAAGGAGAAGCTGGTTGGTATAATGATGGCACTGCCAATAATATAGCCGTATGGGGAACCAACGAACGCAAAAAATATTTCCCTAATCCTTTCCCTAATAACTTTTACAAAGGCGATACCACTCATTACAATTTTACAGGACAACGTGGGGCTTATTATTCTTGGGAATGGGGCGATGCATTATTTATTGTAATTGACCCTTATTGGTTCACCAAACCTAAACCTGATTCTTTGAATTGTTGGAGATGGACACTTGGAAAAGCCCAATACGATTGGATGAAATCTGTACTTGAAAACAGTAATGCACGCTTCAAATTTGTATTTTCACATCAAATTGTTGGTGGTTCTCGTGAAGGTCGTGGGGGTATTGAATATGCCGACCAATATGAGTGGGGTGGCAACAACCTTGATGGAACGCCTGGCTTTGCCGCTAACCGTGCTGGATGGTACAAACCTATCAAAGATTTATTCAAGGAACATCGAGTTACTATTTTCTTTCACGGACACGACCACTTCTTTGGCAAACAAGAAAAAGAGT
The DNA here is from genome assembly GCA_903853805.1 of uncultured Bacteroidota bacterium. Lineage (GTDB taxonomy): Bacteria > Bacteroidota > Bacteroidia > Chitinophagales > Chitinophagaceae > JAFIGV01. The sequence continues at coordinate 22,474 of CAINUN010000032.1, forward strand.
GTTTGATTTATCAAGAAACTCCTCAACCTAGTCATCCAAATTACAATAGTAATTCGGCTACTGCCTATGGATATCTTGCCGGACAATTCTTACCCAATTCAGGTCATATTCGTTTAACTGTAGATAGTAATGGTACTAAGGTTGAATATGTTAGGGCTTACAAGCCTGCTGATGAATCTGCGACACGCCACAATAAAGACATTTCTTCAACTTATTACATAGGTAAAGTTAATTGTTACGATTCTCTTACGGGTATTATTCCTATTCTTTGGAACAGTGACTATGCCAATGAAATTGTCTATCCAAACCCATTTCAAAAAGATATTACTATTGAAATGAACTTAAATAAATCAGCATTGATTGATGTCAATATTTATGATGCACAAGGAAGATGGGTTAGACAACTCATGCATCATGCTGATGTAAGTGCTGGAAAATACCAACTTGTTTGGGATGGTAACCAAAACAATGGCAGTCCATTACCAGATGGCGTTTATTATTATAAAATTAATGCTGCTGATGGCTGGCAACACAGTGGTAAAATGACTTTAATACACTAGAATTACCCTTTATTTTTCATAAATATGTTGTGTAAACCCTATCACTTTGAAAACCAACTTATTGCATTTTGAAAAGTAATAATTAATTAGTGGTTTATGTATGCTTTTCGATTATTACAATAGTATTTTGCTTTAATCCTACCTTTAAATATTGATAGCTTATCTAAAAATATGCAAGTAGTGCATGTGCATAAACTATACTGCTAGTTTTGCTGTCGGTAATAGGCTAACATTTCAAACGAAGAGGCTGTTGTATTACACGACAGCCTCTTTTTATGTTTTATTCAAAATCTTATTCCTTAATCAATTTTTTGGTAGTTGTCTTATCGCCATTGGTAACATTGACAAGATAAATACCTGCAGACAAATCATTTAAAGGAACGGTGATAGCATCATTATTGATAACATCCGTTGCGTAAACAACCTGACCTATGAGATTGCTGATGCTGATGTGGCTATTCCCTTTTACGCCGCCTAATGCAATCGTTACCTTTTCGCTTGCAGGATTAGGCATCAAGGAGATTTCGATTTCATTGTTATTACCAACGGTTTCAATACCAGTAGTGTTACCCGCCACAATTTCAAAACGATTGTCACCTTGACTTAAAGGATTGCTGTTGACAGTGAAAGCATAATTCATTCCTTGACTCATAGCTTGTTTTGTGTTCAAGAACTTATCTTTAAGATACAAAACCATACCAGTAGGAGCATCCAAATCAGCCACTTTAAGGTTGTAGCTCATTTGAGAATCAGCTCTTAAGCCCAATTGAATCACATCTCCAATAGACAAAGGACGGAAATCGACTGCTAGTTTGTTGCTATCTGTTGTTTTGCTGTAAAAATCAAGTGAGATATTGTTGAGTTTCTTAGCATCCTTTGTGTCTTTAGCTGTTGTTGCATTGTTGTCAAAAAACACCAACAAACGATCCCAGTTTACACTGTCGTTATTGGATGTGATTTTCAATTGCAAAGAATTGGCACCGAAAGAAGAAGCATTTGTTGTTTTAAACAAATCACCCGTAGCAGCAGCATTTACTTTAGCAGCTTCGGTAAACGTGATAGTATTATTTGTATTTGCAGCATTCGTTACGATGAAAGAACTATAAGCAGGTAAGATGTAAGAGAAAGCAAAAGGCTGTGTCACATAAGCACCGTAAACCCCTTGATTCGGATCCCAAACAGAGAAGTTAGCCCCTACTGAACTACCAACGTTCAACAAGCTCATATCGATATTGGCAGGATAAGGATTGCCTACAAAATTGTAACCCATATTGGCATTGGTTTGCAAAGTCACGTTTACATCACACATGTTCACCGGACCAGTCATGTCAAAAGTTACCGGATTAGGCGTGCAAGCAGCACAACCAAGACCTTGACCTTTTTCGCCTCGGATGTACATTCTTGCTCCTTGCAATGGGTTCCAAACGTTTTCGTTTAAACCATTGGTATTGGTATAAGCAATCCAACCCGTATTGTCATCAACCGATGAACCATTACCCGTTAAAGTATTGTACCAGAAAGCAGAAGCATTGTTGGTATTGGTAGTGGTAAAGCCATTGGTGCTACCACCTTGACCAGTAATGTCGAAATCATCGGTCAACTGATCCAAGCCAATCGAAGTAGAGAAAGGATGTGCTAAGAAACGGAAAGCTCTTCTGCCTCCATGAACGTATTTGTTCACTACCACATTGCCATTGATATAATTACCACAAGTTCCTTGAGGCGCAAGAATAGAAGCGGTACCATGTAAAGCATCCGAAAGAAGCACCAAAGCACCATTGGTGTTTAAAGTACCAGCAGTTGGCAAATAATCACCAGAGATATAAAGCGTATCACCAAGATTGATAGTGGCACCATTGCTATTATTAAGTTCAAAATGTTCGACTGTTCCTTTTCCAGCAATAGTTTGTGCAGAAGCACCATTCAACTTCAACGTACCACCAGTGATGCTTCCATTATTGATAAAATGACCACTTACAGAAAGAATATCACCGTTAGGAATTTGAAGAGAATTACCTGAAGCCACCGTTAAATCTTTTACAGAAACGGTATTAGGAATAGCAGGAGGAATTACTGGATTAGCAGGAATCACCACATTGTTAGAATCCGTTGGCACGACACCCGCATCCCAATTAGCAGTATCATTCCAGTTGCTATTGCCGCCACCTGCTGTCCAGGTAATGGTTTGTACTACGGTAATGCTCATTGTTCTTGCAGATGAAGTGCCACAACCATTAGTAGCCGTTACCGATAATGTTCCGCTAGTAGCGTTTTGCGCAGGCGTTAAAGAAATAGAGTTTCCAGAACCTGAAATCGAAACATTGTTGCCTGAATAGTTCCAGTTATAAGTCACACCAGCAACATTGCTAACTGCAAAAGTAACTGGATTTTGTCCCCAGTAAAGGGTATCCAAAGATTGAGTGAAACTACTTGGTTGCGCTGCAATGTTATTAACTGTCATCGTAACTGAATTACTAGTAGCAGTTGTAGGCGAAGCATTCGGATGGCTAGAAGTCAACACCACAGCTACCACATCACCATTTACCAAACTTGCATCAACATAAGAAGCTGCATTGCTACCCACGTTGTTACCATTCTTTTTCCATTGATAAGATGGGGTAGAACCACCATTAGTTGGCGTAGCAGTAAACGTAACAGAAGCACCAGCACAAATAGTTGTTGAAGAAGCATTAATACTAACCGCAGGAGTAACAGGTGCACCCACAACAGTCAAATAAACAACAGCAGTATCACAATCGCCATTGGCATCGCATAGCTGATACACAAAATTATCTGCACCATAGTAATATGAATCAGGCGTATAACTATAACCTCCGTTAGCCGTTACAATCACAGACCCATGAGCAGGATTAGTAACAAGACTCCAAACATTACCACCATCGGCACTTTGAATATCATTGCCAGAAACACTACCACTTACTTGTGTGTTTTCGTTCGTAGAAGTAGCATCCCAATTGGCTTGTGTGAAATTATTTAAAGTAGTCGTACAAGCAGCAGTACAGCCATGAGCATCAGTTACAGTTACTGAAAAAGAACCTATACTTAATCCAGTTACTGAGCTAGAATTAGCGCCGTTGCTCCAAGAATAAGTATAAGAAGGCGTTCCGCCACTTGCAACCACACCTACACTCGCATCTGTTGCACCATAGCCCGATGCGCTTGTGTTCGAACATGCGGCAATAAGTGGTGCATCTACACTTAATATTAAGGTAGCTACACTATCACAACCATTTGAGTTACTCGTTGTAAAAGTATAGTTGCCACTTGTGTTATAATTAGAACCATTCCAATGATAGGGTAGGGCACTAGGACAAATACTTATATTGGTTGTTGAGGTTGAAGTAGATAAAATATTAACAGCTTTAATTCCACTAGTCGAACACCCGTTAGCACTCGTAATTGCATAACTTATAGTGTCAGTACCCGAACTCAAAGCTGTTGCAACACCCGAACTATTAACTGTCATCAGTGAAGTATTATTACTACTCCAAGCTCCACCTGATGGTGAACCACTTAATGTTATGTTTGAACCTGGGCATAAAGTAGAAGAGCCAGTTACTGATGGGGTTGAAGGACTTGAATAAACCGTAATCTGTTTAGTGATAGATGAAGTACACCCACTAGCATTGGTAACTGTATAAGTAATTGTAGTATTGCCAACTGTCAATGAAGTCAAATTTCCATTAGATGCTATGCTTGCTATCGAGTTATTAGATGATGTCCATGTGCCTCCTGAAGTAGTATTGGTAAGAGTGATCACTTTACCCACACAAGCTTTCGCACTTGGAACAATTGTATCTAATACAGGTACTGAGTTGACAATTACTGTAATGTTTTTTGTGGAAACACAAACTCCTGAATTATAAGTAACAGTGTAAATTCCAGCCATGCTTTGGGTCATGCTGTTTGATATTAAAACATCATTGTTTGCATTGATAGAATTGGAATTATATCCATTTGGACCAGTCCAATTTGTTGTAGGTACTAATCCATTCGGG
>CAINUN010000033.1 GCA_903853805.1 uncultured Bacteroidota bacterium
AACAAATATTAGATATGATATTTGACAGTAATACATATAATATAAACGAAGGAATAATCAATAATATTTCCTGAAGTTTTTTCATGCTATAATTATTGAATTATTGATAGTAATTCACTTTTAGTTTTTCCTTTATATTGCACTAAATCATTCTTAATACCCTGTTTTTTTTTCATTTTCCCATTTTATTCTTTCATTAAACTGCCCAATTCTTTCATTTTTTCCTTCAATTTTTTCAGCTAAGTCGCTTATTCTTTCATTCAATCGAGCAATTCTTTCATTTAAATATTCAATTCATTAAGCAAGTTGGGCAATTCTTTATGCAAAATCCCTCCTTCTTACGATTGGGCGCTTACCGTTACCTTATATGTCCCTGTAATTAAACTACTCGGGTTCACAATTGTTATCACACTAAATCCCTTATTCATCCCTAATTCTTCATTTGGCTTCACAATGTTGGGGCTTCCTTTGGTGCTTTTACCTTTATAAATATGTAGGTCGCATTTGCCCGTATTTACAAATGCGCTTCCTTTCACCACACCCACAGCATGTTTTTCTTCGGTGGGCAATATTTTAAGGCTGCGTTCAATAATCTTCGCCCCCGCATCACTTACATCATACCCAAAATTTCTTACAAGCTTTGCCTTGCCCACATAAATGCTCATAAGATAATTGCCTATTTCTTTATTGATGTTGTTAATAAAGACAATGGCTTCATCCCTCAACGTGGCATATTCTCCCACCTTTTTGTCGGCATCGTTTATGTCGTTCACATTGGTTTGTGCATCGGCACTGTGTTTCAATATATCGGCATACACATATTCAGGGTTCACCGCCAAAAAAGCTAACAGTGGCGACTTTGCAGCCAAGGCTTTGTGCTTGTCATCTATTTTTTTCAACAAGCCTTTGATGCCATCATAATCTTTAGGATGGTTGAACTTGCCACCTACCGTCATATCATATCCCCAATCGGTGCATTGCAATGGGTTTTTACTGTAATGACGTTTAAGAAACTGTGCAAACTTCTTTTCAAAATCCGTTACAAACACAATATGTGAGTTGTATGCCTGTCTTGCAGTGTGTGCCTTGTCTTCATACACCAAGCGAAAACCTTCATTGGTTACAGCAGCGTTTTTTTGAGTGGTCAGCTTTACGAGGTCAATGCCATCGTCAGCAATTTTTGCATTGAGCGGAGAATTGACACCAAGCAAGCCATGATGTGTTGTCCAGTTTTCAAAAAGTTCTACTTGAGAGGAAATTGCGGTAGGAAAATTAATTTGACTCATACTCCTAAATGTTTAGTTTGTTAATAATTAGGCAGCTAACTTAAATATTATGAATGACAAAAAGAAACTTTCTTGAAAGTTTTTTTTTGGAAGTAATATACGCGAGAGCAATGTTTAGATGATTTGTTCTTTAGTATTTAGAACTTAGAGTTTAGAGTTTAGCAATTAGAGTTTAGTATTTAGCAATTAACTGTATTTTCGGCTGCTACATGAAAAAAGCACTCCTGCAAATACATCTTGCCGTAATCCTTTGGGGTTTTACGGGTGTTTTAGGTCGTGCTATTACGCTCGATGCCCCTATTTTGGTTTGGTATCGAATGTTGATGACGGGTTTGTTTGTGGCGGTCATTCTTTATTTTAGGAAAGAATGGAAACCCATTCCTAAACCCGCAATGAAATCATTGACCTATGCCGGTTTGCTCATGGCACTTCATTGGGTAGCATTTTATGGCGCCATAAAACTAGCAAATGCCTCTATTGCTTTAATCTGTCTTTCCACAGCTAGCATCTTCACCACCGTGCTTGATGCACTTCGCCATCAAAAGAAAATAGACCGAGGCGAGTTAGGCATTGGTGCCTTGGCATTAAGCGGTGTTATGCTCATGTATCTTGTTCCCGAACTAATAAAATGGATGCACCACGACGCTGTTACCGAGACATTGAAGTATAGAAGTTGGGGCATCCTTTCGGGTGTTCTTGCAGCGTTCCTTAGTTCTAGTTTCACCGTCATCAATAAAGACCTTGCGCCTAAATTACCTGCAAGATTGATGGTGTTTTATGAAATGGGCACAGGGTTTTTATTCATCACGCTTTTGTTGCCCTTGCAGTTTTTGTTTCTTCCCGCCACCCGCCTCCAACCTTCTATGTGGGATTTAATTTGGCTCGTTGTTCTTAGTCTTTGTTGCACCGTATGGGCACAATCTCTTGCCCTCAATGCACTAAAACATATCAGTTCCTTCACGGCTACTCTTAGTGTCAACCTCGAACCCGTGTATGGCATTGCCCTTGCCTTCTTTTTTTATAAAGAAAACACCGAACTCCACAGTAGTTTTTATTGGGGCATGGGGCTTATTATGATATCGGTGGTGTTGCAAACCATTCGATTGCTAAATCCTAAAACAGCATCGCCGGGATATATTGAAGAGAAAGGTGGTATAGATTAATGACTGACAATTAACTTTGCTCAAATACTATTATTAAGATGGAAAGAATTGAAACCCTTCTTGCAAAAATCAAAGCACTTAATCAAAACGAAGATTTACATCCTATTGATGTGGAATTGATGATTGATTACACCAAATTGCTTTATGCCGAACTGCAAGAACTTAAAACAGGAAAGGGCTATACTTCTTCCCATCATAAAATGCCTACTAGCTTAACGGTAATTGTTGAAAACAATCTTGGAGACATTGCCCAACCTATTGACTTGAGTACAGAAGACACTTCTGAAGAAGCAACGCAAGTTGTCAATGAAACAAAAGAGCCTGTTTTTACACGTATTCCTTACGAAGACATTCGCAAAAGCATAGGATTTAATGATAAATTCCAATTCATTTCCGAACTGTTTAGCAACAATAAAGAAGCTTACGAGCGCGTGATGGACAAGATCAATTCTTGCAACGATGTTGAAGAAGCCTTGAGATGGATTGAACAAGAAATAGTTCCTGTATTTCAATGGCAAGATGAAGACGAAGCCGTTCAATACTTTTATACCACAGTATTGGAGTATTTTATGGGAAGATGATTTGCTTAATGAGTCACCTTCTTTTCTTCTGCAATAGAATGTGGCTTGTTTTCAATGATATGTTCTTTTTCATAAGCCTTAATGATGTGTTTCACCAACTTATGTCGCACCACATCGCTCTCATCCAATTCAATTTGTCCAATACCATCAATGTGCTTTAAGATACGACAAGCTTTTTCCAATCCCGACCTTTGATTCTTTGGTAAATCTACTTGAGTAAGGTCGCCCGTAATCATTGCTTTTGCAGAAGCACCTATACGCGTCAAAAACATTTTCAATTGTAAGTCAGTAGCGTTTTGTGCTTCATCAAGAATGATAAAAGCATTGTCGAGCGTTCTTCCACGCATGTAAGCCAATGGCGCAATTTCAATGATTCTGTTAGCCATATAATAATTGAGTTTATCACTAGGCAACATATCGTCGAGCGCATCGTATAAAGGACGTAAGTAAGGATCAATTTTTTCTTTTAAATCTCCCGGAAGAAACCCAAGACTTTCACCTGCTTCAACAGCAGGGCGCGTCAATATTATTTTACGAACTGCTTTGTTTTTCAATGCTCTTACAGCAAGCGCAACAGCAGTATAAGTTTTACCAGTACCGGCAGGTCCTATAGCAAACGTGATGTCGTTTTTATCGGAGGTAGCTGCCATTAGTTTTTGGTTTGGCGTTTTAGCACGAATTACTTTTCCGTTAGGACCAAAAACAAGAATATCATTGTTCACGGCGTCTTCAACAGAAGGTGTTTCTCTTGTTTCATCTTCACCAAGAATGCGTCCAAAATAATTGTCGGAAAGATGTCCATTGCGTTCAAGGTATTTTATGACTTGTTCAATTTTATTTTGAGCAATAGCCACTACTTCCGGTTGTCCTGTTAGTTTTATTTGTGTTCCTCTTGCAAGAATTTTCAATAGTGGAAACTTACGTTTAAGGATGTCGAATTTACTATTGTTGATGCCAAAGAATTCGATAGGATTAACGGTGTCGAGGTTAATGATTGCTTCTGTCAATGTAAAAAGTTTGGGGTCAAAGAAAAGGTTTGTGCGTTGAAGTGAAGTTAAAGCAAAGACAACAATTTGCTAAGAAATAAGTTATACACTATTGTGAAAATCTTTTTGAATAAGAAGGGCACTTAATTCAATTTGGAAAATGATGTCTATAAGTTGAATTTTGATAGTTATTTTGAATTCATGTCGTTTTATAGAGATAAGGTTGTAGTCATTACCGGTGCTTCTTCAGGCATTGGCAAAGCATTGGCAAATGAGGCATTAAAGCAAGGGGCACATTTAGGTTTGTGTGCAAGAAATATTGATCAGCTTCAAAAAGATTTCTCTGATGAAAACAAGGTTTTTTGTCAGAAAACGGATGTCAGCAAAGAAGAAGATTGTCAACTTTTCATTGAAGCTATTTTGAAGAAATGGGGGAGAATTGATGTACTTATCAACAATGCTGGCATCAGTATGCGAGCGTTGTTCGAAGAGACAGAATTAAGTGTTGTGAAAGAACTAATGGATGTGAATTTTTGGGGAGCTGTTTACTGCACTAAGTATGCCTTGCCTTCAATTCGCCAACAAAAAGGAATTATCATAGGTGTTTCATCAATTGCAGGTTATAGAGGTTTACCTGGAAGAACAGGTTATTCTGCATCTAAGTTTGCCTTACAAGGATTTTCAGAAGCATTAAGAACCGAGTTGTTGCATACTGGTGTTCATGTAATGTGGGTGAGCCCTGGATTTACTGCATCTAACATTCGTAATACTGCAAGAAATGCAGAAGGCAATGCGCAAAAAGAAACACCCTTGAACGAAAGCAAATTGATGAGCGCCGCAACTTGTGCTCATATTATTTTAGATGCTGCTGCCAAAAGAAAAAGAACGGTTGTCATGACTTTTCAAGGAAAACTAACAGTATGGATGAATAAACTCTTTCCTTCGTTAGCAGATAAATTGGTCTATAATCATTTTTTGAAAGAACCGGGCTCTCCACTCTTAAAATATCATGCCAACTAAAATCCAAAAATCTTTGTCTTTAACCTTGCTCAACTTATGATATGAAAACCTTTTCAAAATATCTTGTTACGGTACTATTAGTATTAAGTGCCGTAATCACTTTTGCCCAATTTCAAGGAGCAGTTTATTTGCCCGATACTAGTTTTAAAGTTTATGCCAATAGCGCCGAAAAATCAGTTGCTTTTTGTGGAGGTTTTAATAACCCTCAGTTTGCAATTGCCGATTTAAATCATGATGGAAAGAATGACTTGGTTGTTTTTGAAAAAATGGGAGAGCAAATTCTTACCTTTCTCAATAAAGGAACTGCTAACAACCCTGACTATCGTTATGCACCAAAATATGCTTTGAACTTTCCAAAAGTGTCTAGTTATTTAAAGCTAGAAGATTATAATTGTGATGGTATTGCTGATTTATTTCATAGAGGAGGAACTGGCTTTGATGTTTATAAAGGTTACTACAATGCCTATAATGAACTTAGTTTTACGCATTATAAACCTTTATTTCATACATGGAGTTCAGGTTGGATAAACGCTTATTGTGACCCTGGTGATATTCCTGGAATCGTGGATGTAGATGGAGACGGTGACCTTGATTTTGTAGCTTTTTACATCAATGGGTCTCATTTGCAATGGTATCGAAACAGAAGGGTAGAAGATGGTTTGCCTTGCGATAGTATTCGTATCGAGTTGAAGGATAAATGTTGGGGTAGGGTGGCGCAAACTTTTGTGATGACACAAAGTATTAATGTTCCTTGTACCGGTGTTTTTCCTGTTGTTGATAATGGTAACTACGAAGCGGATCTTAATTCCCATAAAACCACCTTACATTCAGGTAATAACCTTTGTTTCTTAGATTATGATGGCGATGGCGATTTAGATTATTTGAATGGAGGTGTTTCTTATCCTTACATTCAGTATTTGAAAAATGGAAAAATAGAAACTAGCGCAGCAATAGATACAATCACTTCACAAGACACCACTTGGCAAAGTAATGGAGTGATTTATAATAAATCCCTTTTCCCCGGCGCATTCTATTTTGACTATGACATGGATGGCAAGAAAGATATTTTACTTTCACCTTCTGCCACAGCCGATGCCGATAATTATCGTTGTATTTCTTGGTATAAAAACACTGGAACAGTATCAAGTCCTGTGTTTACCTATAAAGGAGATAGTCTACTCTCCAATCAATCTATTGACTTAGGTAGCGGTTCCTACCCAATGATTTTTGATTATGATCGAGATGGTAAACCTGATTTATTTGTAGGAGGAGATGGTTATTTTACTGGAACTGGTAATCTACGTTCTAAGATTGTTTATTACCGAAACACAAGCACTGTAGGAAACCCTTCTTTTACTTTGCAAACTGAAAATTTCCTCAATCTATTTGCATCAAATTACAAAGGAACCTATCCTGCTGTAGGTGACTTAAATAATGATGGTAAAGAAGATTTGATCATTGGTCATACAGATGGGAAAATCAGTTTTTTTAAAGATACATCAACAGGAGTAAATACATCCCCTTCTTGGGTTTTAGTGACCGATACTTTACGTGATGTAAATAATACCATCATAGATTCAACTCAATTTCCAGCACCTTTTATTTATGACCTTGATGCTGATGGGAAAAAAGACCTCATCATTGGCAGTAAAGCAGGATGGTTATATTATTATAGAAATATTGGAAATGCTAATGAATTGAAGTTAGAGCATGTAACTTCTAAATTGGGTTTGGTAAAAGTGGATAAATGGAACCTCTTTTCAGGTTATGCGACCCCTTTTATTGGGAAAACGGATAATAGTGGCAATGATTATTTGCTATTAGGTAGCAATTCAGGTAATCTTTATCGTTATTCAGGATTTCAAAATGGTAATTATTCAACTCCTTTTATCCAAATGGATACTTCCTATTCTTTTGTTGATACTTTTCAGTTGGATTATAGTGGTGTAAGAAATGTGCCAGCAATTACAGATTTTGATGGAGACGGTAAAATGGAAATGGTAGTAGGAAATATTCTTGGAGGAATTCGGTTTTACAAACAATCGAAAATGGTAGGTATTAACACTCCTATATGTTATGGTTCAGTGATGGTAGAAGCATATCCTAATCCATCAAAATCATTTGTTACTATCAATTGGATTCCTGAATTCAATAAACAACAGCCAGTATTTGTTTCCTTGTTTTCAATTACTGGGCAGCTCATTTTTGCCCAAACATTTAATAATACCAATCAAGCCGTTGTGAACATTAATCATTTAAATGCTGGCATTTACCAAATGATGGTTTCAAGTGGTGAAAATAGAACGGTATTGAAATTAGTGAAGATTGATTAGAATATTGGTATCATCCTTTTCATTTGTTGATTTCAATAAAAACTAAGTTAGAAGTAAATTTAGTTTCATATTAAATGAAGTTGGTTGAGCATATTTTATTGAATTAAAACATTTTGGCATTGTAAGCCATGTGTCAAATGTATTCATTGAACACCTTAGCTACATCTTTACTTGCAAAATTTTTATATCAACTCTATGACAGTTATTTCTGGCATTATTCCTATTCTTCCAGGATATCCAAGAAAACCATATCCGCGGTTTACGTATAAGTATTGTTTGCCAGTTTGTGCCAAGCCAGCCCAGTTTTTATATACATACTTCACAGGGCTCCATTTCCACCCTGGAATTTCTATGCCGAACTGCATCCCATGCGTGTGACCGCTAAGAGTTAAGTCTATATTCTTATATTCGGTCAAAACTTGTGCATCCCAATGAGAAGGGTCGTGTGAAAGAAGAATTTGGAAAGGAATATTTTTCTCGGGTAAGCCATGATAGGCCTTGCGCATATCACCATATTTAGGGAAACCTGCTTTAGCACCCCAGTTTTCAATGCCAATCACAGCAATTTTATCTTCTCCGCGCTTAATTTCCACATGCTCATTCATCAATAAACGCCAACCCATCTTGCCATGTAAGCTTTTAAGTTCTTCAAGATTATCATGTTTTGTTTTAGGCGAATCCCAAGGCACATAATCGCCATAATCATGGTTGCCCAAGGTAGAAAATACCCCTAAAGGAGCTTTTACCTTTGAGAAGATGTCCATGTAAGGTTTAATTTCTTCCGCTTTGTTATTCACCAAGTCGCCAGTGAAGAAGATAATGTCTGGTTTTTGTTCCAAAACCATTTCTACACCTCTTGCAACAGCTTCATGTCTATCAAAACTTCCTGAGTGTATATCAGATATTTGTACAATCTTTAAGCCCTTAAAAGAAGAAGGTAAATTGGGGAAAGAGAGTTTTAGTCTTCTTACTTCATATCTATAACGATTGGTGACTCCGAAAATAAAGCCACCAACAGTCGTTCCACCAATGATTAAAGCCAATGATTTTAAAAACTTTGATCTACTAATGCCTTTAGCTGTGGTAGAAAGTAGTTTAGGTTTCATGGTAGGTGCCATTAAAAATGTCAACCAAAGCACGACTCTTCTAATATCATCAATGAGCATGATGATAGCCATAAAAATCTTGGCAATAAAGAAACCAATAGTAAAGGCAACAAACAAGTTTCTTGAATAATGAGGTAGGTTTGCCCAATCAATTCTTCTAAATAAAAGAAAACTTCCCCAAGTCATCAATGTAAGTAGGAAATAAGCTACAATTGCCACTGTTTTCCATGGGTTAGGAAAAGATTTTATTATCGAACGAACAAGGATGAAGCTATAAACTTCTCCAATAAGAATTAAGGAAAGGGTAATGAAAAAGCGGGTACGCATGAATATTAATAGTTCAAGAACTCGTCTATTTGTTGTTGAATAGAATTATGAGTAAGATGATTTTTTATAGAGCCATCTTGAGCAATTTCTTCTTCAATTCGGCTAATAGGTAGTTTATTGTAAAGCACATTCATTTTTAGATAATGCAGGATGTTGGTCATGTGTTCCAATCCTCGTAGATTACCACCTCTACCTGTAGCCAAGCCTACCAAAGCTGCTTTTTTGTGCCACCAACAAGTTTTAATATCAGTATTATCAATCAATAACTTTAAAATGCCAGGAAAACTCCCATTATATTCAGGCATGATAAAGAAAAATTTCTCTGAAGGAATTAAGATGTTCTTTACCACGTCATTCAATTCTTCATTTTCTTCCCATACATTTAAGTTTTTCAAGGAGAGTAAACGTACCTCTACATTTTTTTCCTTAAGCAGGTTAAAATAAATCTGTGCAACCCGAAGGGTCATACTATCGTTGCGGTTTGTTCCTGAAATAATGGTAATCATTGCTGAAAGAAGCAAATGTAACCCATCATGAAAATTAAAAGTAAAAAATCAAAAGTTAAAAATGAATGCCTCTTGATTCCTCTTATAAAGTGTAAATGAAAATTTCGAATCTAAAACAGAGGACCTAAAATTCCCATGATTACATTTATTTTCCACAATTCAGAACTATCTTCAAAAAATCCCCTTGCAGCCATTAATTTTGTTCCATTCCTTTTCTAAAGGCTTTAATTAATTTAAAGTATGCAATTCACTTTTTACGGACATGCTTGCTTTGCTGTTCAAATAGCAGGAAAAAAACTCCTGTTCGATCCTTTTATCACTGGCAATCCATTGGCAAAAGAGATAGACATCAATGCTATTGAAGCGGATTACATACTTGTTTCGCATGGTCACGGTGATCATGTTGCGGACCTGATTCAAATTGCCAAAAATACCGATGCACTTGTTATGGGTGCTTATGAAATTATGGATTGGGCAGGTAAGCAAGGTGTGAGCAATGTTCATCCAATGAATTTTGGAGGCAAAGTTCGTTTTGATTGGGGAACAGTTCGATTTGTGCCTGCAACACACAGCAGTGTTTTACCCGACGGCACTTATGGGGGCAATCCGGGCGGGTTTGTAGTAAGCTCGGTTGATGGTAGTTTCTATTATTCTGGCGACACCGCTTTAATGATGGACATGCAACTAATTCCACGGTATGCCAACATAGATGTGGCAATATTGCCTGTTGGCGATAATTTTACTATGGGTGTTGAAGATGCATTAGTAGCTGCCGAATTTGTTCAATGTTCCAAGGTATTTGGTGTTCATTTCGATACCTTTGGCTACATTAAAATAAACCACGAAGAAGCAATAGACTATTTTAAGAAAGCAGGCAAAACCCTAATCTTGCCTGAAATTGGAAAAACAATAAGTATTTAAAAAAAAGAGCCAACCCAAATAATGGCAAAAACAATAGCAATAGCCAATCAAAAAGGTGGTGTAGGAAAAACTACGACTGCCATCAATCTTGCTGCAAGTCTTGCAGTACTTGAATACAAAACCCTTTTGGTGGATGGTGATCCACAAGCAAACAGTACTACAGGCAATGGTTTCGATTTGAAGAACATTCAGTTGAGCCTTTATGATTGTATGGTGAATGAAACCCCAGTTTCGCAGGTCATTCTTGAAACTGAAACGCCCAACCTACATATTGTCCCGTCTCATCTAGACTTGGTGGGTGCTGAAATTGAACTAATAAATCACCCCAATCGCGAGCATATTCTCCGCAATGCGTTGGAAGAAGTGAAAGGCAACTATGATTTTATCATTATTGATTGTTCGCCTTCATTGGGTTTGATAACAGTGAATGCTTTGACAGCAGCCAATAGCGTTGCCATTCCTGTACAATGCGAGTACTTTGCATTAGAAGGTTTGGGTAAATTGTTAAACACCATAAAGATTGTACAAACCCGCATCAATACAGAATTACATATTGAGGGTATTTTGATGACAATGTATGATGGTCGTTTGCGATTGAGTAATCAAGTTGTAGAAGAAATCAAAAATCATTTTGGAGAATTGGTGTTCAATACTATCATTCATCGCAACACAAGATTAGGCGAGGCACCTAGCTTTGGTAAACCTGCTTTGATGTATGATGCTGAAAGTTCAGGAGCGATTAACTATCTCAATCTAGCCAAAGAAATTCTTCAGAAAAACAATCTTACTAAAATCAAAAACGAAGATAAAATCTTAGAAGCCGATGAGCATGTCGCAGCAGAATAATAAAAAACAGGCTTTGGGAAAAGGCATTCGTGCTTTGCTGAATAATATTGATGAAGAATTGCAAAGTACTGCGCAAAGTATGCCTGTTGTTTCAGGTCAGCAAGCACCATCGGGAATTCTTCGTATTTCGGTTGACCAAATTGAGGTAAACCCGAAGCAACCACGTCGTGATTTTGATGAAAAAGCATTGCAGGAGCTTGCAGAAAGTATAAAGCTTCATGATATAATTCAGCCCATTACCGTGGTGCGCATACACGCTTCGAGTTATCGGTTGATTTCAGGAGAAAGACGTTTGCGCGCTTCAAAAATTGCAGGCTTGAAAGATATTCCTGCCTACATCCGCATGGCAAACGACCAACAAATGTTGGAGCTCTCCTTGTTAGAAAACTTACAACGAGAAGATCTTAATGCCATTGAAATTGGTTTGAGTTATCGCCGTCTAATGGAAGAGTGTGACTTGACGCAAGAACAAGTGGCGGAACGCATGAAAAAAGACCGTAGTACAGTTACCAACTACATTCGTCTTTTAAAACTTCCACCCGATATTCAAAAATCTGTTCGTGACGGGGTAATGAGTATGGGGCATGCACGTGCTCTTATTGCTCTTGAAATGATAGACCAACAACTTTATGTCTTTAGAGAAATTAAAGAAAAAGGTTTGTCTGTACGTCAGGTAGAAGCATTGGTTAAAGAATTGCTTGCCGGAGAGAAATCGGATGTAACTACAAATGCTTCGAAAATATCAGCTCAATTGCCACCTGCTTATAAACGTATAGAGGACAATATGGCTTCCCATTTTTCTACTAAAGTAAAATTAGAAAGAAAGAAAAATGGAAAAGGAGCCATCAATATTGAGTTTTACAGCGACAATGATTTGGAAAGAATCATGGAGGCAATGAATCTCTGATAATCATCAACTTTCTTATGGTTTATCAAGTTATTGGCATCATGTCGGGTAGTTCGTTAGATGGATTGGATATTGCCTTTGTAAAATTAGAAGAAAACAGGGGCGTATGGCATTATGAATTTCAGGCATTTGCTTGTGTTGCCTATCAAAATGAAATGGCAGAGCAATTAAAGAATGCATCCAAATTGACAGTGCCTGATTTTTTGAAACTCAATACCCGTTTTGGACACTATATTGGCGAACAAGTAAATCTGTTTATAGAGCAGAATAAATTACAGCACCAAGTTCATTTAATAACATCACATGGACACACTGTTTTTCATAGTCCCTTACACAACACCTCAACTCAAATTGGTGATGGCGCAACTATTGCTGCTGTAACAGAGTTGCCTACAATAACTGATTTACGTTCTATGGATGTTGCACTTGGAGGACAAGGTGCGCCTATTGTTCCTATTGGGGACAAGTTGTTGTTCCCTGAGTATGATTATTGGCTCAACATTGGAGGCATTGCCAATATAACTGCAAGAGTTAATGATTCGTTTGTTGCTTTCGATGTTTGTCCAGCTAATCAAGTGTTGAATTTATTAGCACAAAACACAGGAAAAGAAATGGATGAAAATGGAGCTTTAGCTGCTGATGGAAATTTGTTGATTGATGTATTGAGTCAATTAAATGAACAAGATTATTACCGACAACTGCCACCTAAATCCCTGAGTAATGAAGCGGCTATTGCGCTTGCTTTTCCGCATTTATTAGAAAGTGCTCATGATGTAAAAGACTTGTTACATACCACCGTTGTTCATATTGCCGAACAAATCGCTCAGGCAACAAAACATTTTCCGTCGAATAGCGTCAATCCCAAAATGTTGGTAACAGGTGGCGGTGCATTCAACACTTATTTAGTAAAACAAATCACTAATCTTTTATCTCTACAAAACATTGAAGTAGTTGTGCCAGATGCCCAAACCGTGAATTATAAAGAAGCCTTAGTTATGGCTTTGATTGGCACATTGCGTTGGAGAGAAGAACCAAATGTATTAAAAGAAATTACGGGTGCTTCTCGATGTAGTATAAGTGGTGCTTTATGGATGAATTAGAATTGATCCGTACTCAACATGACTAAAGTACATGCTTCTATTGCGTCTATTCCTTTAGCTATTAATTCTTTTTCAAAAACTGAATTCTCTGTACCCGGATTGAATATCACTCTTTCAGGTTTCAATGATAGTATGTATTCTTTATATTGTTCTTGGTTATTAGGATTGAGGTAAAGTGTAATAGTGTGGATATTTTCGAATAGGAATTGCTCTTTTTCAATCTTTACGCCTTCAACATCTCCCGATTTATTTCCTATTGCTACCGTTTCAATTTTATGTTGAGACAGTTTACGAATTGCCATATTGCTATATCGTAAAGCATTTTCAGATGCTCCTAGTACAAGTGTTTTCTTAAGCGATAATTTCATGCAGTAAAGTTAGTATCGCTTAACATCATTTTAGTAACTTGCCTCACATAATTGTTTGAGAAAGTTTTCCTCAAAACAATAATATTTATGAGGCTGAAAATTTACATAACCACCTTTTGTTTCTTGTTCACAGTATTTTGTTTTGCTCAAAAATCAAAACAACCTAAGAACATCGAATCAGCCATTCATGTAATTGATGAAACAGTGAGCGATAGTATTACTCAGGCTTCTAAAAAATTAACGCTTATTGAATTTAAAGAAGTTTTTGAATACCAACAGCCTGCCTATTTTCAATTAGTAAATACTTGGCTTTTTCATGCTGAAAAGAAATCGAAATTAATAGTCTACTACGAAAAGTTGGGCGTTTATGAAACATCGCACATTCGAAAAATTTTGCTCAATGCTTATTATCGGCACTTGAAGGGAAAAGAAATTAGTCACGATGCCTTAGTGGCTCATTACCGTGACATTGAAGAGCAATGGTTGAATGAAGACAAGGACAAACTAAATGTTGACACCTTACGAGGCAACTATATCCCTGAAGATTTAAAAGACTGCTTTTCACAAATCGATGCAACCTGTCCTAAGGAAGTAAGAGACGACATCAAATCTTGGGACGAAGAAATATTTGTAGAAAGAGCTCATTTTGGTTTAGGACTATGGATAATCAATACTTGGCGATTATGGGAAGGTTCAAGACTTTCTGATTTTTTCAACAACGAGGGTATTTATCAGCCGAATTTTATGACAGATATTATCCTGAAAGGATATCATCAATACCTGAATCAAAAGGATGTTCAGTTAAGTGAATTGGTGCGGTTTTATAGAAAAGTTGGAGAGAAAAATGCTAAACTTGCCATTACAGAAAGAGAAAAGAACTTTGCTAAATTCAAACAAAATGATGTCGTTTATTTCCGTTATCATCTTAATCAATCAAAGCAAGAAAAAGCTCAAAAAATAGCAACTTGTTTTGCTAAAGGAAAGGTGCTAGAATTAAATGCGGCAACTTATTCCATTAGAGTTCGAGTGTTGGATATTTGTGATGATGACTCAATTCTTTTTTATGACAATGCAGTTTATGATCGTGAAGAAAAAAACGACTTCAGCAATTTAATAAAACACTTGGAGGCAGAGAAAGAGTATTGGTTTAATTTTGAAGACTGGGAAAAGAAATAAACACTTTCAATAAATATTGAAAAAAAAGTAATTGAAAATTATTAACTATAGTGAATTGGTAACTTAATAATAAACTCAGTACCCATCTCTTTTTTGCTATTAATAGTCAAGCTTCCTTGTAATTTTTCAACACTCACTTTTACTAATAACAAACCAAGTCCTGTTCCTTTTTCTTCATTAGTTCCTAAGCTTGTATGCAATTTATCAAGGTTGAATAATTTTTGCATTTCGTCATTATTCATACCCACACCATAATCTTTCACTGTGATTTTTATGATATCCTCTTTCTTTTCTGCCATCAATTCTACTTTTTGTCCGTGGTGAGAAAATTTTATGGCATTGTTGACTAAGTTTCTAAGAATTAATGAAAGGTTGTTTTTATCAGAAATGATATTAAGGTGTTGAGGAATTAAGTTGGCAATAATGATGTGCTTTTGCAAAGCAGTATGATGATATACCTTTTCAATTTCATCTACTATTTGATGAGGGTTCACTTCTGCGAGATTTAGCTCATCTCCTTCTGCCATTTGTGATTTCACCCAACCTAAAATATTGTCGAGTAATATACTCACACTATTCACAGATTTACTTAATTGTGGGAAAAGGGATTCTAATTCTTCTTGTGAAATTTGTTTTGAATTATAGAGCTCAATTATAGAGTATAAAGAAGAAATTGGTCCACGCATGTCATGGCTCATCACCGAAATGACTCTGTCTTTTATAAGATTTATCTGCGCTAATTTTTCGCTTTGCGTAGCTATTTCAATATTTTGAGATTCAAGCTGTTTATTAAGCAATGAAAGCTTTTTGACTTGCTCGTAATAGACGTATGAAAATGTTAGAATCAATATTGCAAGGCAAACAAAAATGTAGATATACAGACGTTGCATTTTGTTCTCTTGGTTCTGAACTAAGTTTTCTTTGTAAAGCAACTTTATTTGATTGTCTCTATCTTGTAATTGATTAACGTAATTGAGTTTAGCGATTTCTTTGTGGTCTTCAATTTTTTTCAAAGAGTCGACATATAAATGATGGATTTCTAGCCAATGAACAGCGCTCTTCCAATCATGCTGACTATTGTATATGTTGAAAAATACGTTTGCATTTTCTTCTATCATTGATATGATACCATTCTTCAAAGCAATATTGTATGATTCCTTAGCGTAATCTAATGCTTGAGCGTATTTTTTTTGAGGATAATAAATATCGGCTAAATAATTGGTGGCATACATTTTCCCCTCTTCAAATTCAATTTCTTTAGCAATTTCAAGAGAACGATTTAAATAGAAAACTGCAGAATCAATCAAGTTTTGAGAAATGAAACATTGACCAATATTGCAATAAAGCTGTACTAAATCTTCTGAGCTATTTTGCTTAAATGCTAAGTCAACACCATGTCTGAAATTAGCCATTGCCACCCTATGATTACCAAGAGATTCATAAGCGGTGCCTACATTGTTATAAACGCCAATTAACTGCTTGCTTGTGGGGCTATTTCTAAGTCGAATTTCTTTTGCTTTCAAGGCATATTCAAGACTTTTTGGAAACTCTCCAATGCGGTGGTAGATGTTACTGAGATTGGTATAGCAACCTGAAATGCCAAGGCTATCACCTTGTTGTATTTTTAAATTAAGAGCTTTAAGAAAGTATTCAGTTGCTAATATTGTATTATCCTGCGAACCATAGACACTGCCAAGACTAATGTATAAGGAGCTAATTTTTTGTTGGTCTTCTAATTCATAAAAACTGCGGATACTTTGCTTTAGATATTTTTCTGCTTTTGCAAAATCGCCCAATTCCAAATAAATCAAACCAATAGAATTGTAGTATTCTCCAACATTCCTTTTTGTTCTTTTACTATTGATGGTAATGGAGTTACTATAATCGCCAAGAGCTTCATTTAACTCTCCTTTAGCTCTATGAATTTCGGCAGATATAAGATAAATAAAACCTGTGTAATTGGTTTGGTCATTACCTAATGAAATGTTTTGTGCCTTTCTGATGTATTTCTCAGCTGAATCTATATCAATAGAGATATAACTTTTTGCAAGGTTACTATTTAATGCAACCAAACTTGTATCCTGTAAACCTGGTTGATTTATTAAAATCTTAAGGCTGTCTATTTTTTTGCTTTGTGCAAATAAACTAGTCAGACTTAAAAAAGTTATTAATAACGTCCCTAAAAAAATCCGCATGAATATTGTAGAAAATACTAGAGCAAAATAGGTGTAAAAATATAGTTCTACAAATTTGAGCTTGAGTATTTATTGACTTCTGTAAGTTATTTTTATTGATAAACTTGACTTTTAAATGATGTTTGTCAATTAGCTTATAAAATTGCTGTTACTTTTATTCTTTAAATTTTTTATGACTTCAGAAAATCAATTTCGTAATTTCTTTCTTCTTCGCAACGATATTACTTATCTCAATTTTGGCAGCTTTGGGGCTTGCTTAAAACCTGTTTTCGAAAAATACCAACAACTTCAACTTGAGCTTGAAGAAGAGCCTGCACAGTTTATGACTGTCATTGGTTTTCAATACTTACAGAAAGCAAGAGAAGCATTGGGCATGTACATCAATTGCAATGCCGATGATCTAGTATATGTCACCAACCCTTCTTATGCTGTCAATATCATTGCCAATAGTTTTTCTTTGAGTGCAGGAGATGAAATTCTTACTACCGATCTTGAATATGGTGCCTGCGATAAAGCTTGGAGTTATTATTGTCAAAAAGTAGGAGCCATATTTCGCCGTCAACCTATTTCATTGCCTCTTGTTTCAAAAGAAAATTTTGTTGATGAATTTTTTAAAGGGCTCAATCCTAAAACTAAAATGGTTTTCATTAGCCACATCACAAGCAGTACCGCTCTTCGATTGCCCGTTGAAGAAATTTGTAAGAAAGCCAAGGAATTAGGGCTCATTACCTTTGTTGATGGTGCTCATGCCCCTGGTCACATCCCGATAGATCTTCAATCATTGCAAGCAGATATTTATACGGGTGCTTGTCATAAATGGATGATGACCCCTAAAGGCAGCTCGTTTCTTTATGTGAAAAAGGAATTACAACATTTGTTCGACCCCTTGATCATTAGTTGGGGATATGACGCACAACCACCTTTCATGTCTCATTCTTCCTTTCTTGATTATCATCAAATTCAAGGCACGCGCGATTTCACCGCTTTTCTTACCATTCCTTCTGCAATTGAATTTATGCAGCAAAATGACTGGATTCAGGTTGCAGCCAAGTGTCGTCACCTCAATGAAATGAACATCAAACATCTCAGTGATTTATTACACACACAACCTTTGGCTCCTGTGAATGATGATTTTTATGTGCAAATGTGTAGCACACCCATTAAAGCAGCAGATCCCATGAAACTGCAACGGCTTTTGTTTGAAAACTACCATATCGAAATACCCATAATGAAGCATGGTAATCAAGCATTGATTCGTTATTCCATTCAGGCATTTAATTCGCAAGAAGACTTAAATAAACTTGAAGGCGCATTAGTAGAGATTCAACGAACAACTAGTTTGATTGAATAGAATAAAGGTCCTAGTCTTATTATCACAACACATCATTCCAATGATGCTTGTCTTCGTCTACTCCTTTACGAATACGATACAATGCTTGTTTCAAAGCAAACATTTGTGCATCGGCACCGGTGTAGCAGGTATATTCTTTATCGAAGATCGAAATCATTTCTACAGGTGCAACAACTGCTGCAGTTCCTGCACCAAAAGCTTCAACTTTTTTTCCGGCTTTCAAAGCTTCTTTTAGTTCATTGATACTGATTGGTCGCACTTGAATGTCGAAGTTCAGGTCCTTTGCAATGGTCAATAAAGAATCGCGTGTTACACCATCGAGAATTGTACCCGAGAGTGGGGGAGTGACCAATGTTCCATCAATAAAAAACATAAGATTCATAGTGCCCGATTCTTCAATGAATTCATGGTGCTTGCTATCTGTCCACACTACTTGGTCAAAACCTTTTTCTTTTGCCAATTGAGAAGGATAGAATGAAGCGCCATAGTTTCCCCCACATTTTGCAAAACCAGTGCCGCCATCAACAGCACGGGTGTAAGTAGTTTCTAC
The DNA here is from genome assembly GCA_903853805.1 of uncultured Bacteroidota bacterium. Taxonomy (GTDB): domain Bacteria; phylum Bacteroidota; class Bacteroidia; order Chitinophagales; family Chitinophagaceae; genus JAFIGV01. The sequence continues at coordinate 18,723 of CAINUN010000033.1, forward strand.
TTTTATTTTCAGTGGTTTGGAATAATATTGATGAACAGGAGTTCCCACAATAAAAAAAATGTATTCATCCGAAACCTTTACACCCAATCTTTCTTCAGATGCTATCATGAAGGGACGTAAGTATAAAGAGCCTTCTTCGTCATTCGGTATCCAATCTGTTTCTAACTGAACAAATTGATGTAAAGCATCCATAAATAAATCCTCAGGCACTTCGGGCATACACATTCTATGCAACGATTTATTGAAACGCTCGTAGTGTTTTTCTGGTCGGAAAATATTGATATGCCCATCCTTCATGTAAAATGCTTTCATGCCCTCAAAAACTGTCTGCCCATAATGAAGACACAAAGTCAAGGGACTCATATTGATAGAAGCAAAAGGAACAATGCGGGGGTTATTCCATTGACACTCTTTATATTCTGTGATAAACATGTGGTCGGTTGGCATTACACCAAATGGTGCAGATTGAGTATCAACCGACGATTTTTTTTCTTGAGTTTGAATGGATATTGAGTAGGACATAGAACTGATTTATTTTTCTTGTTAATTAGAAGAGGAAATGGCTTTTTGATGTTGAAGTTTGTACCCGTAATTTACTATATAAACACCAGTAACAATGGTGATGAAAGCAATAACTGTAAACCAATTGAGTGGTTCATTGAGTATAAAATATCCCAACACAACTGCTACAAGAGGATTGACATAAGCATACAAAGCAACAACGCCAACCGGCAATTCTTTAAGTGCATACATATAAGCACTATAAGCAAGCACAGAACCAAATAAGATGAGATATGCTAGCGAACCAATCACTTCTTTCTGAAAGAAATGAAGATTGTGATAGTCGTCAATAAAAGGGCTACAAACAAAGAGCATGGAACCTCCGAAAAATAATTGCAAACCAGAGTTAAAAAGAGGATTGATGTGAGCTGCTTTTTTCTTGTTGATAATACTTCCTAAGGACCAACTTGTTGTAGCAACAAGCGTAGCAATAGCTCCAAGTAAATATGCCTTGTTTGAGATGTTGCCAATATCATTTCTAAAGATCAATGCAACACCTAAAAAACCCAACATCATTCCAATGGAAATTTGAAGATTTATTTTTTCTTTTTTAGAAATCACAAGATTGATGAGCACACTTACAATAGGCATCAAAGAGCAAATCAATGCAGCAACGCCACTTGGTATGTGCATCTCTCCCCATGAAACTAAACCGTTGCCAACCGTTATTAGCAGAAAACCTACAAGAGCTTGATGCATAAGATTTGATTTTGAAAGGTCAATTCGTTTACTCATCAAAAAACCTGATGTCATAATAATGATACCAGAAAGTACTTGTCGAATACCTGCAAACAAAAAGGATGGACAATGAAGTACAGCAATTCTAATGACTAGATAGGTTGTTCCCCAAACGATGCAAATGAAGAATAAGGCTAAGTAGGCTTTGGTGTTAGTATTCATGTGATTGAAAAAGACGTAGTGGAATGATTTGACAAAAATGCTTTCTTTGCAAAAAACAAAACAGATACAATTTTCGATTTATTAACCATAACAGTTTGAAATTCTATGCCTGTTTCAAAAGCAAAAAACGAACATCTTTATCTCAGTATTGCAGATCAAATTGAGAAGCAAATAATGGATGAAGTACTTGGTATTGGCGATAAACTACCCTCAGTTAGAAACTTAGGTTTGCACCATAACATTAGTGTTACCACTGCTCTTCAAGCTTATTATCATTTAGAAGGGAAAGGCTTGATTGAGTCAAGACCACAGTCGGGTTATTATGTGCGTTTCAGCCCTACAAAATTTCCTGAAAGACCAGAGAAAAGCAAAGCAGGTTTTGTTCGTCAAACCAAAAATGTAGATGCTATAATTTCAGAGGTTTATGATGATTGGGACGATCAACGAATTACTCGTTTTTCGTTAAGCGTTCCTTCTCCTGAAATGCTACCACTTGCTGCTTTAAACAAAGCCATGTTGCAAGCAGTAAGAGATTTACCTGCAAGTGGAACTTCTTATGAGCCGGTTAAAGGAAACCCTGTTTTAAGAAGACAAATTGCACGTTGGGCATTGAATTGGGAAGGAAGATTAAACGAGAATGATTTGATAACAACTGCAGGTTGCATGAATGCTATTTCTTATTGTTTAATGGCATTGACAAAACGTGGTGATACCATCGCAGTGGAAAGCCCTGCATATTTTGGAACGCTTCGTTTGTTAAATAGTCTCGGTCTTAGAGTATTAGAATTGCCAACACACCCGGATACAGGCGTTGATCCTGATGATGTAAAAACTGCCTTGAAAAAATACGATCTTAAAGCTTGTTTGTTTGTAACTAATTTCAGTAATCCACTTGGTTTTTGTATTCCCGATGAAAATAAAAAAGCTTTGGTCGATTTGCTATCTTTTCATGGTATTCCTTTAATAGAAGACGATCTTTATGGTGATGTATATTTTGGAAAGAAAAGACCTAAATCTTGTAAGAGTTTTGATGAAGAAGGGAATGTTCTTTGGTGCAGTTCTATTTCTAAAACACTTGCACCTGGCTATCGTGTTGGTTGGGTTGCTCCAGGTAAATACTATGATCAAGTGAAACGATTGAAATTATATCACAGTATCACATCCGCAACAGTTGAGCAAATGACTATTGCCAATTTTTTAGCAGCGGGTCGTTACGAACATCATCTTAGAAAACTAAGGCAGACACTTCATTCCAACAGCCTTCAATATATTCGTGCAATTAGAGAATATTTCCCAGAAGGAACAAAATTGACATACCCTAAAGGCGGTTTTATTTTGTGGGTGGAACTCCCTAAAAATGTGGATACTTATGAACTATATCAAGACGCTATCTTTCACAAAATTAGCATAGCTCCGGGTGCTATGTTTTCATTACAAGACAGGTATCGAAACTGTATGAGATTAAGTTATGGAATGCCTTGGACTAACGAGTTGGATAAATCTTTAAAAAGATTAGGCACAATAGTGAAATCTTTTTGTTGATGACAAAAAAAAACTGCCCCCGAAAGAGGCAGTTTTTTTTTAAAAAGGATTTATTAAGGAAGGGTAATTGAAATAGTTTGACCACCAACAGTCAATGTTGCTTGATCATCACAAATGCCATTGCCATAATTAATGATACGGATATTTTGATTTACGTTAGTTACTGCAGGGACAATTTGAATAATACCTGCTTTTATCCAATGACATGCACGTGCTACCGTTAATGGAGAGGTAATGCTAGCTGTAAAACTGTTGCCATTTGGTTTGTTTAAATAGGAAGATCCTGAAATTTCGTAAACATCATCTGCTCTTGAAATTGTTGAATCACCAGAAATCCAAGTACGAGTTCGGTCACAACCCCAAGTGCGAATTGCGCCATTTGCAAAAGTTAATGTATCGTTGGCTAAAACATGAAAGTAGATATTGCCATTGTTATTGTACCCGTTATTAGTCACTGTTTTATAACCTTTCACTGAATTATTGTTTACATAATAATCATTAAAAGTAATGGTGTGAACAGAACCGCTATCAACATAATGTCCTTGATAGGTTACTACTATTTTACCATGACGATAGCGACCATCTGCACACAAGCAATTAACAGGTCCGAAATCAATTGTCAACACATGAGGAACTGAAACAGTATCATGAGTAACAGAAGCACATCCACTTAAGATTGTATTATCGCTTCCACCTTTTAGATAACCTACTGCATTTGTTGCGGCTGCTTCATCAGCAATGTTTTGAACATCGTTAGAAATTTGTTCAGCCTTTGCGTTGTCTTCTCCAAATCCACCTTCATCAAGTGCGGTTGATTTGCCAACACCTTTTTGGCAAGAGTAAATCAATAAAGAAGCACTAATCAAAATGCTTGTACCTAATAAGAGTTTCTTAATCATAATTTTTGAGTTTGAGTTTAAGACTTAGTTTAAGTCCAAAAGTTTAACCAATGAAAATTTAGGGCTGTTAAGATAAATTGAAAAATGGAATTGTAGTTTTTTTTTTGAAAAAACCTAAATATGCGCACACATTTTTTAAGAAAACCCCTTTATAGGCTTCAATTTTTAAGTTTTTTTGAATTTTTTTCCACGAAAAGAAAAAAAACATTGAATTATTCAATAGAGTTTCTACATTTAGCTTGCATTTGATTTCGCTTCTAAGATCACTCTTAAAAAAGAAGTAATCGTGAATGAAAAGCAAAGCTGAATTATACTAATTTTACGAAACCATTAAATTGTTAATTATGGCAAAAGCAGAAAAAAAAGCAGCACCTGTAAAGGCTGCACCAGCAAAAAAAGCAGCACCTGTAAAGAAAGCTGCACCAGCAAAAAAAGCAGCACCTGAAAAGAAAGCTGCGCCGGCAAAAAAAGCAGTAGCAAAGAAAGAAGCAGCGCCGAAGGTGAAAAGAAAACCTAATGCAGCTTTCATGGCACCATTAAAAGTGAGTGCAACTATGGCGAAAGTTATTGGTAGTACACCAATGCCAAGAACTGAAATCGTGAAAAAAGTTTGGGAGTACATTAAGAAGCATGGTCTTCAAGATAAGGCTAACAAACGCATGATTAACGCCGATGCTACTTTGAAAGAAGTATTCGAAGGAAAAACACAGGTTTCAATGTTCGACCTGGCTAAAATTGTAAACAGCCACGTTCAGAAATAAGTTCTCTGAATCGAAAATATAAACAGCCTCTAGAATGAGGCTGTTTTATTTTTTAGTAGAATGATTGCTCAATTATTGTGACTCAAGATTATTATTAACGCCTTCAATTTTCTTTCTTGAAAACAATATCAAACCAACTCCTAATAGCAATAATCCTATTGAAATAATTTCTGCTTGAGTTGGGTGAATGAAACCCCAATTATACTTATAGTTCACACGTATTTTTTCTACAAAAAATCTTTCAAGTCCACTAAAGATTAAGTACCAACCAAATAGATGATAAGCATACTTCATCTTCTTTCTCATAGCCCACAATACAAAGAACAAAAGAATACAAGCAATTGCTTCAAAAAGTGGTGTAGGGAAAACGCCAACAGGTAATACTGCATTATAATTGCCAATGCTGCCTGTCAACAACATGCCTTCGTTGTTTACATTGTTTGGATAATTCATTGCAAATAGCCAATCCGGTAACCATTTTGGTGCTAACTGATAAATATGCGGAATCTTATCAACTCCACCATACTGCTGTGCCATCATGCCCATGTATTCAGGACTATTGTGTAAGGCTGCAATAAACTCTTTAGGTTTTGCAACTGCTAAGTTGCCGTTGGTTTGAGTAACGTAAGCACTGTTGAAAATACCCCAATCACCATCACCTGCAAGCTGACAGCCAATTCTTCCAATTCCATAAGCGATGATCATGGCAGGTCCAAAAGAATCAAGAAGATGTGGAATGGAAATTTTGTGTTTACGTGCATAGATTAGAATGACAATGCCTGCAGTAATCAAACCACCATAAAATGTTAGTCCTGATGAAGAAATCAAATTGGCTATGGGGTTCTTTATAAAGTCGTCCCATGTTTCAAAAGCGTTGAATAGCTTGGCGCCACCAATTCCTGCAATCATTGCTGCCACTACAAACTCAGAAATGCGATGATGTGGGTAAGTTGCAACTGAAATCGTTTTTGGTTCAGGTAATTCTTCTTTTTTCTTCTCACTATACTTCATGTAAGTCATGATGCCTGCAAATACAATTCCTACAAGAAAATTTCCTTCAATAGAAAAAAGATAGCCCATAGGATTGGGTCCAATACTTTCCCAATTACCAAAGAATCCACCAAGTTTATGTCCTAATAAAAAGCCAATAATTGCTGACCATAATAACTCATTTGGTGTAGCGGGTTTTCCAACTTCTATTGTGGAAATAGTAGGTTGAAACAGACCCATTTTTTCTTTTCGTTTCAAATCTGCCACTAGCACATATGCGGCGGCCATAAAACCAAGTGCAACAAAAAGACCGAAAGTTTTAAATAGGCTCAACCAACCGGGAGCATCAATACCTAATAATTTTTGAACTAGAACTTGAAAGTCTGGGTACATAATTTTCTGAAAGTCTGTTTATCTGTTTTTATATTTTTTCGATAATGGCAAGGGATGTACGAATCATATTGTCAATAGAGGTTGCTGCATCTTTTGAGAATGTTTTATGAACACGATTGGCGACAATAGTGTTGATGCTCATACAACGATGTCCTAGTATTTTACCAAGTCCATAAATAGCTGAAGTTTCCATTTCAAAATTAGTGACGCGATGAGTTCCGCTTCTAAAACTTGTAAGTTTATCGATTAGTTGTGGGAATGCTATTGGTCCACGCAAAACTCTTCCTTGTGGTCCATAAAATCCGGGGCATGTAACAGTGATACCGTGAACATAAGGTGCTTCAAAATGCTTTCTCAATTCTAAAGAACCTTCCATGATATAAGGTGCTATGACTTCGTTGTGTAAGCCTGTATGTTGTTCGAAATCTTTTAGTAGTTCTTTCTCTTCTTCTGAATTGTTATGTTGGTAATAGTGAAGCAAATTGTCTAAGCCAATGCCATGAGTTGAAACTACGAAACTATCTACAGGAATATCGGCTTGTAATGAGCCACAAGTACCCATTCTAAATATAGAGAGCGAACGAAGTTTTTCATGTGGCAGCCTAGTTTTAAAATCTATGTTGGCAAGTGCATCTAATTCATTCAATACTATATCAATATTGTCAGGACCAATCCCTGTACCAACAACGGTCATTCTTTTTTTGCCAATAAAGCCTGTATGAGTAACAAACTCACGGTGTTGTGCACGATGTTCTATGCTATCGAAGTATTTAGAAACTCCTTGTACTCGATCGGGGTCGCCTACTGTGATAATTGTATCTGCAAGATATTCAGGAGCAAGATCAAGATGGTAGATGTTTCCTTTAGCTGTTATAATGAGTTCAGATTCTCCAATAGGTTGTTGCATAAAAAAGATTTTTTGAAGTTGTAAAGAAACGATTTTTTACTACATTTGCACTCCTTTCAAGGTCGGGTGGCCGAGTGGCTAGGCAGAGCTCTGCAAAAGCTTCCACAGCGGTTCGAATCCGCTCTCGACCTCTAAGATTTATAGGCAGCCTTTTGGGGCTGCCTATTTTTATTTGGGTTCAGCTTTTTGATTTGTCTTTGAACTATAAAGCAGTAGAATGGATACCATAGAATTTATTACTTTGCTCCTATGAAAAAAGTGATCCTTACTCTTAATTGTATTTTCCTTGCGCTATTGATTTCTTGCAATCAAAATACTTCTTCTTCAAACAATCAAGTGGTTGATGCTGCTAGTACTGTCCCTGATACTTGTAAGCAAGTCATTGATGCTGCAAAATGGTTGCTATTATGCAATAACGGCAAAGGTGATGATGCAGCTCATTTTGATCTTAAATCTGCTCCTACTTTGCTTGAAAATTATATTGAGAACCTTAAACTCATTGATCAATATAGCGTGGAAATAGATGCTGATTATCCAAAGCATTTTGCCAACGATAGTTTAAAAATTGATTCAGTAGGGCAATGGGGTAGTTATCTTGTTTTTCAAGTTTCCAACTTTTATATTATGCACCGTTCTGTTGTGTTGAAAGATTGTAAAGGAAATTATAGAATCCTATACACAGAGTTTGATCATATCGGTGCGCCAATAAGTGGAACGCAGGTATTTGCTGAAAATTCGGCGAACGATCCTCAACCTTTGTCTATTGATAGGATGCGGAAAGAAATGTTACCCAAGGTTTTAAATAACCAACTTGACATCAAAGCATTTGTTGGTGGTAATAAAGAGTATTATGAGCATTATCGTTTCATATTGACTGATAGTACACAAATTCCGAAGTTGATTCCTTAAATTTACTTCATTAATAACTATGTATGCTTTCTTGGTTGTATGATCAAATGAATGCTATTCATCCTTTAGATGAGGCTGTGTTTAAAGAGTTTGATAAATGCTTTGAATATTTGGAGTATCCCAAAAATTCATTTCTTCTTAAGGAAGGAGAAACTTGCAACCATATTTATGTAATTCTCGATGGTTTAGTGCGTGTGTTTTACTTAAAAGACGGGCGTGAAATCAACTCACTTTTTATTGAGGAGCATTACTTTTTTATGGCACCTGATAGTTATTACTCGCGTAAGCCGGGCTACCATTTCATTGAAACTTTACAACCAACAAAACTCTATAGAATTCATCATGAAAAACTATTGAAGTTATACAAAGAATTTCCTGCCTTAAATTTTGTGGGAAGAATCATCACCGAGAATTATTTTCTTTGGAGTGAAGAAAGATTATACTTGCATCGTAAGCATAACGCAGAAGAACGTTATTATTTTTTCCTTGAAAACTATCCAAGTCTTTTGCAAAAAGTGCCTCTTAAAATGATTGCTTCTTACCTTGGTATGAATGAGGAAACTTTGAGCAGAATTAGAAATAAAATAAGAAAGCCTGTTTAGTTTATTTGGTCTTCGTTGTTATAAATCCGCCCATCGGAAAACTACCATATCGAATCTCCACTTCCATTGTTCCTTCTTTGCTGATGGGGCATATCCAAACGGAGAGTTTCTTCTTTTCCATTGGGTCTTTATCAAAGATTTTGCCTACTTCACCACAGTCAACCGTATAAATAATTCCCGACCATTTTACTGGCCAAATGCCGCCATTTGATACAAGTTTTGCGTTTTCAAACTTTGCATTACCTATATGACCACTCACTTTTTTATCTTCATGAATCGTCATGCTAAAGTCTGCTTCTCCTTTCGTGAAAACAAAGTGCCAACTCTTTGGTTCTGTTCTCACAGTTATTTTTTCGGTAGGTGATGACCATGTGCCCACATAATCTTGCTTCAATTTAAAAGAGGCATTAGCACATGAAATATTACAGCACAAAAAAAATACAAGGCAAATGGCTAGTAAAAGTTGTTTGTTTTTCATTTTTTTCCTTTTTAGGAAACAAAACTATTTCATGCTGCTAGTATAGCTATTGACAATTGTCAATTCCTTTTTCGCCTTCCTTTTTATTGACAATTGTCAAGTAAATAATGATTCCCAAAAAACAATTACTCCATTAAAGAGCATACAATTGTGGGAATTTTGAAGTCAGTAAGTTTTTGGATGCTGATTGATTTTATATGCTCGTTTTCCCTTTGAAAAAATCTTTAAAAAAATCGCGGTCAATTCCCAAATCTTGTTTTACATTTGCCGCCCTGACAGGTCTTACACGACCAGCTCCTGCTGAACTCCCCCAGGATAGGAATATAGCAAGGGTAGGTGGTTGAGCGGTGCGATGTGAGTAACCTGTCAGTTCTTTTTCTGAGATAATTTCTTTCTCGTTTTCCTCATTCCTTTTTTAGAATTACTTTCGCATCAAATTCATTTATTGCATGAAATTCTTCATAGATACCGCTAATCTTGATCAAATTCGCGAAGCCAACGACCTAGGTGTATTAGATGGTGTTACCACCAATCCTTCATTGATGGCAAAAGAAGGCATCAAAGGAAAAGAAGCCATTTTTCAACATTATAAAACCATTTGCGAAATGGTGGACGGACCGATTAGTGCCGAAGTTCTTGGAACTACTTTCGATGAAATCGTTGCTGAAGGAAAAGAACTTGCCGCTATTCATCCCAACATTGTAGTGAAAGTGCCAATGATAAAAGACGGCATCAAAGCCATCAAGTGGTTTACGGATAACGATATTCAAACCAATTGTACGCTTGTTTTTTCTGCGGGTCAAGCAATCCTTGCGGCTAAAGCAGGTGCAACCTTTGTTTCTCCTTTCCTTGGTAGAATTGATGATAGTGGTTGGGATGGCGTTCAGTTGATTGAAGAAATTGTTCAGATTTATAATGCACAAGGCTATATGACTGAGGTATTGGCTGCATCTATTCGCAATCCTTTGCACATCGTTCGTTGTGCAAGTGCAGGTGCTGATGTTTGTACTTGTCCACTTTCTTCTATTCTTGGTTTATTAAAACATCCGCTTACCGACCTTGGCTTACAGCAGTTTTTGAAAGATGCTCAAAGCATGAAGTAATCCACTTCTTAAGTAATAAAATAAAGGGCTGTCATTTGATGACAGCCCTTCTTTATTCATTGAAATTATTGCTTACCAACCATCGCCATCAATCATGTTGCCAATGCCACCAAGCACACTTCCTTCTTCTTTTCGCTGATAAGTTCCGTAAGAAAGAATGCGACTAGCCAAACGACTGATAGGCAAGGTTTGAATCCAAACCGAACCGGGACCACGAAGGGTAGCAAAGAACACCCCTTCGCCACCAAACAAAGTGTTTTTGATGCCGCCCACAAATTGAATGTCGTATTGAACTTGTTGCGTAAAGGCAACGATGCAACCGGTATCTATTTTCAATAATTCTCCGGGTAGTAAATCTCTCCGGGTAACATGTCCACCTGCATGAACAAATGCCATTCCATCACCATCAATTCTTTGCATGATAAAGCCTTCACCACCAAACAAACCTGTGCCTAACTTCTTTTGAAATTCAATATCAATAGAAACACCTTTTGCTGCGCAGAGGTAAGCATCTTTCTGACAAATAATTCTGCCACCATAATCAGTTAAATCCAAGGGAATAATCTTACCCGGATAAGGAGATGCGAATGAAACTCTTCTTTTACCCGAACCAATATTGGTATAGGCAGTCATGAATAATCCGGCACCGGAAAGCAATCTTTTTCCTGCTGAAAACAGCTTGCCAAGAATGCCATTTTGTTGTTGACTACCATCCCCAAAAATAGTTGCCATTTCAATGCCGTCATCCATCATCATAAAGGCACCGGCTTCGGCAATAGCGGTTTCATTGGGGTCTAATTCAATTTCTACGTACTGCATTTCTTCGCCGTAAATGCGGTAATCTATTTCGTGGTTTGATCGCATGTTGATTTAGTTTTAGAACACAAAGAAATGGAGAAAGGTGTGAAATAAAATCTAAATTGAAATTCAAAATTTCATTTGGTGAGCGGTTGAAAATTATTGATTCTTCGTTGCTGTTCAAGATGTTGTTGCTGTTCAAGATGTTCCAACGGGACATCTTGAACTTAAAATAGAAACCGGTCTCCGACCGGGTACTGAATCCCCTTCAAAAGAAGGTTTACAGTGCTATTTGATTTAGAATTTATCCTTTCAGTTTAGTTTACTTGTTCATTTTCTTTTGTCGTCACCCTTCGGCACTTCGACTCCGATCAGTGACCGAAGCACAGGGCAGGCGACAGAAAACGAACCAAAAGAAAAAGACACCAAATCAACCCTACGGCTGCGCTCAGGGACCAACGTGATTTGGTTGGCCACCGCACCCATCACATTATAGCATCTTCACCTTCCTTACTCGCATGCTGCTTCTGTAGAAGCGAACCATGCAAATGAAATTGTCTGAATCGGGATGCTTCGACTACGCTCAGCACAAGTTAACAGGATGAAAGGATGAATAAGATTCTTTCCTTCTCAGAATGTGGAATTGTACTCGCTATCATCATTCCAATGCCTTGGAGGGGTAGTTTGACTCGTCCTAGAAAAAAAATATCCTACTGTTCGGGATGTAGGGAAAGGTCATCAATTTCGTTCCTGTCAAAGCCAACCTACCGCGCGTAGGATTCCTATTAAGCCAACCATTATCCAAAAAAGATTCAATAAGGTATAGGCTTTATCTTTTTTCAAAACCGAGCACCAAGATAAGATGATGGCATCTGAGGTATTAAATATCCATACAAACATAAACGGACTTTTAGCGCCGTACCAACTTACAAGTGAAAAACTAAATATCCTCATCAAGACGCCTATCATCTCTATCGTATTAATATTCTTTAAAATAATTCTATTTAGTCTTAGCAGTAGCCTCATGATATTTAGCTGTATGAAACTCAAAGATATCTTTTAGGTATGCAAACTTATAGTCATTTCGTCCTAGTTTGCAAAATAAGTAGATTGAAACCTGTGCAGTATGCTCAGCGTGATTTGGTTGGCTCAATACGCATCGCATTGGAGATTCTTTCTCAATTTTAAAGACAAGAACAATCAATGGTTTTCAATCGGATTTGTTTTTTACATTTGTTGCCATTGAAAAAATTCGCTTCTATATCCTTATTGTTGCTCATCCTCTTGCAAATAGGGGGAATGTTGTTGGTGTATCAACTTCAACAGCGCAGTGTTCAACAGGAAATGAAGCAAACTCTTTGCAATGAACCTACTCGTTTAGAAAAAATCACCCTCTCTACTAAAGAATATAATAGCTATAAAATCAACGCAGGAGAAATTGCTATTGATGGGAAGATGTATGACGTGAAGTCAGTTAAACATTCCGTTCATTCTGTTGAACTATGGGTGATAAACGACCAAAAAGAAGAACATATTTTGCAGAAAATAGCTTCTTTCTTTCATCAAAATGAAGCTGCGCCCAAAAGCAAGTTTCCCAATCAACTAGAACAACTTTTTTCTTTAGCCTATCTTTTACCTGAAAACTATTCACCTAGATTTAGGGCAACTGTTGCAAACCATTTTTATCCGCTTACCCTTCTTTATAATACTACTGATCATTTATTCATTTTCACGCCACCACCTGAGTTAGTTTAATTCCTATCTTTTTATTTTTATCAAAAGCACTACAATCAACACAAACTGTGTAGATGTGGCGCATTTACCTAACTCAATATTTTGAATAATGAAAATTACTACAACTGCAATCTTCGCATTGCTTATAATGATTGCGCAAACTTCTTTGGCACAACATTCTTTGCAAGGAACCGTAAAAAACAATAAAGAAAATACTACACTCAACGGCGTTTCCGTTTACATACCCGATTTAAAACTATCTGCATCGACCAACAATAATGGTCAATATGAATTTAAAAACATTCCAGGTGGCACTTATTTAATAGTTGCCAATCTTTTAGGATATACCTCTCAAACAAAAGAAGTAAACATTAAAGAAAATGCATCCGCTGATTTTGAATTAGCGCCTTCAAACCAAGAATTGGACGAGGTCATCATCACAGGCGTTTCTTCTGCTACTGAAAAGCAAAGTGAGCCAATACCCGTTAGCAGCATTGCTCATAAAGACTTATTGGAAAACAGTGCTACCAATATCATTGATGCCATTTCCATAGCTCCCGGTGTGAACCAAATGACGCATGGCGCAAGCATTTCAAAACCTTTTATTCGCGGCTTAGGCTATAATCGTGTGGTGGTGGTGAATGATGGCGTTCGTCAAGAAGGGCAACAATGGTTTGATGAATTTGGTGTGGAAGTAGATGAATATTCAGTGGACAAGGTAGAGGTTTTGAAAGGACCAGCTAGCTTAAGTTATGGCTCCGATGCTATGGCGGGAGTGATCAATATGATTGCCGCACCTCCCCTTGCAGAAGGACAAATGAAAGGCAATGTTCTTGTCAATTATCAAACCAATAATGGTTTGATAGCAGAGTCGTTTAACCTTGCAGGAAACAACAAAGGATTGTTTTGGGATCTTCGCTACAGTAATAAAATGGCACACGCTTATAAAAACCAATATGATGGTTATGTGGCTAACTCTGGTTATTCTGAAAGCAACATAAAAGGCACAATTGGCATCAACAGAAAATGGGGCTATAGCCAATTGACCCTTTCTTCATTCGACTTAAAACTAGGAGTTATTGAAGGTGCGCGCGATAGTGCAACTGGAAAATTCTTGCAACATTATTTAGTAGGCAGCAATACAGATAGCATGGGTATTGCTCCTGAGAGTAGTTTTAAAGAATACAACAACTTCCCTGTTATTCACCAACACATTCGTCATTACAAAGCAGTGTGGGATAACAGTATTGCTTTGGGTGAAGGAAGACTGAACCTACGTTTGGGTTTCCAACAAAACAATCGTCAGGAAGCCAATGATATGAGTCAAGGAGATGTGTTTAATAATTACTTCTTCTTAAATACAGTTAACTATGATTTCCGATACATCTTCCCTGAAAAAAATCATTTCGAAATGTCGGTGGGTGTGAATGGTATGGACCAAAACTCTCTGAATAAAGGAACTGCCTTTGTCATTCCAGAATATTCTATTTTCGACATCGGTGCTTTTGCAATTGCTAAGAAAACCTTCAACAAATTAACCCTTAGCGGTGGTTTGCGTTATGATAGCAGAAAACTACAAGGTAAAGATTTGTGGGTTGATTCTGAAGGAGTAAGATTAAGCGGTCCGGTTGATGGTGCTATTGCCAATTTCACTGCTTATACCTCCAACTTCTCGGGTCTTTCAGGAAGTTTGGGTGCTACTTATGATTTCACCAATCAATTCTATGGTAAACTCAATATTGCTCGTGGCTACCGCGCTCCTACTGCGGCAGAAAGCGGTGCTAACGGCATTCATGATGGTACTCCGTTTTATGAAATTGGCGACCACAACCTAAAAGCAGAAAGCAGTTTGCAGTTGGACGGAACTTTGGGCATCAACACCAAAGACTTTTCGGGTGAGTTCACAGGATTTATTAACCAAATTGACAATTATATCTTTGCTTCCAAGCTAGAAAGCGTATTGGGTGGTGATTCTATTCGCTACGACCCTGCCTTGGCATTGGCTCCTGGTCCTGCTTTTAAATATATGCAAGGCGATGCAGTGCTTACAGGTGGTGAATTGGTGTTGAACATCCACCCTGAAAAGCTTTCTTGGTTGCACTTTGATAATGGTTTTTCATTTGTCAATGCGGTTCAAAAAAACCAATCAGACTCGTCTAAATACTTGCCTTATACACCACCCGCTAAGTATCGTACGGAACTGAAGTTTGTATTGAATAACTTTAAGGCAGTTCATAATAGTTATTTCAAAATCGGCATTGACCATTATTTCGAGCAGAATAAAATCTATTATAAATATGGCGATGAAACAGTAACCCCAGCTTATACCTTATTGAATGCTGGTATTGGTGGCGATGTTATGGCTCATGGAAAAACATGGTTGCACTTTTACATCTATGGTGCTAACCTTGGCGATGTGGCTTATCAAAGCAGCATGAGTCGCATAAAATATGGTGATGTAAACAACGTAACGGGTAGAGTTGGCGTTTACAACATGGGTAGAAACATCAGCATTAAGTTGGTTGTTCCGCTTGATTTTAAGAAATAGAACCTTCCTTCATTTAACTTTAAAAGCGAGTCCTTCCTTGGGCTCGCTTTTTTTTATTCTCTTGACAACAAAACGCAGTGTCGGAATGTGGAATCCTCTTGCGCGGGAGTTTACCGACGCGTTGCCATGCACCTTGTTTCAAACAAGGAAGCGGTAGAGAATTGCTAAATCAAATCATCGATCAGGGTGGAAGAATTATGATCGGAATCCACATCATGAATCAAGGTGTTTTGGTTTTTGCGCATGGCATAAATTTCGCTCAGCGTTGCCGGTTTCTTGAAGTGATGTTTGATGCCTAATCTTTGTGCTAAGAGGTTGGCATCTAGTTCCGAAAGTGCTTTGAATTCTTTTCTTGCTATCAAACGACCCGGACGGAGTAGGGCACTATCAAGCTTTCTTAAATCCACGTTGAAGGTGCAAATTATTTGCAGGTTCAGCATATCATTCAATAATCCATCCGTCATGTTCAGCAAATTGGTCACGCCTTGAATGCGCACGCCTTCTTGTCTTTTAGCAAGTAACGGTTCAGCATCTTCTATCAACAACACACAGAATTTACCTTCATTACTCCAATCTTTTATTTCATCGGCAAGGAAAGTCATAAAACCAGGGTCCACAAGATGGTCCACCATATTCGGTGGCATGTAAATCACCACTTTATTATTCGTTGCCATTTTGCGTAGCAAATGACGGATGTAGTACGTTTTTCCTGTACCCGGCAATCCATGAAACAATACCAAACCCTTGGTGCTTGTGTGAAAACGGTCCATGAGTTCGTTATGAAACTTTTCAAAACCATAACCGTAATTCACATCTAGGTCGCGAATTTCAAAGTTGTCGTCTACTGCACGTTCTTTGGTGGTAAAGTTGCCTCCTTTTACCTCAATGATTTTGATAACGGGTTTATCGGGTTTTTTGGTGAGTGTGCATTTAGCAATGAATCTATCCAATTCTTCTTCAAAAAAACGGTCGCGGTAGTTGGATTTTTCTGCAGGTCTATATAATTCTACTACACCGAAATAAACATGTTCATCATATCGGTCACTAATAAAATCTGGAATGTTGAATTCATCTTCATCTTCTCCACTAATGCTTGTTACTTGCAACAAATAGCCAGGCTGGTACTTGAATTCAAGGGTATAATTTTGCTTTTCTTCTCCATAATTGCCATTGTTGATATAAGTATGAATTTCTACAGCATTCATATTTTCTTTCAATTGCTCACAAAGCCCTATAGCCTCAATATATACCGAATTAAAGAAAACGAGCGAAGGGAGTTTTTTGAATTTGTAAACATAGTATCGTTGAACAGGGAAAATTCTTGCAAGACCACCAGTGGATTCTACAAGCCACTTTACATCAGCTCTATCAATTTGTTCTTCTTCATCATCTTCTTCTGTATTTCTTACTACAACTACTGCATCTTCATTTTCAAGTGGATGTATCCATTCATTTTTATCTACCTCTTCATCAAAGTAAACAATGGTTCTAGTAAATACATTGATTGGAATTTTGTTGTGAAATGTCTTTTTTACAATCCAATTACCTCGTTCATCGTTTTCTATTTCTTCTGTTTCAGCTGCATCCTCATCTTCAAAAGTGTTTTTTTCGATTATTAAATTTCCTTGTTCATCGTATTTATAATTATAGTAGTGTGTGTCTAAATATTGTTCATCAAGGCTATAGTAAGTTGATTGTATGCAATGTCCATAGCTATTATATTGATACCTTGTTATCCTACTACTGCTTTTCATGTTTTCTTCAAAATATTCTGACCTGTCTTCTATTTTATTGTTGTTTTCATCAAAAAACCAATTAGTCCGATATCGTAAAACACCGTTATAGTCGTATTGCTCCACTAATATTTGATTGCCTCTTTCATCATAGGCACGCTTTGATGTCTGTACCTTTTTTTCTTCACCATTAATGATATTGGAATTAAACTCACCAATTTCTCTACCAAATTCATCATAAGTCAAGGTGTGTTTTTGGGTCAACTGATTATCTATGTCATAGTATTCAATTAATGAACTTTTATTTTGCTCGTTGTAATAATATTTTGCTTTCTGAAAATGACCTTTATAGTATGATGTATCACTTTCAATTATTAACCCTATATCGTTGTAGTGATTAATGACATAGCTATTATTCTTACCAAAAGCATGAAAAAAAACTTCACTCCATTTTTCATCAAATCTTACTTTGAAATTTCGATCATCATGGGTATTATTTACTTCGATGTCTCCTTTTATTATTTCATCATTTTTCCTGTGTGCCTTATAACACACTTGTATCATTGCCTTTACATTTCCTTGTGTGTTATAATAGTAATCAAGGTCTGTTTCATATTCTTTTCTCTTTCTGTGTTTAAACTTTCCCATAATGCTATGATTTAATAAGGCCAATTTAAAAAAGTATGGAAATATAAAGCGCAGATTTCCCCATTTTTTTTAAAAATTTTCCTTTCTCACTTGAGTTTTACAGTTGTGTAGACCCGTGCAAATAAATTTGATTGCTGTTCAAGATGTTCCAACGGGTCATCTTGAACTTAGAATAAAAACCGGTCTCCGACCGGGTACTGAATCCTCTTCAAAAGAAGGTTTATAGTGCTTCTTGATTTTGAAATTCTTTCTCGCTATTGTCATTCCCCTCCCTTGGAGGGGTAGGGTGGTTTCTTGGTGAATGATTTTCCTTTTTCTACACGGTCTCAATGATGCATCAAAATTACCACCCCGCCTACGGCACCCCTCCAAAGGAGGGGAATAGAACTTAGAATAAAAACCGGTCTCCGACCGGGTACTGAATCCTCTTCAAAAGAAGATATACAGTGCTTCTTGATTTTGAAATTCTATCTCGCTATTATCATTCCCCTCCCTTGGAGGGGTAGGGGTGGTTTATTGTTTAGGTGCCATACCTCAACTTTTCTTCCTCTTCTTCCTCAACTTTTGAGCAAAACAATAACTTCAAATGATTGTAGCCACCAACACGCAATTTTTGATAAATATTCTTCAATTTATTTTCTAATGTACGTTTAGACATGCCACAGATAAAGGCTAGTTTATCAACGGTAGCTTTGGGGTTAATAATTATATTTTTGATGATTTTGTATTCCTCTTCATTCATTTTTTGCATCATTTCCAGCCTCAATATTAGGTTATCAATGCCAGGCGCATGACTCAATTTATTCCATAAGTCATTCGATGAATAATGTGGGCATACCTCTATGCTACTGATGACGGTAGGCAATAATTCATGCTGTTCCATCGACAGGTAGGCATATGCTCCCATCACTTTAAATTTGAGTTCTTTTTCGGCTAAGTCGCTGAAGATGATGACGGGGATATTTTCCGTCTTCTGCTCTTTTTTTAGCAAACGGAGTAGTTGGGTCAACTCCTTTTCTTTTTTGCTAAAGATGATAAAGAGGTCGGGTGCTTGAAAAGCAGGTAATCCCGATTTTTGGTAGATCTTGGTTTCTTTGAATTCTTGTACTATTTGGTGTTTTGTCTTGTTTAGAATTTGTGCTCTAATCAAGCTGTCTAATACAGAATCACTGCCGATAACGATGATGTTTATTTGCTTGTCTGTCATTTGATTTTTCTAATTTATTAATTGTTATTCTAAATTGCGGTTTCATTTCACGGTATTTTATCATGTTTGAAAGATATCTTATTAATCTGTCATTTAAAGACAATACAAATATACGAAATGTGGGAAGGCGAATGCAAATGATTTTACTAACATCATGTGAATAACATGTGGATATTAGAGTTGTTTCATGTTGCTAGCAATTTCAACGCATTTCCCTTGAGTTCGACTACGCTAAAAAAATGTTGGCTGAGCGTAGTCGAAGCCACCATTTCAACTCGTTTCCCTTGAG
>CAINUN010000034.1 GCA_903853805.1 uncultured Bacteroidota bacterium
CCCCTCCAAGGGAGTGGAATTTTGGCATCGCGTCATTCCCCTCTTTGGAGGGGTGGTCGAAGACCGGGGTGGTTCAATTCCCATGCTGTTCCAAATGTTCAATAGACATCTAAACCAAGAATAAAATCCGGTCTCTGACTGGGTAATAGATTCACCACCCCGCCCTAAAGGGCACCCCTCCAAGGGAGTGGAATTTTGGCATCGCGTCATTCCCCTCTTTGGAGGGGTGGTCGAAGACCGGGGTGGTTCAATTCCCATGCTGTTCCGTATGTTCAATAGACATCTGGAACAAAGAATAAAATACGGTTTCTAACTAGGTAATGAATCCCATTCAAAAATAGGTCAATTATGTATAGCTACTGTATACCATCCCCGTACTAACCCCGTACTAACAGTATACTTAGTGTATATAAACGGTATTGAAAAACCTCCACCAATCATCATTCAAAATCATTCACAATTGTATCAATATTTGCATCTTCGACAACCAAAATAACCAACCCGATAAACAAAAAAATAGCCACCCAAAGGCGGCTAATCTATAAAGACATTAATACGTTTACAAACTTTCTAAATCCTGAATGTCGAGCATACCAACAGGTTTTCCGTTTTCAGTAATAAGCAGCGTATCTACACTTGTTTTCTTAAAGATAGTATGTGCATCGTTCAACAAAGCATTTGCATCGATGCTGATAGGTGCGCCATAAGTCATGTCGCCCATTTTCTTGTCGAGGATGTTATTTCCTTCGGTTTGCAATAAACGGCGAATATCACCATCTGTAAACACACCTTTAAGACTGCCATCAGCATTTACAACAGTGATGGCACCAAAGCCAAACTCTGTCATTTTGATAATAGCATCTTTAAGGTTGGTGTCAGCAGTCACTAATGGATTAACGCCATTAGCAGCTTCTTTAACACGGACGGTCATGAGGCGTGTATCTTGAAGGAATTGGTCAGTTCCTACAGTGGTGAAATTATTTTCAGTAAGTCCTTTCAATACTTTCAAAGGAACGGTGATGGTATGAACACCTACATTAATAGCATTGCGCACATGCTCGGCATGACGCACAGAGCTAAACATGATTTTAGTATCATAACCATAATGGTTCACAGCTTTCACACATTGTTCTACAAGCGCCAAAGCATCGTGTCCTTGGTCTTGTAAACGACCTACTAATGGACAAACATAAGTAGCACCTGCATGCATTGCCATGTAAGCTTGTTGCAAGGTATACACCAAATGAACATTTACCAACAAACCCTCTTTGCGAAGGAGATGACAAGCGCGAGTACCTTCCAAAGAAACAGGAATTTTAAACACAGTGCGCTTTGGGTCAAGTCCAAGATTGAGCTGACGAATAGCTTCTTTAACTACGTCTTCGGCAGTGTTTCCCAGAGCTTCAATTTGCAAAACAGGCACCATTTTGGAAAGTTTTACAATCATTCCATCAATGTCGGTAATGCCTTCACGCTGCATGAAAGTAGGCGTGGTGGTCAATCCATTTAAGAAACCAAGTTTAAAACCTTCTTCGATTTCTTTAAGGTTGGCTGAGTCGAGGTATAATTCCATAATTTTTTTAAGTCGAATTGCAAAAGTAAAAAGTCAGACGTAATTTATCGAAATAGTTTTCTACTTACGATATTTTACCTCAATCGCGTGCAATTCCAAAATTGGTTTCATGAATTCTTCGAGGTCATAAACACACAATTGGCTAGCAGCATCACATAATGCTTTCTCAGGTTCAGGATGTGTTTCTACAAACACACCATCAACACCCGCAGCAACACCCGCACGACTTAACACAGGAAGAAATTCGCGCGCACCACCTTTTGCATCAGCACTTGGAATTCCATATTTGCGAATAGAATGGGTAATATCAAATACAACCGGATAACCCAACATGCCCATATGATAAAAACTGCGTGGATCAACCACAAGGTCGTTGTAACCCATAGTATAACCACGTTCAGTAAGGATAATTTGGTCGTTGCCAGCATCCACACATTTGCCCACAGGGTGCTTCATGTTTTCAGGTGCTAAAAACTGACCATGTTTGATATTAATCACCTTTCCAGTTGCAGCAGCAGCTTTCAACAAACCTGATTGCATGCATAAGTAAGCAGGAATTTGTAGCACATCACACACTTCAGCAGCAGGGGCTGCTTGGTCGGGATAATGTATATCTGTCAATAAAGTGAAACCGAATTGCTCTTTTACTTTAGCCAACATTTTAATGCCTGCATCCAAACCTGGACCGTCATAATACTTAAGGCTACTCCGATTGTCTTTGCAAAAGGAAGATTTGTAAATGATGTTTATTTTGAGTTTCTCGCCCACTTCTTTCAGCTTTTCTGCTGTTTTCATCATCACCATTTCATCCTCAATCACACAAGGACCAGAAATTAGAAATAGTTCATCGGCACCACAATCAATGGAACCTACTTTTATTTTTTTTGCGCTCATTAATGTTTGATTACTTTATAGAAAACAGATTCTTCTTTATTTTTAATATTAATAATGTAAGTGCCCGTAGAGAAACTCGAAGTTTGCACAACGTTATGACCATTTATAGCATTTTGACGTGCAACCAACCTACCATTCATATCATACATACAAATGGTTCCTTCGAAGTTATCTTTAGAAATATTGATAAATAATTGGTCAATAAAAGCAGTAGGAAAAACAGATGCATAATCATTTAACTGAACTCCAAGAATTCCAACAGGTGGTTTTGAAAAACGAAAAACGGTGCTATCTGATGGCCAAAAATTAAATCCTAAAGTATCAGCAACACTCATACTATCGCTTGAAACAGAATCCATTACTGCAGGAATTGTTGAACGAACAAACCATGTACTATCAAAAGAATAATTGACAATATCGTAGTTCTTAAAAAAACCAAAAAATGGTTTGTTATATGTAAACAAATCAGAGTAGGCAGACGCAATATGACTTGAACCAAAATGAACTTCAAAATCATCATTGTTTTGGAAAAACCAATATTGAAAATTGACAGAATCATTATAAAGGAAATTGGTATCGGAATCATATAAGAAGCCGACATCTCTCCATTCAATTTTGGTAACAATTTTTCCATTGACAGTTTGTTTTTTATAAAAAACTTTGGACTCATCATGAACACCATCATTGCTTCTATCAACTAAATCAGTCCAATTAAATCCAATTATAGGAGAAGTAACATTGGGGTCTAAAGTAAATTGAATATCAGCTCCAAAATTGTTGTCATTGTTATCCATTCCATCAAAGTAAATCGTATCAGTACTTTGTCCGAAAAGGTGAAAAGCAAACCCCAAAGGAACTTTTGCATCAAAATCATCCCATCCAGCTGTGGTTATTTTGGTAGCGCTAGTGAGGTTAGTATAAGCTTCGTTAGTAACCGTAAAAACTCTTCCTTCAGGCTGTGCAAATACAGCAATTGAAAAAAGGAGCGCAATTGGAAAAAGTATGTTTTTCATTAAGAAAAAAAATAAGAGATTAGTTCTTGATTAGTTTGTAAAAAACAGATTCATTTTCTGTCTTAATATTTAGAATATAGATTCCAGTCGATAAGTTATTGGTTTGTAAAACATTATTTCCATCGATAGCTTTCTGTTGCAGCACCATTTTTCCATTTAAGTCAACCAAACTTAAAGTGCCATCAAAAGATGGTTTATCGATGTTGACAAATACACGGTCAATGAATGCAGTTGGAAATACGGAGGTGTAATTATTAAGCTGAACACCCAAAATACCTACAGGTGCAGGAGTGAACTTGAACACCGTTCCATTTGATGGCCAATAGGTAAAGCCAAGTTTTGTGGAAACATACATGGAGTCGATGGATGTTGAATCAAATACCGCAGGTGAAACTGATTTTACATAGTAAGCTGAGTCGAATACCTGATTTTGTGGGTCCCAATTTCTTAAAAAACCAAAGAAAGGTTTGTTAAGGGCATAGTTTCCATTGGATCTAGTAAATAATTTGCTTGTTGGGACATGTAAACCACTTGGACCGAAATGAACTTGAATTTCGTTTGTGTTTTGAACAAACCATACTTGAAAATTTACTGAATCATTCAACGTTGTATCCTGATAAAATCCAGCATCTCTCCATTCAAGTATCCCAGTTTTATTAGTTCCGTTTAGAACTGTATAATAAATAGTTGATTCATTATGATTACCATCAGAACTTCTATCCGTAAAATCTGTAAATCCAAATCCAAGCATTGTTGAATAAGCATTTTTTTTGAAGTACATATCTGCACCAGCATTAATGCTCTTATCAAAATATATAGAATCTACATTTTGAGATGAAAGCTTAAATGTAAAACCAATTGGGAATGCCGCTGAAAAATCGTCCCAGCCTGCAGTGTCAATTTTTGTTGCATTCATCTGGTTAACGTTGCTATAGATTTGACCAGTTAACACAGTAAACACCCTGTTATCAGGTTGTGCAATTGCCGTAATGGAAAACAATAAAGAGAAAGCGAGTATTATTTTTTTCATAAAAAGAAAGATTGATTGTTGTTTTTAAAAGCGTTTGTAAAGGTCTTTAATAGTTTCCAAAGTTATTTTTTCTTTCCAATCTGCGCCAATAGCATGATTCCACATATGAGGTAGATTGTAGGCAACTTGTGCCATTGCAGTAATGTTTTCATCCGTCCAGTTTTTGCTAATGCCTTTTGGCAAGACAATATTGTGCTTTTTCAACATAGCATTGAATTCAGCAAATCCATGGGGATAAAAATCTTCTAGATGCTGAAAGGCGAGACAATTAGCATAGCAATGTTTTTCTCCCAATATTTTTGAAAGACCATAGGATAATGCATGGCAGACACCAACTTCAGAATAGGTCAGACTTAACCCACCCATTAAGGAAGCCACCATCAGTTTGTCATCATTTTCAGGTGTTTGTCCTGCATTTTCACCTACATAAATCTCTTGACAAAGTTTTAGTGCTTGCTCAGCATAGGCATGACTAAATGCATTATTGAGGATACCTGTTTCCGATTCTATACAATGAATATAAGTATCCATACCTGTATAAAACCATTTATCACGAGGAACTGTGGCTATAATTTCAGGGTCGAGAATAACTTGGTTAAAAACAGTCCAATCACATTTCAATCCTAATTTTTTTTCGGGTCCTGTAAGAACGGCTGTCATCGAAACTTCAGCGCCTGTTCCAGATATAGTGGGAACACCTAAGTGATAAATTCCTGGATTTTTTACCAAATTCAAGCCCTGATATAGTGTGGATGAGCCTTCATTGGTAAACATCAAAGAAATGGCTTTGGCAATATCCATAATGCTGCCACCACCTATGCCTACAACTCCTGAAGGAATGCCTTTTGATGCTAAGATTTCATCTCTTAAAGCATCTATTTGTTCAGTGGTTGGCTCATGTGGGTCAACATCAATAAACCGAACTACATCTTCAGGTTTAGAAGGGATTCGAGTAGCTAATTCTTTCCCATTGAAATAATCATCTACTACAAAAAGAAAGAAATGATTGTTTTCTTTTCTAACAGGTTCAAGAATGCTTTCCATCGTGCTGAAACTACCACGACCGAAAACTACCTTTTCTATGTTTTTAAAATTCTTATGCACTACTTTATTTTTTTTATTGAAGTTGTATTATTTAGAAGCCAAGTTACAATTTCCTCAAAATGAATTTCACCGGATGCGATGGAGATGACGAAGTTGTACTTACTATTTTCATCCGCAATCAAATCAATCTCATTTACCAAAAGAAAAGTTCGCAATACTGTATAGCCAGTTCGTTTGTTCCCATCTACAAATGGATGATTGACAATAATACTCTCAATAAGTGCAGCAGTTTTTTCAATTAATGTAGGATATAAATTATCACCATCAAAAGTTTGAAAGGGTCTGTTTATTGCAGAGTCAAGTACATCAATATCTCTTATGCCATCAGCGCCACCAGTAGCAGCAATAACTTTCCTGTGTTGAAATAATACGTCTTCAACACTTATCATTGAGCCAACCTATTTAATAAGTTTTTGTCTTCCTCCATTACAATTGACAAGGCTTCATTAATGTTGTAGTTAACCCCTTGTGTTTTTTCAACATTTTTCATAAACAAAAGAATTTCTTCCAATTGTTTGCCAGTAAAATGAGGGAGTTTCTTATCTATTTCGGCAATAATTTCCTGTGTGCTCATACTATTCCTTTCTACAAATTTAAACCAATTCCTGTTTCAAAGCCTTACGCACACAAGCTGAAATATTTGTTGCTAATTTTTGTACATCTTCTTCAGTCCATGTACAACGAATGCCAAATGAAATCAATCGTCCTATGACATTTTGAGTTTTTGGTAACTGAAGGTCATTATAATCTTGTGGTGCACCTACCAATTCAACTGTTAGTTTAGAAGCAGTTTGCATATTTTTAATATGATCCCATTGATTGATAAAATGGTACATATTCAAGAACCAATAGTCAAACCCAGCAACACCTGAGTTATTAAACTCATTAACAGTTGCTAGTGCCGCTTCAGGCGTTTCCATCAAAATATTGAGAAAAGTAGCGGAATCGCCCTTCGGGTCAGCAATCGTTGCAAAACCAATTCCTGGTGTTTTTGAAAGCAATTCAGTCAACATTTGCTTATACTTCCTATTCACTTCACGAATTTGAGGCACACGGCGTGTTTGTGCAACACCGACAGCAGCATTCAATTCTCCAATTCTATAATTGAAGCCAAGGACAGGATGTTGTTCCATGCCACGTTTTGCGCCAATATGATTATGCCCATGGTCGCTATAACAATCTGCAATATTGTAGGTGTCTTCATCATTTGTAACCAACACACCGCCTTCGCCTGCTGTAGCAATTTTGAAAAAGTCAAATGAGTAGGAACCTGCTTTCCCAAACAAGCCAGTATAAGTTCCTTTATACGAAGAAGCAAATGCTTGACCTGCATCTTCTACCAAAATCAGTTTATGTTCGTTCACTACTTGCATGATGCTATCCATATCAGCCATGCCACCACACATATGCACCAAGCAAACACCTTTTGTTTTAGTTGTAATTGCCTTACGAATACCATCAGCACTGAGACATAGTGTTTCATCAACTTCAGCAAAAACAGGAAGTGCACCTACAAACAAAACAGCTTCAATCGTAGCTATAAAAGTGAAAGGAGGAACAATCACTTCATCTCCAGCTCCAATGCCTGCTGCTGCCAATGCTGTAGCAACTGCTGTTGAACCACTACTCATGGCATGAGCATATTTTGCTCCTGTAATTTTCTTTACTTCAGCTTCAAATTCCTTGGCTTTCCAATGTCCGTTGCGTTGTACATCATGACCATAGCGAAACAAGATTCCTGTTTCTAAAACATCATTTACTTCTTTGCGTTCTTCAGCACCAAATAATTCTGTTCCAGGCATATTTTTTTAGATTTTGGCAGCAAAAATAATTGTTTCGCAGCACTTGAGTAAGTTAAATAAGTTCGTTTTTATCAAGCCATTCCATCATCTTGTCTTTGGCTCCTTTGTGTCCTTGCATATATTTTCGAAGAACTTTTTGTTTTTCTAGTAAAAACAATTTGTCTTCTGTTAGTTTTTTTAAGATGGTTTTACACTCTTTTGCATCTTTGATTGGAAAGCCAAATTCATTATCCACCAGCTCAACAGCCTCTACAAATTTTTTATAAACCGGTCCAAACAAAACAGGTAATCCAAATACTGCCGGTTCTAATGTATTGTGAATGCCTCCTTTCAAAAAACCACCTCCTACATAAGCAATCTCCCCATAACGATAAATGCTTGATAGCATTCCCATGTTGTCAATCACCAAAACTCTTTTACTAATTTCGTTTCCAACGAATTGAGAATAAAAAATAGCTTCCTCTCCAAAAAGATTTATTATTTGCTGCAAATTAGAAGCTTCTAATTCATGTGGTGCCAATATCAATTTCCAATTCGATGGAAGTGTGGACAAAACCTCTTTCAATATCTTTTCATCATCTTGCCATGTACTTCCTGCAATCAATAATTTGCTTTCACCTTTAAAGACTTCTATAATAGAGTAAGATTTTGCTTGCTGCGCAATTTCAGATACTCGGTCATAGCGTGTGTCTCCGGCAACAGTAACATTTTCTTTGAAACCAATTTTCTCTAACAATTTTGCAGATGCTTCATCATGAAGAAATAATTGGGTAAAGCATCCCAACATTTCATTGTGTAAATTTCCATACCATTTGAAAAATGGTTGTGAGGCACGAAACGTAGCAGCTATTAAAACCGTAGGTACTCTATTGTTTCTTAATGTTGTGAGGTAATAATACCAAAACTCATACTTCACAAAAACAACTAAAGTTGGTTTTACTAATGCAACCAATCTCCTTGCATTCATTTTTCCATCAAGAGGCAAGTAAAAAACATAGTCGGCTTGCTTGTAATTCTTTCTCAATTCATAACCAGAGGGAGAGAAAAAAGTTAGAAAAATTTTCTTGTTTGGACTAGTCAGTTTGATGGCTTCGATTAATGGTCGTGCTTGCTCAAATTCACCAACGGAAGAACAGTGAAACCAAATTCTTTCTTCGTTTGGTTTTAAAGACTCCTGAATTTTTTCAAAAATCCTTTCACGTCCTTTTACCCAAAGTCTTGCTTTTTCTTTGAATAAAGAAGCAAGCCAAATTACAAAGCTGTAGGTCTGTAAAAACAATCTATAGATTAGGATGAACACTGTGCGAAGTTAATTTTGATTTTTTAATGAAAAACGTTGCATAAAATTAAACAATTCAAAAAACATCAATCAACGAACTCAATATTTGATACAATTAACAACTCAATAATTCAACCCTATTTTTTATTGCGGATTACTGCATTTAATTTTGGATTCTTTTTAGAATGAAAATTTTATGAACAAAACTATTTTGATTACTGGTGGCGCAGGTTTTATTGGCTCTCATGTTGTTAGACTTTTTGTGAACAAATATCCTAATTACAGAATTGTGAATTTGGATGCACTCACTTATGCCGGTAATCTTGAAAACCTCAAGGATATTGAGCATGCTTCTAACTATGAATTTGTAAAAGCAGACATTCGTGACGGCTCGAAAATGAATGATTTATTCCGTCAGTATAATTTCGATGGGGTTATTCATCTTGCTGCCGAAAGCCATGTTGACCGTTCTATCATAGACCCAAATGCATTTATCGAAACCAATGTAATGGGCACTGCCAACCTGTTGAATGCTGCCAAGTCTCTATGGGCAAACAACATGGAAGGCAAACGTTTTTATCATGTTTCTACAGATGAGGTTTATGGTTCTTTGGGCGAAACGGGTTTCTTTTTGGAAACAACTTCTTACGATCCTCAATCTCCTTATTCCGCTTCTAAAGCAGCTTCCGATCATTTGGTGAGGGCTTATGGAAATACTTACCACATGCCTTTTGTCTTGACTAACTGCTCCAACAATTATGGGCAAAACCAATTCCCTGAAAAACTAATTCCATTATTCATCAACAATATTTGCAACAACAAACCTTTGCCTGTTTATGGCGATGGAAAATACACCCGCGACTGGTTGTATGTAGTAGATCATGCCCGTGCCATCGACCTTGTTTTTCATGAAGGAAGAAATGGTGAAACTTACAACATTGGCGGTTTCAACGAATGGCAAAATATTGATTTAATCAAATTGCTTTGCGTTCAAATGGATGAAAAATTAGGAAGAGCGCCTGGCACTTCTGCTCAATTGATTACTTATGTTAAAGACCGTCCAGGTCATGACAAACGTTATGCAATTGATGCCAACAAAATCAATAAAGAATTGGGTTGGAGTCCTTCCGTAACTTTCGAAGAAGGCTTGAGCAAAACCATCGATTGGTATCTCGAGAATGAAGAATGGTTGAACCATGTAACTTCAGGCGATTATCAAACTTATTACTCAAAACAGTATAGTTAATTGTGTTTTTGTGTTTGTGTCACTTTGTTTTTTTGAAAGATACTTTTTGTAGACAATAACTTTTTCAATAGGCTATGCATGTTTACTACTTTGAAAAACTTGATGTTTGGAAAGGGGCAAAAGAATTAGTAATCCTAATTTATCATATAACAGACTCTTTTCCTCAAGTAGAAAAATATGTGTTATCAGACCAACTAAGAAGATCTGCTCTTTCAGTTTCAGCGAATATTGCTGAAGGTTCAACTAGATTATCATTAAAAGAGCAAACTCGTTTTTTAAATATTGCTTATGGTTCTGCGATTGAAGTACTTAATCATTTATTGATTGCTAAAGACCTTGGTTATGTTCAAGAAGAAAATCTTGTATTAATTAGAGAAAAAATTTCAAAAATCACCAACCAAATTAGCGCATTAAATAAGACAATTCAAACAAAAAACAATAATTCAAATTAACTTCGTTCAAAAACACAAAGTCACAAAAAAACACAAACACATTTCATGAAAGGCATCATCCTCGCCGGCGGTTCCGGTACGCGTCTATATCCGTTGACCATTGCTGTCAGCAAACAACTCATGCCGGTTTATGACAAGCCGATGATTTATTATCCTTTGTCAACGCTCATGTTGGCAGGCATCAACGAAATTCTCATCATCACCACTCCCGAAGATCAAGCAGGTTTTAAGAAATTGTTGGGCGATGGTTCTCAAATTGGCTGCAAGTTTTCTTATGTCGTACAACCTAGTCCTGATGGATTGGCGCAAGCTTTTATTCTTGGAGAAGAATTTATTGGCTCGGACCCTGTGGCTTTGATTTTGGGTGATAATATTTTTTATGGCTCGGGCATGGGCAAGCTTTTAGGCAAAAAAGTAAACCCGGAAGGTGCTGTGGTTTTTGCCTATCAAGTTCACGACCCTGAACGCTATGGTGTGGTGGAATTTGATAGCAACAACAAAGCCATCAGCATTGAAGAAAAACCTGAAAACCCGAAAAGCAATTACGCAGTTCCAGGACTTTATTTCTACAACAATGAAGTAGTGGAAATCGCTAAAAACATAAAACCATCTCATCGTGGTGAGCTGGAAATTACCGATGTCAATCGTGTTTATTTAGAAAAAGGAAAACTAGAAGTAGGCGTCTTAGACAGAGGCACTGCTTGGCTCGACACTGGTACTTTTGATTCACTCATGCAAGCCGGACAGTTTATTGATGTCATCGAAAAACGTCAAGGTTTAAAGATTGGCTGCATCGAAGAAATTGCATACAGCAAAGGTTGGATTGATGATGAGCAATTAAGCAAACAAGCAGCCTTTTATGCCAAGTCGGGGTATGGGGGTTATTTGAAAAACTTATTGAAAAAGTAATTCAATTAGTTTTTACTTTTCAAAACTTATCTTCGCGCCCACTTTAAAAAGTGGGCTTTTTTATGGTCATTTATCTTATTCCTTTTATTTCGGCTTTCATTGGTTGGTTTACAAATTGGGTTGCTATCAAAATGCTCTTTCATCCAAAAGAGCCAATAAAAATTTTAGGAATTACTTTCCAAGGAATTTTTCCTAAAAGACAAAAACAATTTGCAGCAAAATTGGGTGCCGTAGTTGCTAATGATTTGCTTCATTTTGATGAAATCATTAGCAAGATTAAAGACCCTAAAAACATCGAAGAATTGCATCCTTTTATTGAAAACCATGTTCATGAATTTCTAAGCGTTAAACTCAATGAAAAAATCCCTGTGGTTTCTATGTTTATTGGCGAAAGCACGCTCAATAAACTCAAAGAAGGGTTGATGGAAGAAATTCAATTGTTGTTGCCACAAGTTATCAATCAATTTACCGACAAACTAAATGCTCAAGTTGATGTAGAGCAAATTGTGATGGAGAAAGTATCTAACTTTTCTTCTGATAAACTAGAAGAAATATTGAACAGCATTATGAAAAAGGAATTTTTCTTTGTGGAAATATTAGGTGGTGTACTTGGATTTATTATTGGTGTGATACAGGTTATACTAACTTTGTTGTAGCTGCCAATACTGAAGTTTATTGTAGTCTCAATGTCATTAATTATACCACAAATGGAATAATTGATAAAATCGTTCTTGAAGAATGGAGTAATTTGCAGCAATCAATCTAACAACTTTTTATATCATTCCCTTTTCCTTTTATATAGATGAATTTATATCCCTTCAAATTATTTTTGCTTGTTATAGCAATAATAAGTTGCGTTCAAATAAATAATGTTTGCGCCCAAACCAAAAACCTAAGTCTTGAAGAAACCCTTCGCTTAGGGCTTCAAAACAATAATTCGGTGCGCATGAATAAGGAGCGGATTGCAGAAGCGAATGCTTATTTGAAGGAAGCAAAAGAAAGAAGATTACCTAACGTGGGCATTTCGGGTTCTTACCTAAGACTCATGCAACCCAATATTGACCTGAAAATCAAAACATCTTCAGATACTTCCAAACCTGCTACGAGTAGTAGCCCGAGCGTTAATGAAATGATGTATGGTATGGCTAACGTCAGTTTGCCTTTGTTTAGTGGTTTCAAAATTCAAAATGGTATTGAAAGTGCTAACGAATTGTTGGCTGCTACCACTTATGATGCTCGCTTTGAACAAACAAAGGTGTATGCCAACTTGATTGCTGCTTACCTCAATCTTTACAAATCGAAAACTGCTCTTGCTTTGGTGCAAGAAGACCTGAAAGAAGCCGAGCAGCGCGTGAAAGATTTTAGCAACATGGAAAAGAATGGTTTGCTATCAAGAAATGATTTGCTCAAAGTACAGTTGCAACAATCCAACATTGAATTGGCACTGTTAGACGCGCAAAATAATTGGAAGATTTCTAACGTAACCATGGATGTTTTGTTGGGTTTAGATGAAACAACACAACTCCAACCCGACTCTAATTTCTATGAGTTCAAAGAAATCACGCTGGCTGAAAAAGACATAGAATTTGCAGCCATTCACCAACGAAACGACCTCAACGCTATGGACTATAAAGTAAAAGCAGCCAAAGCAGGGATCAATGTTGCCAAGGGTGAACTGTATCCTTCGCTTTCATTGACGGGTGGATATATTGCTGCTAATATTCCTGGATTACTCACCATTAGTAATGCAGTGAATTATGGTGTGGGCGTTAATTACAGCCTTTCTTCATTGTGGAAAACAGGAAGCAAAGTGGCACAGGCGCAAAGCAAGTTCAATGAAGTAAGTATTAGCAGAGATATGCTTTCCGATGCTGTGAGATTGGAAGCTGCCCGTGCCTACCAAGATTATCTTTCTTCTAAAAAGAAAATAGACGTTTATCAAAAAGCAAAAGAGCAAGCGGAAGAAAACTACCGCATTGTGAAAAGTCGTCACACCAATTCTTTGGCTACAACCACTGAATTGCTTGATGCTGATGTTGCGAAACTTCAAGCATCTCTCAATTTCTCTTTTGCTAAAGCCGATGCCTTCAATGCTTACGAGCATTTGATGCTTGCTATTGGCGGTCACAACATGAATACCGAAACCAACAAATAATTTCCTAGAAAAACGTTTATACGCAGTCTTTATGCAACAACAACAAGATGCCGCAAATGCTTCGGCTGAAGCGCCTCAAAAAAAGAAGAAAATCTTTCCTATTATCCTTGCCATCTTAATCATTAGCGGAGGCACAATGGGGATTACCAAATATATTCATTCGCTTCATCACGAAGAAACGGATGATGCACAGATTGATGGCAGCATTAGTCCTGTCATCACAAGGGTGTCGGGATATGTGCGTGAAATTAGAGTGAAGGACTTTCAGTTGGTGCACAAAGGAGATACGCTTTTGGTGCTCGACAATCGTGATTTGGTTATCAAATTACATCAAGCAGAAGCTGCTTTATTAGCTTCGCAAAGTGGTTTGAGTGCTGCTGAAGCTACTTCTCAATCTTCCAAAGACAATATTGCTTCTTCGCAGGCTAACGTTGCCACTTTGGATGCTCAAATTGAATCAGCTAAAGTGAATGCTTGGCGAGCGAAGCAAGACTTTGAGCGTTACAGCAATTTAATTAAAGAACATTCCATCACCGAGCAACAATTTGAACAAGCAAGTGCGGCAAAAGAAACCACCGAACGACAATTGCAAATGTTGCAACAACAAAAGATTGCTGCCAAGCAACAATCGAGTGCGGTGACCTCTCAAAGTCATGCAAGCAAAAGCCAAGTTGGTGTTGCCAATGCCACTATAAGTCAACGCAAAGCGGATGTAGAAAACGCTGCTTTAAATCTTTCTTACAGCGTTATCGTTGCGGCAGAAGACGGACAGGTTTCCAAAATCAATGCGCAATTAGGTCAATACATCAATGCAGGACAGGCACTTTTTAATTTGGTAATAGATGAAGCCATTTGGGTAACTGCCAATTTCAAAGAAACACAATTGACTAAGATGAAAGAAGGGCAAGCTGTAGTGGTGCATATTGATGCGTTCCCCGATGTTGATTTTAAAGGGAAAGTGGCTTCTTTTTCTCCGGCTACGGGTGCAAGGTTTTCTTTGTTGCCGCCCGATAATGCCTCTGGTAATTTTGTAAAAGTTGTTCAGCGTGTTCCTGTAAAAGTTGATTTTACGGATAATGACAAAGCACTATTAGAAAAGCTTCGTCCGGGAATGAATGTGGAGGTAGATGTGTTGATTGATTAATAGAAATAGAGGAATAGATTCAAAACAAATGCTCACCGACCACAGTTCGCTTGTAGAATACGGCTTTCGTAGAGTCATCATTACCATCACTGCCATTCTTTGTGCGCTGCTCGAAATAGTGGACACAACGATTGTGAATGTGGCGCTTAATGACATGCGTGGCAATCTTGGTGCAACGCTTACCGAAGTAGGCTGGGTAATTACGGCTTATGCCATTGCCAATGTCATCATCGTTCCTATGACAAGTTGGTTGTCGCAGCAATTTGGTCGTAGAAACTACTTTGCAGCTTCCATTCTCATCTTCACGGTTGCTTCTTTTCTTTGTGGCAATGCACATACTATTTGGGAGTTGGTGTTCTTCCGTTTCCTTCAAGGTCTTGGTGGCGGTGCTTTATTGGTTACTTCTCAAACTATTATTACTGAAAGTTATCCGCCTGAAAAACGAGGTATGGCTCAAGCCATTTATGGTTTAGGTGTTATTATTGGTCCCACTTTAGGTCCGCCTTTGGGTGGTTATTTTGTCGATCATTTCTCTTGGCCTTATATCTTTTACATCAATATTCCCATTGGCATCATTGCTATAATCCTTACCCTTCAATTTGTAAGAAGTCCGCGCTATGCTGCCAAAACAAACCGAAGTGATATTGATTGGTTGGGTATTGCTTTGTTGGCTTCGTCTATTGGATCCTTACAATACATTTTAGAGAAAGGACAAGAAGATGATTGGTTCAATAGCGGCACCATCATTGCCTTAACTGTGGTTGCGGTCTTTGGGTTTTTCTTCTTTATTTGGCGAGAACTTTCTTATAAAAACCCCATTGTAGATTTAAGGGTATTGCGAAATGGCAATTTGCGTATTGGCACGGTGCTTTCTTTCATTCTTGGCTTTGGTTTATATGGTTCTACTTTCATCATTCCTCTTTATACACAAGCCACCCTTGGGTGGACTGCTACCCAATCGGGCATGTTGCTCATTCCTGCGGCATTGACCACTGCCTTTATGATGCCCATTATTGGTAAGGTGTTGCAAAAAGGAATGCCGCAACAATATTTGATTTCGGCGGGCATGATTATTTTCTTTTTCTTCTGCTATTGGGGCTATTGCATCCTCACTTCCGACACGAGTAAAGAAGCTTTCTTTTGGCCACTCATTCTTCGTGGCATAGGCATGGGCTTATTGTTCATTCCCATCACTACCCTATCTCTTTCCACGCTTAAAGGAATGGATATTGGCAAGGGCGCTGCTTTTACAGGCATGATGAGACAATTGGGCGGGTCGTTTGGTATTGCTAGCATCACCACTTTTATGGCGCATCAAAACATGGTGCATCGCAGTGCGCTCATTACCCATATCGACATCACCAATCCTGCTGTGCAACAAAGGCTGAATGCCATGACACAGAACTTTATGACCAAGGGAATGACCAACGATAATGCCCAAAAAGCGGCGATGCGTTTCCTTGACTTCACGGTGACCAAGCAAGCCAATATATTATCTTACATGGATGTGTTTATCTACATCGGTTGTATGTTTTTGGTTTGTATTCCTTTTGTATTGTTGGTAAGGAAGAAGGCTTAGGGGAAGAACTATTATTGTTTCCTTATTCTTTCACCACTTTCACAGTCTCCACAGCACCCTCATTGCTAACGAACCTTAGCAAATAAACACCCTTGGCTAGCATGCTAATATCAATAGCTTTTTGGTAGTTGAACGTAGTCGAAGCTTGAAGAATGACACGACCAGTAATATCTGTAAGCATTAGGTTGCCTTCTTGTTGGGATTGGATGTAGAGAGTGTTGGTGGCAGGATTAGGAAAGATGAGGAGTTGATTGGGATGGTTGATGCTTTCAATGCCATCGGTACTATGTATATACCAATAGCCCGAAACAGTAGTATCATAACAAGGGGCTTGCACCACAAGCGAGGCATGGATGGTATCTATACCCAGAGTTTTGGTGTAGCTTAAAGAAGAACTGTTGGTGGTAAATAC
>CAINUN010000035.1 GCA_903853805.1 uncultured Bacteroidota bacterium
CATATAGTTGTGTTCGACGCAGCAATATTTACAGTCGGTGTTGCACATGCTGTAATGTCAACTAAGTAATCCTCAGTCTCACCATAAGTGTATGTACCACATGCACTAACGTTTGTAGCTTCAGTAACAACAACACGCATAGCTGTTAAACCTGTAGCTGCGGTTATTGGAATTGCGATATTACCTGTAAGCGTTCTACCTAAAGCCAATGAAGTTCCCGCTGCATAAGTAGAGGTATATACATTTTCATTAGGATCAAAAACACCGTTTTGGTTATAGTCAATGTAAATACCCACCTTGTTTGAAGCAAGGGTAGTTCCACAATACTTAACCTTCACAGTAAATGGAATTGTTTGACCTGGATAAACCACAGCCGCAGGAAGAGAGGTATAACTGTTGTATTGACTTGCAACACTACCGAATACAGGTCCTACCTGACCGCAAGTTGTGATATTATTAATCATATTTCCATTAGTCGCTATTCCGAAAGTTACTTGAGAAAGGTCTTCGTTGAAAGTAGTCGTCGCTTTTGATACGCAATAGCAATCGTAGAACTGATTAATTCCTACGTAAGCTGCTGAAGAGTAATCAGCCATACCACCACATGAAACGATGACACATTGGTACATAGAAGCTACTGATTGTGCAATACCACTTGCTGTGATATTAGTCGCACCAGCAATATTGCTCCATGTGCTACCAGCATCTGTTGATACTTGCCATTGGAAAGTAAGACCAGCCAATGAACCTGTATAATCAGTACTTAAATTTACGGTTCCACCTGTACAAACACTTGGTGCACTTGTAAGGGTGTTCACACCACTTGGTGCAACAGTACCCAAAATCTGCATGGTTACTTGCGCAGAGCCAGCAGCATTAGTACAACCTGTAATTTGGTTGGTGTACGTAATAGAATAAGTAGTAGTAGACGTTGGTGCTACAGACTGACTAAAGATGTTCGTACCTGTAGCAAACTGTGTTCCGTTTGCAAACCAAGTAGTCGTATAGTTAGCCGCTGGTGTAAAGCGCCATGCCATTGGTGAAGTAATCTCACTTAGCTCACCGTTCCAATAATTAGGTGTATTGTTCGCACAATTTGGAGCAGTTGCACCGATAGTCTTCGTAGTATCTTGAAGTCCAATATATTTAGGTACGCTAGCGTTAGTATTGCTCTGCGTGCCATTGGTTGCTGCTATCGCATGGATTTCAACATTACCTAAAGTTTCATAGAAGACTACTTCAACAGATTGAGTGCCTGGGGTACCACCATAATTATAAGTAGGACAGTTTGCATACTGAACCACAAACTTACGATTTGGTGCATAACCTTCAGTCCACGTTTTAATAGAACCACCCGAAGATAAGTTCAAGTCACGAGCACAAGCAGCAATAGTATTTGCTGGGTTAGAGCCATTAGGGAAACCACCAGTAAATATATATTGACTAGTTCCTGACGCTGTGAAATCTAACACCCCATTCGTACTAATATTGATAGAAGAATAGTTGTGTCCGAAATAATTGAACGTAAATCCAAGAGGAAGTGCATTCCAATATCCATCATCTAAACCACCTGCTGACAACGAAGTGGTTGCTGTGCCTCCTGATGCTAAGGTTACGGCACCTTGAGGTGCGGTAGCTAATGCTGCAGAAGGGGTAATACAAGCTGCGGCAAAGTTGCCAGCACTCAAACCAGAATTAATAGTAGCAGGAGTACCAGGACAAACACCAGTAGCAGATGTTGACAAGGTAGCCGTTGGATAAGGATAAACACCAACACTATACACTTGAGAATTATTACAGCCACTATTCGCATCAACACCCGTTACCAAAATAGAACTTGTTTGTGTAACAGCTGCAGTAACTGCATTTGCTGTTTGGTTACTTAAAACTGCGCCATCTAAAGCAGTAAAGCTATAGACATACGGTGTTGTTGACGTTACAGTAAGTGTAGTGTTTCCACCATTACCACAGAACGTAGCAGTACTAGCAGCAATATTGATTGCTGGAGGCGGAGTGTAAGTAATTGCTTGGGTTGCAGTATTTACACAACCGTTAGCATCTGTACCGGTAACCGTA
Organism: uncultured Bacteroidota bacterium; assembly: GCA_903853805.1. Taxonomy (GTDB): domain Bacteria; phylum Bacteroidota; class Bacteroidia; order Chitinophagales; family Chitinophagaceae; genus JAFIGV01. The sequence continues at coordinate 2,077 of CAINUN010000035.1, forward strand.
AATGTAGTTGGTGCTGTTGCTGTAGATATTACAGTAGCGCCAGTTGCAGATATTAACTGGTTAAATGGAGACCATACATAAGTACTTGCGCCGTTTGCAGTCAACTGTCCGTTTCCACAGAAGCTACCATTGTTAGAAGCAGTAACTGTAATGGTTGGAAGTGAATTAACGACAACTGTTACTTCGTTTGAAGTTGATGATAAACTTGAAGCATTACAAGTAGAAAGCAATACATAATAGTAGGTTCCTGGAGTAAGTGTTCCTGTTGTATAGTTTGCAGTTGTAGCTCCTGTTACGTTGGTATAAGGACCGCCAGAAACAGTTGATACCTGCCATTGGTTAGACATACCACCTGCAATAGTAACGTTGGCTGCGCTCAATTGAGCAGCTCCACCATCACACAATGAACTAGTATTAGTCAACGTTGCAACAGGCACATTTGGTGCTCCTGAGCAAGGCGGTGCAAGGTTCACAATATAATCTTCTGTTTCACCAGAACCCATAACGGTACATGCATCAGCCGCGCCATTGATATTTCCAGTACCGCGAGAGCGAATACGCATTCCTGTATTACCAGATAATGCAGTTACTGGAATATTTACTTGAATTGTTGTAGAAGCACCAGCAAGACAGTTGGTACCTACTTGTTGCCATTCTGTTGCAGCATATACACCATCATGGTTATAGTCAATCCAAATAGAAACAATTGCACCTGTATAGGTTCCTGTAGCACCAATTGTAACAGTTAAAGGCACAGATGTACCAGCACTTGCAATAAATGGAACCATAGGGAAAGAACTATAATAAGGGGATGCTGTTGGATTAGTTGCAGCGGTGTTGTTGGTTACACCGTTAAAAGTAACTTGATCCATAAATGTACCAGTACCGCCAGCGTTTGTTGTAGAACAATAACACGAGTAGAAAGAGTTAACGTTTATTGTTGCTGTATTAGACGTTACGGTAGTATTACTATAAGAACAAGTAACATTCAAACGATAATCGTATGAGGCAGTAACTCCGCCAGTAACAGTTAAACTAGCACTAGTGGCACCAGAAATAGTTACCCAAGCATTCTGACCGGCAAGCGATTTTTCCCATTGGTAAGTAACGCCAATGCCAGAAGTTGCACCTGTATCCAATACAGAAAAAGTAGTGTTAGGGCAAACTGATGCGTTAGAAACAAATGCCGTTCCTGAACTAGGAGTACCAGAACATAAAACTGCAGGTGTAATATTAACCAAATAGTCTTCTGTCTCACCCCAGCTATAAGTACCACATGGGCTTACAACTGAACTTTCTACAGCCACCACACGCATAAGTGTTGTTCCAACCGTAGCAGTAAGCGGAATAGTTACTGAACCAGAAACTATTCGTCCTGTTGGAAATGTTCCAGAGCCATAACTTGATAAGAAGATTTGTTCACCAGGGTCCGTAAATGATCCGTTCTGATTAAAGTCAATGTATGCTGCACCAATGTTGGAATAAGCAGCAGCACCACAATAACCAATTGTCATACTGAACGGATAGCTTGCGCCAGCTCCTAATGGAGTAGCTGGTAGTGTATTGTAGTTAGAATAATACTGATTCACACTACCCAAACCAGGCGCTGTAGTGCTACAATCAGAAGTATTGTTTAATGAACCAATTGATACATTAAAAATTTCTTCGTCTGAACTATAGCCAGCACTTGAAGCGCAATAACAGTTATAGAATGGATTTAATCCAACTGAAACTGCATTTGAGGTAGCCGTTGAATTGCTATAACTACAATTAACAATCAAATGATAATCTGTAGCGTTGGTAATACCACCTGTTACTGTCAAGTTAGAAGATGATGCACCTACTATTGGTGTCCAAACATTTAAACCTGCAGCCGATGATTCCCACTGATATGTCATACCAAAACCTGTTGTCGCACCAGTATCAGAAATACTGAAGGTAGTGCTAGGACAGAATGAAGTAGCTGATGCAAATGCATTACCAGCACTCGGTGTACCAGAACAAATAACCGGAGCAATAACGTTGATCAAATAGTCTTCTGTTTCACCCCAACCATAAGTACCACATGGGCTTACGGTTGAACCTTCAACAGCAACTACGCGCATTACCGTATTACCAGGAGTCGCAAAAATTGGAACAGTAAATGAACCAGTAACCACACGACCGGTTGGTACTACACCTGCGCCATAAGACGACAAGAATATTTGTTCACCAGCGTCAGTGAATGATCCATTATGGTTAAAGTCAATATACGCTGCACCTACATTTGAATATGCGTAAGTACCACAATATCCAATAGTCATGCTAAATGGATATGATGAACCACCTGTCAAATTGGTAGCAGGTAACGTAGTGTAATTTGAATAAAACTGATTCACACTATTAGGACCAGGTCCTGTTGTGCTACAATCAGAAGTATTATTAAGTGAACCAACAGTAACGTTAAATATTTCTTCGTCTGATGTGTAGGTTGCACTAGAAGCACAATAACAAGTCATGAAAGAATTAATAACAACAGTTACTGTATTTGATGTACTAACCAATCCACTATAACTACAAGAGGCAACTAAATGAAAATCTGTTGTAGTGCTAAGACCATTTGTAATGATATAGCTCTGTGTAGTAGCGCCTGCAACAGGAACCCAGTTATTAAGTCCAGGTTGTGAAGACTCCCACTGATAAGTTGTACCGCCAAAAATAACAGCAGTCGACGTATCATTAAGGTTAATTGTTATTGAAGGACACACGCCTGAAGTACCTACAATGGCAGGTGTTGGCGGCGTACCACTACAGTTTGGTGGAGGAAGAATAGTAATTAAATAATCTTCGTATTCGCCATAAACACCCGTATTGGTACAAGCAGAGGTATTGGTAATACCACCTTGATTTGCCTGACGAACACGCATTCCAGTAATACCAGTTAATGCGGTAATTGGAACGTTGACGTTAGAAGTAAAGTTGAATTGAACTGGTAAGGTAGCAGGGGTCGTTGAGCCAATCAAGGTAAACTCATTGGCATCAAAAGTTCCGCTATGGTTATAGTCAATCCATACCGCTGTACTTCCAGGATTTGAATTTACTTGAGCGGTTACTGAAATAGAATTTGGAAGACCAGCAGTAACGTTGGTCAAAGTACCCAATCCTTTGTAATCAGAATAACCTGATGTATTGTTACAATAAGCAGAGCTATTGTTCAATGTACCAAAGGTTACGTTTAAGATACCCTCATTCGTACAATTGCTTGCAGGTGTGCAATAACAAGCATAATAGCTATTTAATCCTAAAGAAACAGATGGAGAAACATCCTGTAAACCACTATTGGTACAAGTACTTGTAAAACGATAAGTTGTTGGAACGGATATTCCAGCAGTTACAGTGTACTGAGTGTTCGTTGCACCAGCAATTGCAGACCAAGATTGGGTGTTAGCATCATACTGTTCCCATTGGAAATTAATATTAATCAAACCAGGAGTCCATCCTGTGGCATTCATCGTAAAGCTACTATTAGGACAAACCGAAGTTGGCGCAGCAATAGTAACAGCAGATGGTTGACCACTACAAGGAACAGGTGAAGCAATATCTACCAAATAATCCTCTGTTTCACCCCATGAATAAGTACCACAAGGACTAACCACAGAGCTTTCAACTGCAACAACACGCATACCAGTAAGACCGGTACTAGCTGTCATAGGTACTGTAAAGTTGCCCGTAACTACTCTTCCTGTTGGAAAAACACCAGCTCCATACGTTGAAGTATAAACGTTTTCGCCAGCATCAGTAAATAACCCATTGTGATTATAGTCAATGTAAACAGCTGCTATATTAGAATATGCAAATGATCCACAATATGCAATTTGTATGGCAACAGGAACCGATGTACCTTGAATTAAGGTAGTAGGTGTCAAAGTTGTGTAATTTGAATAGAATTGATTAACACTTCCTGGACCAGGCGCTACTGTAGAACAGTTAGAAGAATTATTTAGCGTTCCAATGGTAACGTTCCATATTTCCTCATCTGTTGCAGAGGTTGCATTTGAAGCACAATAACAACTATAGAAATTGGCAAGACCAACTGTAGCTGTGTTTGATACATCTTGTGCACCGCCGTTTGTACAAGTTGTAACCATATGATAATCGGTTACAGCACTAATACCAGCAGCAACTGTATAAGTTGGATTCGTAGCACCTGTAATAGGGGTCCACGTACTAGTACCTGAAGGTGATGATTCCCACTGATAAGTTATGCCTAAACCAATTGTGTAATTGGCAGCATTTAAGCTAAATGCAGCATTGGCACACGGTGAAAACGCAGGACCTGAAACGGTTACTGCATTAGGCGTACCAGAACATGCATATATGGTATCAATAGTAATTACATAATCTTCTGTTTCGTAATCTGTTGATGGTGTACACGCATCTGTTGATACAAATGCAGAAGCACGTTGTCTTACGCGCATACCAGTATTTCCTGTAAGTGCGGTTAAAGGCACATTGAAGGTAGCACTAGCTGATGGCGCTGATGATGGTAAATTTATAAATTCAGAAGCATCAAACGTACCATTATGATCATAATCTATCCAAGCAGCTGTGTAATAACCAGTATAAGCACAGGTTGTTTGTAATGTATATTGTAATGTTTGTGTAAGATGAGCAGTTGTTGTTGGTGTTGTTGGATAATATTCAGTATAACCAGTAGCTGGTGTGCCCAAAGTTGTTGTATTATTCAACGTTGTTCCAACAATTTTCACATTAGTCATATATGCATATGGGTAGGTGTTCAAAGTAACTACAGGGCTTGAATTTGGTCCGCAATAACAAGCGAAGAAAGGACTAATGGCAACACTTACATCTGAAGTATTGTTAGGAAGTCCCACACAACCTGAAATCACACAATGATACATTGTAGGAACCGTAATTGACGTTGCTGCATACGTAGTACCTGTAGCACCTCCTATACTTGACCAAGTAGCACCACCATCTGTTGATGATTGCCATTGGAAAGAAAGACCATCTAAAATACCCGTATAACTTGTGCTTAAATTCACAGATCCATTAGGGCAAACAGTTGTTTTATCTACAATAGCATTAATTCCCGTAGGTGCCGTTGTTTGGAGCACATTCATGGTCACCTGCGCAGAACCCGGAGCATTTGCACAACCTGTTGTGGTATTGGTATAAGTAATTGAGTAGGTAGTTGTAGCAGTAGGCGCTACAGCTTGACTAAATACATTCAACCCTGAAGCGAACTGAGTTCCATTAGCAAACCACTGAACATTATAGTTCGATGGTGGAGAGAAACGCCATGCTTGTGGAGCTGATGAAGATATTGTAGCAGTTTGACCAGACCAATAATTTGGTGTTGCTGGAGTAGCCGCACAGTTTGGTGCAGTTGCTCCAATTAATCCTGTAGGACTATTAACACCAATTGATTTTGAATTGGTAGAAGCTACTTGTAAAGCGATAATGTCAACAGTTCCTATTGTTTCATAACAAATTGCTCTAAGGTTGACAATATTAGTAGTAGAACCATATTGGTAAACACGGTATTCAACATTAAATGTTCTGTTTGGTGCAACACCATCTGTCCAATAACGAACATATGTTGGTGGCGTTCCAACTGTTCCAGTGTTTAAGTCATTGGCGGCTAGATAGATAGCGCCCATTGGGTAACTAGTGCTTGGCAAAGCACCAATTGTATAAGTTCCCAACGCAGTGGAGTTATATGCTCCAAATTGAAGCACTCCATTGGTTCCGACATTTACAGTTGTATAAGATGTACCAAAAAAGTTAAAGTTAAAGCCCAATGGAATTGAACTCCAACCACCATCATCTAAATTACCAGATGCTTGAGTAACTACTGCTGTTCCGTTATTTACTAAATAATTTGCTGTTGTAGGAATTGCATTTGTAGCGGTACTAATACAGCCAACTGTAAAGTTACCAGCACTTAAACCAGAGTTGATGGTTGCAGCCGTACCCGGACAAACACCATTTGCAGTTGTTGAAAGTGTAGCGGTTGGTAATGGATATACACCAATACTTACATAACCAACATTAGCACAACCAGTAACTGGGTCAGAACCAGAAACCTGTATCGTGCTTGTTTGTGTTACGGTAGCATTTGCTGATGTAAGTGTCTGATTTGACAATACAGCACCATTAAAAGCTATCCAGTTATAGATATAGTTTCCTGTAGAAGTAGCGGTAATCGTTGTTGTTCCGCCAGTACCACAGAAAGAAGCAGGAGCTCCTGTAAGGGTAATTGCTGGTGGAGGAGTATAGGTTATCGCTTGTGAAGCAGTATTAACACAACCATTAACATCACTTGCAGTTACAGTAAATGTTGTATTTGCTGTAGCAATTGAAGTAACTGTTGTTCCAGTATTTGATTGAAGAGCACTTGATGGCGTCCAAACATAACCAGTTAAACCAGTTGCTGTTGCTGTCAATGTACCATTACCACAAAAAACGCCATTAGCTGAAGCAGTAATAGTAATTGGTGTTGGTGAACTTACAGAAGTAGCGACCTCGTTAGTAATCGAAGGTGTACCAGCCAATGCACAAGTTACCTTCAAAACATAATACATGTTTGAAGTTAAAGCAGGTGTGGTATAAGTAAGTTGGTTAGCGCCCGGAATATCAGTGTATGGTCCGCCACTTGTTGTAGAAGACTGCCATTGATATTGAACGCCTAAACCAGTACCCGCACCATAAGATGACAACATTATTTGAGAGTTGGTACACAAAACACTTGGTGTTGAAGAAGCAAGGCTTACGGCAAAAATATGAGCAGCACCTGTTGTTCCTGTTTTTGCAAATGTTATTGAGGCAATTGATTTAGAGTAACTAGCCGAACTAAGGTTTAACACCAAATCATAAAGTCTTGGGTTATCAACAGTTACTGAAGTAAAGGCCCCTGTTGCGTCTACCCTTCCAATACCCTTAACTGCATATGGCGTTCCATTAAACCAGTCAAGCACGTTTTGAGAAGAAAATGTTTCAGTGCTTGCATCTGTATAAGTAACAGTGATGTTAAGTGGAACAGGTCCATTACCAGCAGAAACCAACAAAGAAATTGCTTGCGCACTTTGTGGTGTTGATAAAGTAAGGGTTCCTGTAGCTGCACCTTGACCAGTCAAAGGCAATCTAAGAGAGTTGTTGCCTGTTGCGCTGTGCATTTGATACACAAGACCCGGAGTAGCAACACTTCTAATGATTCCGTTGGTAGGCAAACCAAAAACTGGCAATGCACTTGAAGCTGTGGCTTGATAAGAAGCATCTACAAAATACTGTGCAGGTGAAGAGGCATCTGCAGCACCAGTTGTAGAAGTGGTTGGCAAACCAACACCATTAGCAATAACGTCAGCATTGAAACCAGTAACAGCAACAGACTGCCAGCCAGCAATGGTACCAGCAACCGGCGTTGCATTACATGCATTAGGGTTGGTACTTGTACCATTGAATTCATCGGCACCCATATCCGGGCTAAAGCCCGTACCTGCATAACCCAAATTACCTTGACGAATATCTCCTTCAAAGTCGGTAGAATAGCCAATAATCGGAGAAGCTCCGCTCTCTGCTGAAGTTGGAACCGAAGGATCCATTTTCAAGTAGTTAGCACTACTTCCTGATGTACTCAAATAAACAGGGTTATCAGAAACAGACATATTATCTTTGGGAGAAACCAATGCCTGATATGCCCCTAAGGTTGTTAGTGGTGCATTTACACCGTCATAATAATATTTATTACCAAAAATTAGGTTATTATTAGATGTTGTAGCATAGTTGCCGAAAGTAGCAGCAGGGCTTCTTCTAATTGCAGCACATTTACCAATTCCACTTGGTGTTGATTTATCAACAATAATATTGTTGCGTAAATCAAGCGTTGCTGTTGTAGCGGTTGCACTTGCTGCATGGTATAAACCACAAGAACCAAAGTTAGCACCCGTAGAACTAGCATCAAGATTTATGGTGTTGTAATAAATCCTGTTGGTTGAGGCGGACAATGTAGAAGAAATATAAATACCCCTTACCGCCAAAGTGTCTGTTGAATAAGGTGCATACAAACCACCAATTCTATTATTATAAACAGTATTAGTTGTACCCGAGCTAATCAATATACCATTTACAGCACCAGCAGTACCACTACAATTATAAGTAATACCCTGTATTTTATTGTTATATACACTAGTGCTTGTACCACCAGAAATCGTTAATCCAGAAATCGTTGAAGACCCTGAACCATTTCCAGTTGTTATACTATTAATAACGTTGTTATAAACAATATTGTTGGTTCCTACTGAAATAAGGAATCCAGTAATGTTTGGTGCTGCAGTACTTGCTGCAGTACACGAAACCGTTAGGTTATTGTTATTAATATTAAAGTATGTTCCAGAAGCAAGAGCATTAATTCCATATATTGTTGGCGTTAAAGCTGAGTTGGTAATTGCAATGGTATTTTGTGTTACCGTATCTGCACCATAATTAATAGCTATTCCATATACCGTTGTGGATGCGCCAAATATAGAAATATTGTTGTTAAACAACTTTTTATTTGCTGAGCCACCATCTTGTGCATACATTCCATATACTGTAGACGTAGTATTGGTGTCACGAAGTGTAATGGTGTTATTGCTAACATTATAGTTACTAGTGATTGTGGAAGAAGCAAATGAGTAAATACCATTTAAGGTTGCTGGTCCACTACCTAATGATGCATTAATATTAATATTGTTATTGGTAACATTTATTCCAACACCAGTTCCTAGCGCTAGAGTACCATTATGGTTAATACCATATGTTGTGCCCGTAGACCGTTGTGTTGAACCCGTGTTATTAACGGTATTATTAATAACATTCATCGTTAAGTGAGCCGCAGCTGTATTAATATAAGTAACTGCACTTGAATAAGTAGAAGTACCTATTGCAGATGAAGCCTCTTTTAATGTAACAGTGTTACCACTTGAAAGATTACCCATGTTTAATACCAAACCTGCAGTTGTAGCTACAATACCAGAAACCGCACCACTAAATGTGCTTGTTCCTGCAAGTGTCATGCTGGTTGCTCTGTTTAACAACACTGTATTTCCCAATGCATTGACTGTAGAGCCTGTGCCACCACCCATTTGTAAAGCAATTACAGCACCAGAAAGAGTGGTAGCAATTGCGGCTGTTGGGCTTGCCGTTTGGTTTATAGTAATGTTGTTATTCTGTGCATTGTTTGTATTACCGGTAGTGGTTGTTCCAGAAAGTGTAATACCTGTAACAGCCGCTGTACTATTTAATGCGGTTGCTGGACTATGCGTTTGGTTGATTGTAACCGTATTATTGTTAGCAGTATTAAAAGCATTTGTATAGTTTGCCTTAATACCCAATATTGCGCCGGCTGTAGTTCCTGTAGTAGTAACATTTACCGTTACGTTATTGTTGTTGGCCACCATAGTACCCGTAGCGATACCATGACCAAAGTCAATACCCATTGCTCCACCCACACCACTGTTTCTAACTAAAATGGTGTTGTTATTAATGGTGTTGGTATAGGTTACAGCAACAGGTGCAGAACCCGACGAAACACAGATACCATTAATGCCTGCTGTTTGTAAATAAAGCAATGACGATGAAGTGATGATATTGTAAGATGCGTTAAATCCTGCACCATTACGAAGGCAAATTCCACCCGCTGAGGTTGTAGAAGATCTGTTCCAAGGACCAGAAGTTGCAGTAGCACATCCAAATGTGATTGTATTAGCAGTAGCTGCAGAGCTGCCACCAAAATCCCATCCTGATTCATTAAGTGTCGTAGTTATTGGAGGACAAATAACCAACACACCCATAGCAACACTGTTAATGGTGTTACCATAAATTTTGTTGTTGGCGTTTGTTCCAGAAGTTAAAGTAGCATCGAGTGGCGTGTTTGCACCCGGACTAGCATTAGAAGTAGTAGAAGCAGAAGTTGCCAAAATACCAACAGCATTCGCATAAGCAGCACTTAAGCCAATTGCATTATTTTGAATTGTGTTGTACTGAGCACCGTCTGTTGCGGAAGCATGGATAATTAATATCCCAGCTTCTGTCATTGTGTTTGTAGTTCCGACAAGAGTAACCGTATTGGCACTATTCTCCTGAATCACAAAATTCTGGATGGTAATATAATCACCACCAACAATCTTAAATACGGCATCCATATTTCCGCCGGCCACATTGGTTCCTGCTGTAATAGTGCTACTACTACCTTGTATGGTAATAGTATTGGTTGACGTACCCGTTGCAGTGATGTAGTATCCTGTTCCTGCAGGCGCAGTTTCATTACCTGAAAGCGTAATGACTACCGGGTCGGTAATCGTTGCAGCATTCAAAGCAGTAATAGCGCTTGCCAAATCAGGATAGGTCGAAGCAAGTCCCGACCCACTATTTGTAGTAACCTGAGCGCTTGCAAAATTTACAAAAAGCGCTAAAAGAAACGTACATAATAGAGTAACTTTTTTAGGAAAGTACATTCTGAAATACATACTATAGTTTTAAGTAATCGCCTACTCTATTGGGTTTTCGGCTTACCCCTTTTTTGTTGATAATTCAATAGTAGCTACGCTACAATGCGTTAATTCCGAGGAAAAGATTAATCAGTACAATATTCAACAGGGTTGAGAAAAAGTAACAATCATTAACAGTAATCATCTAAGTAAAAGCCGTAACAGGATAACATTTCAAATAATAAAGTCGTCAGTTTTTCGAGATAAACTTTTTGTTTTTCTACGTCATATTGAGGGATAATTTTTTTTGTTGTTGAAGTAAATTTATGAAAGTTTTTGAAAAAACATCATTTTGAGAAAAAATATTTTATCCCTCTTTTAACTTTTTTGCGTTTTTTACCTACTTACTTATTCGCTCCGCTTTCTCTAATTTTGAAGACCAATGGCAAATACTAAAACTCTTTTTCTAGAAAAAAGCGAAATCAAAGCACATGACCTTGAACATAAGCGCAAGCTTGCTTTCAATATTGATAAGTATGCACAATCAGTAATTAAAGGAAAACTACAATTTTCTAATTTAGATCTTGCTCGCAAACGCGCCAAAAACATAAAATGGAAAACCATTGAAAACCTCGATAAATATTTAGAAGAATTTGAAAAGAATTTTACGGCTCGTGGGGGGAAGGTAATTTGGGCAGAAACTGCAGAAGAAGCCAACAATGCCGTTTTGAAAATCTGTGAAGAAAAAAACTGTAAACAAGTTGTGAAATCAAAGTCAATGGTTACAGAAGAAATTCATCTCAATGATTTTTTGGCAAATCACAATATTGAATCAGTAGAAACCGACCTTGGTGAATATATTCAACAGTTAGATGGAGAGGCTCCTTATCACATTGTTACGCCTGCCATGCACAAAAGCAAGGAAGATGTGGCACGTGTATTTCATGAAAAATTAGGAACAGCCCCCAATCTCACACCGCCAGAACTAACTCAAATTGCCCGTGTCAATCTTCGTGCAAAGTACCAAAGTGCGGATGTAGGCATTACAGGCGGGAATTTTTTATTAGCTGATGTTGGTGGTGTTTGTGTTACAGAAAATGAAGGCAACGGCAGGCTTTCGACTGCTTTTCCAAAAACGCACATTGCTATTGTTGGCATCGAAAAAATGTTGCCTTCCATAAAAGACTTAAACACATTTTGGCCATTACTCGCCACCTATGGCACTGGTCAAAATGTAACCGTTTACAATACTATTTTCACTGGTCCTAAGCAAGCTGGAGAAACCGATGGACCAGAAGAAATGTATGTCATTCTTTTAGACAACGGTCGTACTAATTTGTTGCAAACTCCAGAAGTGCGCGAGAGTATGTATTGTATTCGCTGCGGCTCTTGTTTGAATGCTTGTCCGGTTTATAAAAACATTGGCGGACATGCCTATGGCGCTACTTATAGCGGTCCAATAGGTTCTGTTATTAGTCCGCATTTGAAATCTTTGGAAGAATTCAAACACCTCAGTTATTCTTCAAGTCTTTGTGGCAATTGCACTGAAGTTTGTCCATTGAAAATCAACATTCATGAAATGCTATTGGAGAACAGAAATCTTGCTACCAAAAAAGGATTGAATGATAGAAGCGAAAGTTTGAGTTGGCGTGTTTGGAAAATGGCAATGCTGAATAAAAGTCTTGTCAATGTAGCTAGTGCTGGCGTGAAAAACACAGTAGTCAATAAACTGTTTAAAAATTCTTGGGGCAAACATCGCGGCGAACTTCATTTTGCTAAAAAGTCTTTTCAACAACTTTGGAAAGAGAGAAACTAGCAGCTTCAATGAATTCAATAACCATTGTTTCCTCACAAAAAAGCAATCGCTTGAATTATGTGTGCCAATGGTTATTCAAAGACATTTTAGGTTTAGGTTTTACAATAGTTACCCCTTCTGAAAATATTGATGTTTCGGGTTTCATTGTTTTTTATGGAATTGAAAATGCCGCCGGCTTTTCAATTCCAGACACTGGGCTTCTTTGGGAAAATGGTTTTTCTAAAAAGGAACTTGCAAATGGGCAGTGGGAAAATATTCCTACGCTTTTTCAAAGAGAAAATCATGGCTCCATTCCGTTCGATTTATTTAGCGCCATTTTTTATTTGCTTGCTCGCTATGAAGAATATATTCCTTTCTTACCCGATAAACACAATCGTTTTCCTCACCAACAATCAGTTTTGTTTCAAAATGATTGCCTGCAGCGCCCTTTAATTGATGAATGGGTTTTTCAATTGAAATTGTCTTTAGAAAAACATTTTAATTGCTCACTTACTTTGCCACGCTTTTCCTTCAAGCCTACTTACGATATCGACATTGCTTATTCCTACCAACACAAAGGCATTGTTCGTTGGGCGGGTGCTTTTGCTAAAGATTTTTTGAAAGGAAATTTTCATGAGTTGCGATCAAGAATTGATGTTCTTTTAAAAAAAACAGTTGATCCTTTTGATTGTTTTGATTGGCTGCAAAAGACGCATAACGAACTCAATCTTGACCCTGTTTTTTTTATTCTTGCTGCGCAAAAAAATACTGCATTCGACAAAAACAATTTGCCTTCAAAATCAGCAATGAAAACCTTGATTTCTTCATTGGCTCAACAAGGCAAAATTGGTTTACACCCTTCTTATTTTTCTAATGAAAAGACAATTTTTCAAAGAGAAAAAAAACTGCTTGAATCTATCTCCGACAAACCCATTACTTCTTCTCGCCAACATTATATCCGGTTACAAATTCCTAAGACCTATAAATTCCTAGTTGAAAATGGAATCAAAGAAGATTATAGCATGGGCTATGGTGCGGCCTTAGGTTTTCGCGCAGGAACGGGCAGAAGTTTTTATTGGTTCGATTTGGAGAAAAATGAGGAAACAGGTTTACGGGTTCATCCATTTTGTTTTATGGATAGCACCGCTCATTATGAAGAAAAAATGAGTGCAAAAGACGCTGAGGAAACCTTGGAGGAAATGTTCGAAATTCTGAAAAAGACCAACAGCCAAATGATTACCGTCTTCCACAATTTTTCTTTAGGAACAGCTTATGAATGGATTGGCTGGCAAGATGTTTATTTTTCTTTCTTGAAAAAAGTAAAACAATAATCACTTAAGGATTTCAACGGGTGTGCCTACGCTCATAAAAAAACACAGTTCATCGAGGTCTTTATTTTTTATGGCGATACAACCGTCTGTCCAACCAACGCCCATATCAATCAAATCATCTCCGCCTTGCCAAATGCCATGAATGCCAATATCTCCACCGATTTTTGCATTTGCTGGAATGGCTTTATTCTTTTTCAATGTTTCAAATCTTGCCAACGAACTATCATTAGGGTAATCAAGTAAAAAAAAGCGGTGGTATTGTGATTGATGATTGATGCTTTTTATCTTGAATTTGCCCTCTGGTGTGTTTCTGTCTCCTTCCATTCTTTTGTTCATTAAAGGCGTAGGTCCAAAGGTGGCTCTGTATGCACGAACAATTTTGCTGCCATATCTAACATAAACTTTTCGTTTTTTCTTATCAACAATAATTGCAACAGAATCCTTTTCAACCCCAGTAGCTGGTATTTTGAATTTCACAAAAACGGGGTCTGCGTTTTTTAAAAAATAAATTGTTTCGGTGACACGCACCATTCCCTTATCATATCGGATGACACGCTTGACGTAGTCTTTTCCGAATGGCTCTTCGCTGATGATTTTTATGTTTGTAGGCTTTGGTACGAAAACGTTTTGCGCCATCGCTGTGTGAATAAAAAACACAAAGGACAACAACCCTAATATTCCTACGCTCTTCAATCTTATTTCTTTTTAAAAATAGGCACTGTTGAGCATGGCTCTCCATACATTAATGCCTTAACTACAGATAACAACTTTGCTGTTGCTGCTACATAAGCGTATTCGGGCACGGTAACATCTCCGCAGCCTTTTAAAACCACTCTTTTTTCGGAAAATTCGTTGGCATCAATCTGATTAATATTTTCAATGGAGAGGTGCTTTCGTTGCTCTTCTTTCTTTCCAAAAAAAATATGCTTTGATTTCGGTTGCAAATAATTGGTCACTAACATAAATGCCCAAACAGGAATGATGGCATCTACACTGCAAAAAACCGATACATTCTTGTCTTGGTATTGCTCCCAATTATGTTCAATCATTGATTGGCGAAAATCTTTTTCCTTCAAAATCATTTCTCTAAAAAGAAATGGCTTAAGGTCAAATTCTGTGAAAGAATCTTCTGTTGGTAAGTAGTTTGAAAGATCAAGTGTTACTATTCCACTTTCTGCCACCTTGTTTACAATCATGTCCATAACTATTGTCAAAAATACAATTCCTAGTTGGTCTAAAATAAAAAACAGCGGCTTTTGACCGCTGCTTTTTTCTATATTTTGTTAGAGAAAATTAATAAATATTGTCAACGTTGTAATCAATTTCGGCATTGCGTTTATTCGATTCTTGTTTAAAGCTTGCCATACTACCTCTAAGTTGTTGCATTTGCATGGTTTGTTGTTGCATATTTTGATTCATATCACCATTTACAACTGGGTTTTGCTGACGTGTTTTAACGCTGATATAAAAAACACCATCTTGACCCTTGATGCCGGGAGACATTGTACCTGGTTTAAGGCTTTCATTGAAAGTATAACCAACAACCTTGGGTTCAAATCCAATAGCAGGAAAATATGCTGTGCCGGCATTGAATGAATCTGCATTTTGAACTTGTTGTGCAGATGCTTGAGCCAATGCCTCAAGTGTAGTTGAAGATTTATATTTCTCAGTTATTTTAGCAGCTTTCTTTTCTGCTTTTACAAGACCCTCATACATTGGTCTATTGGTTTCATCAATTTTTGGTAAACCTGGTGATTGAATGTTTGATAGCTTTCCAACAATATATCTATTGTCCAAAGAAAATACCAGCGAAACATCACCAACTTTCGCATTATAAATCCAACGAAGAATTTCTCTCGAAGAGCCTAAACCAGGAAGAGTAAAGTCGTTTGGTTTTACATTTTGTGCTTGAAGTTTGTTGATGGATTGTTTTTTTGTTGTCTCATCAAATGCTTTTGCTGTATTGTTCTTTCCTGCAAATTCTTGTGCTTTAGCATATGCCATATTTCTTGTCTCTTCACTTGCATAAAGGGATTTTGAAACTGTTGCCAATTTAGAAGCAACATCTACATTCTTTTGACTAATAATTTCTATATAATGATAACCAGCATAAGCATCATTATCAACCTTCACTATTTTTTTATCTCCAACTTTTCCTTCAAATGCAAAGTCAGCAAATTCTTTAGAAAGGTTTGAGCGTTGTGCTAATGCAAAATCATACTCACCTTTTGTTGCTTTACTGCCTTGGTCATCAGTATATTTTTGAACTAAAGAATCAAAATTTGCTCCACCTTTTGCCATAGCTTCTACGCTGTCAATTCTTTTCTTAGCCGCACTATCTGTTAGCGTGCTTGAACCGCGATCTTCTGTCTTCACTAATATATGACGAACCTTTACTGAATCTGGTAAAGATTTTCTGTCAGTTACTTTAGTCATTTTATAAAAACCATTTTCATAGTAAGGACCGTAAATTGATCCTACCGGTTTATTTAAAATAGAATCAGCAAAGGGATTAGTAAATGTTTTCTTGGTCACAAAAGAGCCGTTATATGTTTCTTCAGAATTTCTATTTACAAAACTTTCAACGTCTGTTGTTGTTTCAAACTCTGCTTTTACCATGTTCAATGATGTAAGCGTTTTTTCTGTATCTAACGAAGATGGTACTACATCGAACGACACATATTCCATACTTCTAGTAGGGTCTTGTGTTTTGTATTGATTTTCGTGTTTTTTCAAATAATTGTTGATGTCTTCGTCTGTAACTTTTACATCATTATCATTAATAGTAGTAAACGGAACTTTTACAAAACTGATACTTGCTTGATAGAATTGATCCTTCGTACTACGGTCTAGCAAAAATTTTGGTGTTGTAATAGCACCTGAAAATAGTGCGTTATACTTTGATACTATTTTATTGCGCTTAATGTAGTTTTTGAAAATTATCCATTGCTCCATTGCCTTCTGAGCCTCCGGAGTGTTTGGTAATTGCTTCTTTTCAAACTGAGTTAAATACTGAGGATCAAACTCATTGGTTTGTGGATTCTTGAAATAAGGAAACTGCTTCACAAATGGCTCTGGATTTACCGGTGAAAACATTTCTTTTTCCTCTTCTGGTGAAATACCTATGCCAAGTTTTTCTTGCTGAGATTGATTCATCTTTTCAGCAATCATTTCATTCAATACTTGGTTATGAATTTGAGCGCGTGTATTGTCATCAATTTTACTACCCATTAATTCATACAACGATTCATACTCGTTGATTCTTGTGGCGTATTCTTTTACGTCAATTTTATTGCCGTTTACTTTTGCCACATAATTACTACCCGAAAAAATTCTTTTTAGGTTGTCACCCGCGTCCATTAATAAGAAGCTTACTAATGAAAGCGCAATAATTCCACCTGCAAGTTTTGCATACTTATCCCTGATTTTCTGAATTACAGCCATATTTGGTGTATATTTTTTTTATTTGTAAGGACGGCAAATTTATAGGAATTTTCGGGATAAAGAATTTATTGTAGCACTATTTTCTTTCTATAGATAAAAGAATTGTTTTCTAATGCTTAGTTATTCTTTTTTTCCTCTGTGAATTAGTGTGGATTATTATGGTAATTCTCGTTTATAGATTATTGTTATTGTGTTTATTTCTATTGGTAAAACTTTTTTAAGCTTTTTCTCTTCTTAAAACTGATAAGTTACCAACTATAAAAATAAAGTATTTTCTACAGTTTTAGATTATCCACTTATGCACAAAAACGTGTGAGTTATTTGATTTTATTAGGTTTTAGTTTGTGAATAAACTTGATAATATTGGTACCAAATAATTTCCTCTAATTTTGCGCTGTGGATTTGTTATTTCTTTCCCCAAATTCACACCCTTAATTGATAATAACCCTTTTTTAATAAAATTTTTTATATTTATTATATGGTTGTGAATTATTCTTCTGCTTTTAAAAAAATCAATGATTTAGGTTTTTTGGATATTGAAATTGATCCATCTTTAGATTTATTTAAAGAAATTGAAAAATTAAAGAAAGAAAAGAACGCAATTATTCTTGCACATTATTACCAAGAACCAGATATTCAGGACATAGCAGATTTTATAGGTGATAGTTTAGGACTTGCTCAAGAAGCTGCAAAAACAAAAGCAGATATCATTGTTTTCGCAGGAGTTCATTTTATGGCTGAGACAGCCAAAATTTTGAATCCTAATAAGAAAGTTCTTTTGCCAGATTTAAAAGCTGGTTGTTCTTTAAGTGATAGTTGTCCACCAAGTTTGTTTAAAAAATTTAAAGAAAAACATCCAAACCATTTAGTTATTTCCTACATTAATTGTTCTGCAGGAATTAAAGCCTTGAGTGATATCATTTGTACATCATCAAATGCAAAGAGAATTATCGATTCATTACCTCTTGACCAACCAATTATTTTTGCTCCTGATAAAAACTTAGGATCTTTTTTAAATAAAGCCACTGGAAGAAATATGATACTTTGGAATGGTGCTTGTATGGTACATGAGCTTTTTTCTTTAGAAAAGATTATAAGACTAAAAGAAAGAAATCCAGAAGCACATTTTATTGCTCATCCCGAATGTGAAGAATCTATTCTTAAGTATGCTGACTTTATTGGATCTACAACTGAATTATTGAAATATTCACAAATATGCACATCTAATTTATTCATTGTTGCAACTGAAACGGGTATACTTCATCAAATGAAACTGAAATCACCCGAAAAAACGTTTATTCCAGCACCACCAGATAATGCTTGTGCTTGTAATGATTGTCCGCACATGAAGCTTAACACGCTTGAAAAACTATATTTGGCTATAAAATATGAGCAACCCGAAATTATTCTTGAAGAAGAACTTTTAGAAACGTCTAGAAGACCGATTTTAAAGATGTTAGAACTCAGTAAATAGGTTTACACCAAGAAAGTTTTTGGTTGTTATTATTTCTTTTGGTACTTTAGTTCGCAAAATCATTTTTATCTATAGTGTATGAAAAAATTAAGTTTACTCAAGTTTGTATTCGCTGTTTTTTTAGCAGCAATGTCTACTCATTCTCAGGCTCAGTTAATTAATCTTGTTGATCCAACACTTTTAGTTAATGTTCCTGCATCTGTTGCAGGAGTGAAAAGTTTTACTAAATCTAATGATGGAACCACTAGTACAAGTAATTGGGGAAGAGCGATTGACTCTTTTTATTACATGGTTCCTTTAGTAAAACCAGATGCAGCAGATTCTTTAGGTTGTAACCCAATACCTGCGGGCTCTATGACCAATAAATTCGCAATGATATTCAGAGGTAATTGTCAGTTTAGCGATAAAGCATTAAGTGCTCAAAATGCTGGAGCTATTGGAATTATTATTGTGAACAATATTCCAGGTGGTCCAGTTGGTATGGCTGCAGGTACTGTTGCTTCTTCAATTACTATTCCTGTTTTAATGATTTCACAAGATGATGGTGCTGCTATCAACTCACAAATGTGGAACGGGGAAACCGTTAAAGTATCATTGACTAATTGGGGTTTCGGTTTTGCTCATGATTTAGGTTTTGTAAATAATTCATTGTCACTTTATAGCGGGTATTCTGTTCCTAAATATGAACTCAATACTGCAAGTCAACACGTTCCTTACAATGCCTATACAGGTGCATACGTTGCTAATTTCGGTAGTAATGCAGAGTCTAACGTAAAAGTAAAATCAATAATTTCTTTCACTCCAACTTCTGGCTCATCATCTGTTTTACACACCGACTCTGTATTAGTTAGTGGAACTTTTAACACTACTGATTCTGTCATGCAAACTATAGGTGCTAACGGCTTTAGTTTACCAGCTATTACCAATACTGGAACTTTAAAATTTGATTATCAACTATCATCATCTTCTTCAGATGATCAACCACTAAACAATAATGCTAGTTTCTCTGTAAACGTAACAGATACTATTTATAGTAAGTGTAGAATTAATACCACTACAGGTGAACCTTTAGTAACCATTGGTTATAAAATAAGTCAAACAGGTACTACAGATACTTGGGGACCATTCTTTTATATTAGAGAAGGCGGTCACATGGCTATGAGTTCTCAATTTACTGTTAGTAACGGTACATCAGGAACAACAGAAAAAGATCTTTCTGGTGGTGCTGTAAATATTTATGCCTTCAAATGGGAAGATTTAAACGCAGATAAATTTATTAATATAGGTGAGCTTATTCCTGTTGGCGTTGCACCAAAGACATTTGGAATTACAGATTCAAACTATAATATTTTCACGGCAAATTACCATGATTTTAATAATTCATCTAAACCACTATATTTAAACTCAGGTCACTGGTATTGGTTTGCAGCAGAAGTTACTAGTGATTTATATTTAGGTTGTGATGGTGAAATTAATTATTTCCAAAGAAGCAACGCTGCGTCATTAGCAACCACGCCTGTCCAAGAGTATTGGGCACCGCAGTTTTATGGAGCAGAATCTGACTTAATTAGTTCTGATCCTAATTCTACACTTCACCATTTCCCATTTTTTAGAGTTACTGCAAACGTTATGGATTCAATTGGTTTTAGTAGTTCAAAAGGTTTGGTTCCCTCTATTAATTTACGCACTTCAGTAAGTAAATCAAATGGAGTTGATAATGTTATGCAGTCAGGACCAGAATTTTCTTTTTATCCTAACCCAGCAAACGATTTGTTGAATGTAAAAGTAGCTGCATCTTCTGGAAACAAATTAACAGCCAGAATTATGGATGGTTTAGGAAGAATTATTTTTAAAAAATCATTTGACTTTAGTCAAGGCGAGTTTTCTATTAATACACAAGGATATCAAATTGGCAACTATTATTTGACTATTCAAGAAGAGAACGGTCAAATGATTGCTAAAAAGTTTGTAATTACAAAGTAATTTCATTATTATTATTATTTAAAGGCTGGTCTGAAATGATCAGCCTTTTTTATTGGTTCAATTTTCATTCTTATCTTTGCAACAATGTTTAATGTTTACGATGTAATTGTGGTTGGAGCTGGTCATGCAGGCTGTGAAGCTGCTGCCGCTGCGGCCAATATGGGGTCTTCTGTTTTGCTAATAACAATGAATATGCAAACCATTGCACAAATGAGTTGTAATCCAGCAATGGGTGGAATTGCTAAAGGGCAAATTGTTAGAGAAATCGATGCATTAGGTGGCACAAGTGGAATCATTACAGACTTGAGTACTATTCAATTTCGAATGTTAAATAGGTCCAAAGGACCAGGTATGTGGAGTCCTCGTTCTCAAAATGACCGTGAAATGTTTGCTAACACATGGAGGGAGAAATTGGAATCAATACCAAATGTAGACTTTTGGCAAGACGTGGTTAAGGGACTAATTGTTTCACGTGAAACAGTGAAAGGTGTTGTGACAGGAATGGGTATAGAAATTTTCGGGAAAACAGTTATTCTAACCAATGGAACCTTCTTAAATGGGGTAATCCATATTGGAGAGAAACAATTTGGTGGCGGAAGAATAGGGGAAAAAAACGCAACAGGCATTACGGAACAATTAGTTGGTTTTGGTTTTGAAACAGCTAGGCTAAAAACAGGAACCCCTCCAAGAATAGACGGAAGAAGCCTCGATTATTCAAAAATGGAAGTGCAAGAGGGAGATGATGAAGTTGTTGGGTTTTCCTACTTACCAATAAAGAAAATTAAGCCAGAGCAGCAAAAATGTTGTTGGATTACCTATACAAGCTCAGTTGTTCACGAAATTTTACAGACTGGTTTTGAGAAGTCGCCAATGTATCAAGGAAGAATTAAAGGTAGTGGACCAAGATATTGTCCGAGCATTGAAGACAAAATTAATCGTTTTGCAGAAAGAGATCGTCATCAACTATTTGTAGAACCAGAAGGATGGAACACTGTTGAGATTTATGTAAATGGCTTTAGCACGTCATTGCCTGAGGATGTACAATTCAAGGCTCTAAGAATGGTTCCCGGATTTGAAAACTGTAAATTTTTCCGTCCTGGTTATGCAATTGAATACGATTATTTTCCACCAACACAATTGAAATTCACGCTTGAAACTAAATTAATCAAGAATTTATTTTTTGCCGGTCAAATTAACGGGACCACAGGCTATGAAGAAGCTGCTTGTCAGGGTTTAATGGCAGGAATAAACGCACACAGAAGTGTAATTGAACAAGAACCCGTTGTTTTGAAGAGAAGCGATGCCTATATAGGTGTGCTTATTGATGATTTAATAAACAAAGGAACAGATGAACCATATAGAATGTTCACAAGTAGAGCAGAGTATAGAACGTTACTTCGTCAAGATAATGGTGATCTAAGACTAACTGAACTAGGACATAAGATAGGTTTAGCCACAGATGAAAGGTTGCGAATAATGGAAGAGAAAAATAAGCAAGTTTGTTCCATCAAGCAATCATTATCTGAAATATCCGTTAGCCCAGAAACTATTAACGATTACCTATTGAGTATCGATTCATCGCCAATTTCTGAGAAATACAAAACTGAAAAACTACTTCTTCGCCCGGGAATTAGCATCGAAGATCTAATGAATAATATACCAGATCTTATTTCTTCCTTAAAAGATTTTCCTCGTTTGGCTTTAGAACAAGCCGAAATCCAAACCAAGTATGAGGTTTATATAGAAAAGGAAAAAGAGCTTGTTAAGAAAATGGCTGGTCTTGAGGATTTGATAATTCCAGAGAGTTTCAACTATTCTAAGCTAACTGCTTTAAGCACAGAGGCTCGCCAAAAATTAGATAAGATTCGTCCTCAAACGTTGGGTCAAGCAAGTAGAATTAGCGGCGTAAATCCAAGTGATGTGCAGATATTAATGGTATTCATGGGAAGATAAGTTTCTTATTTACAATAATATATAGTTAGCTTTTGTTTTAAATGGATAATAAAACCGCCATCATTCATTATTGCAATTATCAAGAGCGTTGTCATAATGAGGTAAGAAACAAACTTTATGAGTTAGGCTGTAAAACAACGGAAGTCAACGATTTGATTGCATTGCTTATTGAAAAAAACCTATTAAATGAAGAAAGGTTTGCGCGTTCCTATGCCCGAGGAAAATTCAGGATAAAACATTGGGGCAGGAACAAAATCATTCAACAACTGAAGCTAAAAAAGATTTCAGATTATTGCATAAAAAAAGGAATGTCAGAAATTGATGAAGAGACATATGAAAATACCCTTTTCAAAATTGCAGAAAAAAAATGGCAAGAACTGAGAACGGAAAGAAATTCAAGAACGAAAAAGGTTAAACTATTTCGATTTTTATTACAAAGAGGCTTTGAAACTAATTTTATCAATACTGCAATAAATAATTTGATAACAAAAACGCAATAGTTTACTCTTTGTTTTTGTGTAAATTTGTTTTTGAAAATTGGATTTCATGGTACAAAAAATAACAGAAGGTGTAAGTGTTTCGGTAGATACTTTTTATCAACCAGCTCAATCAAATCCCATAAAGCAGGAACATGTTTTCGTTTATAGAATTACTATAGAAAACCAAACACCTAACCCAATAAAATTACAACGCCGACATTGGGTAATCGTTGATAGCAACGGCATTAAAAAAGAAGTAGATGGAGAGGGGGTAGTTGGTAGAAAGCCAGTTATTGAACCTGGGGCAAGTTATCAGTACATTTCTTCAACACTAATTAATACAGACATTGGCAAAATGTTTGGCACCTATGAAATGATGAACCTTTACAATAGAACCTTGTTCAAGGTAGCCATTCCAGAATTCCCTTTAGTTTATCCCTTCAAGCTGAATTAACCGATTGATTTTATTGGGATAGCTTTTTGCATCCTTTATTCTCGTACCTTCGCGCCTCGTTTTCATGCCCCTCCTCGAAGGAAGGGTTTTTAATTGCAAAAAACGTACACGAATTATTTATGAAAATCAGGAATATTGCCATCATTGCACACGTTGACCATGGGAAAACTACTTTGGTAGACAAAATTATTCACGCCACTCAAGTGTTTCGCGACAACCAAGAAACGGGTGAGTTAATACTCGACAGCAATGATCTTGAACGTGAGCGCGGTATTACCATTCTAGCAAAAAACATTGCAGTAAACTATAAGGGCGTAAAGATTAATGTTATTGATACTCCAGGTCACGCCGATTTTGGTGGTGAAGTGGAAAGAGTTTTGAAAATGGCTGATGGCGTTTTACTTTTAGTAGATGCATTTGAAGGACCAATGCCACAAACTCGTTTTGTGTTGCAAAAAGCATTAAACCTCGGGCTTCATCCAATTGTTGTTATCAATAAGGTGGACAAACCAAATTGTCGTCCAGACGAAGTGCATGATGCAGTTTTTGAATTGTTCTTCCAGCTCGACGCTACTGAAGAGCAATTGAATTTCCCCACACTTTATGGTTCTTCAAAACAAGGCTGGTTCAATACTTCTTTAGAACAAACAACCGACATCATGCCGTTGCTCGATATGATTTTGGATAAAGTACCAGAGCCAACAGTTAGTGAAGGTACCCTCCAAATGCAAATCACTTCTTTAGATTATTCTTCTTTCCTTGGTCGTATTGCAATTGGTAAAGTAACACGTGGAACTATCTTCGAAAACCAACCGGTTCAACTATGTAAAGTTGACGGAAGCTTTGTAAAAGGTAGAGTAAAAGAACTATATACTTTTGAAGGGATGGGCAAGAAAAAAGCCCCATCCGTAAAGCACGGAGATATTTGTGCAGTAGTAGGCATTGAAGGTTTTCAAATTGGCGAAACTGTTGCCGATTTTGAAAATCCTGAGCAACTTGAAATTATTGCTATTGATGAGCCAACAATGAACATGTTGTTCTCCATAAACAACTCTCCATTTTTTGGTAAAGAAGGAAAGTTTGTAACGAGTCGTCACATTCGTGATAGACTCATGAAAGAGTTAGAGAAAAACTTGGCTTTGCGTGTAAGCGAAACAGACGAAGCAGATAAGTTCATGGTTTATGGTCGCGGCATTCTTCACCTATCCGTATTGGTTGAAACCATGCGTCGTGAAGGGTATGAATTGACAGTTGGCCAACCGCAAGTGCTTGTTAAAGAAATAAACGGTAAGAAATGTGAACCTTTTGAAACACTTGTAGTAGATGTGCCTCAAGAGTTTAGCGGAAGAGTAATTGACTTAGTTACTCAACGCAAAGGCGAGTTGTTGATAATGGAAACCAAAGGCGAAATGCAACACCTTGAATTTGATGTTCCTTCGCGTGGAATGATTGGTTTGCGTTCTCAAATGCTTACTTCTACTGCTGGCGAGGCTGTGATGGCACACCGTTTTAGAGAATATGAACCATGGAAAGGAAATATTCCCGCTCGTAATAATGGCGTGTTGATTGCCAAGCAAGCAGGAAGCGCTACGGGCTATTCAATAGATAAACTTCAAGACCGCGGTCGCTTTTTTGTAGATCCAGGAGAAGAAGTTTATGCAGGTATGATTGTGGCAGAAAACATTAAACCTGGCGACTTGAATGTGAATGTGGTGGAAGGTAAAAAACTAACCAACATGCGCGCATCGGGAACGGATAATGCCAACAACATTGCCCCTAAAATTTTGATGTCTTTAGAAGAATGTATGGAATACATTCAACAAGATGAGTGCATTGAAATTACACCTCAAAGCATTCGTCTTCGAAAGATTTTGCTTGATGAAAACGAACGATCGAAATACAATAAAATGGTGAAAATGGATGCCTAAGAATATTCCAAATTCCAAATAACAATACCACAAAAGACCGAGGCTGTGCTTCGGTTTTTTTATTCTAAAAAGAAAAACGCGCATTGAAACTATTGCTTTTACTTTGCTGCGCATTTTCCCTTAAAAAAATGAAACTATGGATATTCAAGAATTGGTAAAAAATCATTCTGCACAGTTAATCGAAAAAATAATTACTGAAGTCCTCAGCAAACCGCATGTGGATGTTCATTTCGATTTCTTTGAAAAAGACCAATGGGCCGCTGTCACCATCAATCAATACGAAGAAGACAAAGAGTTTTCAATTCGCTACCACATCAACGATACCTACGACCTTGTGGTGGGATACTATGATGATGAAGACGAGTTTTTTGAAATCAATCACACGCTCACACAAGACGAAATAGACAGCCTGCCCGATGGTATCAAAAAAATAATGAAAAAAGTGGTGAATGATGAAGATGGGCTTCGGGTAGCATCGAGTCTTTTGACACCACCCAAAAAGAGCTAAAGATTTTTTATAAAAAAGCTAGTCACAGACTGCCGACTTATTTTGACAATAGAGCGCTGCACTAACTTTAGCGACAGTGGATGAGTTGGTGTTGTTCTAAAATTGGTGCTTACTCCCAAATATACGAAGTTCAATTTCGTAAAGCCAACCAATATGAGTAGTTATTGCGCAAGTTTTTAGCATAAACTACTTCGCAAATCCGTTTCCTCTCACTTCACCCGCAATATCATCCAACCGCTACGGTCGGCATGAGCGCCGCGTTCAAATCTCATGGTGTATTTCTTTTCAATATGGTTTACCAAGCGGGTAGGCGGGTAGCTGTGTTTCCATTCGGTTTTTTTAATTTCTAATGCTTGGTCTATTTGCAAGCCCATTATGGCATTATATACCGGCGAACTGCTCCCTTTTCCGTGCAGTTTCATCTTGCGAAATTCTTCTGCGGTCTTTATTTCCATTGGTTTCTCTGTTATTTACTTCAAAAATACAACTTACTACTTATAAAGATACACAAATGCTCTTGTAAGGTAAATTAATGATGTCAAAAAGTAGATTAATGACGTAGTAAGGTAGATTAATGATTTCAAAAGGTAAATTAATGATATAATAAGTTAGATTCATGACTACTAAAATGCAACTCATGACTACTAAAAGACAACTTAAGTGATAAAACATAAAAAAACCACCTTTCGGCGGCTTTCTTAAGTTTTTAATATAAAATCACAAATGCTACTCAGGTGCCACAAGGCGGAAACCATTTCCATGAATGTTCACAATTTCCACGGTGGTGTCTTCCTTTAGGTATTTGCGTAGTTTAGCAATGTAAACATCCATACTGCGTCCATTGAAATAAGTGTCGCTACCCCAAATGCGTTTTAAAGCAAGTTCGCGCGGCAGAAGATCATTCATGTATTCGCAAAGCATAGTGAGCAATTCGTTTTCTTTTGGCGAAAGTGTTTGAGCAATTCCGTCTTTAAAACTCAGTGTGCGCAGCTTGCTATTGAAGTGATATTTACCAACAGCCCACTCAATTTTAGCGTGGTTTTTTTCTTGAATTTCTTGATTGCGTTTGATGATGGCAAGAATTTTTTGCAAAAGAATTTCGCTATCAAAAGGTTTGCTGATATAATCATCGGCACCCAATTTATATCCATGAAGAATGTCTTCTTTCATGCTTTTTGCAGAAAGGAAAAACAAAGGAACATCGGGGTCCACATTGCGAATTTCTTCAGCCAAAGTAAAACCATCCATATTGGGCATCATTACATCGAGCAGGCAAATGTCAAACTTCTCTCTGCGAAAGGCAGCCAAACCAAGAATGCCATCGCGGGAGAGCTCTACACTAAAATCATTGAGTTCGAGATAATTTTTCAAAACTTGGCCGAAGTTGGTATCATCTTCAACTAGCAGCACTTTGAATTTTTTTTCTTCCATAGTTTTTTTGAATTTTAGTAAATCAAAAATAGTTCCCAAAAAACCTTTCGGCCAGAAAAGCTTTGTTAAAAGCGAGGGCAGTTATAAGAACGACGCTCTCGCGAAAGAGCATTATAGTAGCCAGTGTAGATGAGTGAAACCTCTGTTCCACCATGTCCTTGAATAGCAGGGCTGATAGATGACATGGTGAAGTCGTAGCTTGTTGTAATGCGCCACCCTTCAATATCAATACCCACACTTCCAATTACCGATTCGCCAAGACGATGAAAAGCACCAAGGATAAGTTGCATATTGTCGGATTGTGCTGAGCTAATATCTACTTGAAAAATAGTACCAGCAATTAATTCAGAAGCGTCTTTTTGATTGGTGTAATAAACAGAAGGGTTTAAAATCACCCAAGGACTCAACTTCATTAAAAGGTCCACATTCACCGTTGGACGAATGCCCAATTGATTGGTTTGGTTGTAAAAAGTTTCTTTAGGTTTGGTAAGATGTGCTAGCCCTAAGCCCACCTTTAAGTAAGTGTTTTCGTTGGGGAAATAAGCTAGATTGACACCGGTTCCCAAATCCATAAAATGGGTTTTCATTTCATAGCCTTGCTCGCCAGTTGGCAAGTTGCCATTGAAAGTAAAACCATCCCACTGGTTGTCGAAAGAGAATTTGTCGAAGTTTACAGAACGCTGCACAGAGGCAAGAGAAACACCGGCGGAAATCATGTATGATTCGCCCAACATGACATGGTAAGCAAGATATCCTTCGTAGCGAGAAAGCGCAAGACTACCCAGACCAGCCTTATCATTCCAAAGAGCAAAACCATAGCCCAACCAATTGGTGAGTAGCTTTGTTCTCATTGCTTGAAAATCGCCAAAAACAGAAGTGGTGTTGTAAGGCACAGGCACAGTAGCCCATTGGTTTCTATAATTAACGCCCACTCGATAATCTTTTTCTGGCATCAAAGCGGTGTTTGCAGGATTGAGCAATAATGGAGCGTTGTAAAACTGTGAAAAGTGCATTCCCTGAGCAAACGAACGCTCAACAACGACAAACAAAAAGAATAAAAAAAGGAGTCCTGTAAAAATGCTTCTGTTCATACAATCATCTTAAGAGGGTTACATTTCCTTTTTGTTTCACAGATGAGTCGTCAATAAAAGTAGCTTCAAGCGTCCAAGCATAAGCTTCCATTTCTTGTGGCTTTCCTTTGTAATTGCCATCCCATCCGAAGTCCATATTGGTGGTTTCAAAAACCATTTCACCAAAACGATTATAGACTTTGAAGTCAACCGTTTTTACTGCCGCACCACGAACATACAAAATATCATTTGCGCCATCGCCATTAGGGCTAAATGCAGTTGGCACACCGATAGCGGGCATTACATCGGCGCTAACAGTTTTACAAACAGTGTCTACACAACCGGAAGTGTTTTTTGCTTCAAGACAAACAGTGTATTTACCCGTCTTGTTATACATGTGCACGGGATTTTCTTCTGTGCTACTTGTGCCATCACCAAACGCCCAAAAATAGCTTACTGCATTTGTTGACAAGTTGGTAAATGTAGTTGAGCCATTAGTCACAGGAACAAGAGGAAGAAAAGAAAAATCGGCAGTAGGTGCAGGTAAAATTTTTATAGTTCTTTTTACGGAATCAAACTTATTGCAAGAGCCAGGGTTAGAAACTACGAGGGTGATGGTGTAGGTTCCAACATTGTTGAAAGTATAAAATGGAGAGGTAGATGTAGAAGTATTACCATCTCCCAAAAACCAATTAGTTGAAAGTGCAAATTGAGAAGCATTTGCAAGTAAAGCCCCGCTGCCAATACACAAAGAGTCAGGCGAATTGAAAGCAGCTTTTGTTTTAAAACCTTTTAAGCAAACAATTTTAGTTGCAGTATCAATGGGCTGACATGCTGTTGAGTCATACATGAATAAACGAACAGTATAACAACCCGTATCAGGGAAACTGTGGCTACCAGGATTCAAACCATTGAAAGTAGAGCCATCACCAAAATCCCAAACAAACTTGGTGAAAGTGGATGCCCCAGGTGTGCTGCCAAATTGGGATGTATTGGAGAATGTTGCTTTGTAAGGATTACAACTGTCGGTTACTATATAATTGAAGTTTGCATTGATACCATTGGCGTTCACATTTATAGTGAAATGCATGGTATCTGAATTTTGAAAACAACTATTAGGGTTATTGGCAATTAGGGTTACTGTAAACGTTCCTGTGGTTGTATATGTGTGAGTCGGGCTTGCTGTTGTAGTAGTTGGTGACCCATCACCGAAGTTCCACAAATAGTTTACTGAATTGGTAGAGTTATTGGTAAAGTTTACTACCAAAGGGGGGCAACCCGAAGTGTCAGGTCCGGCTATGGCAGTAGCTACCGGACTTACAAACTGAAAGGCAATCTTTAGAGCGACTAGATTACAATTAGTGCTTCCATTCGTTTGAGACCACGAACCCGCAGTTGTTGGAAATGGACTGGCAACCCCACCACTTCCAGCACATCCACCACAAATGGCTTGATATACAATTCCATTTTTATCGAAACGGCTTGTACCGCCATCCACGTGTTCTCCTTTGCTTGCATCTGAACTATTTCGACCATAGTAAGTGGCATATAGCAAACCAGCAAGATTGGGTGTAAACACAATGAAATAAAAATCGTTACCGTCAGTAGTTGATTGAGCAGGTGTATTAGGAAATGAAGAAAGAGGAAGGTTGAGGGTATTGCCAACATTAGAGGGTGAAAAACCTAAGCCACCACCCCATCCGCTGATATATACATTTTGACAAGTATCTACAAGAAAAGCAACAGGTGAAATATTGGTAACGGTTGAATTTCCAGAACCAAAAACAGTGGATAATAAATTTGCAGAAAGGGTGTTGTTGGTTTTTATAACAAATTGACTAGAGTTAGGATTGGAATATACACCAGCTGTAACAGGAAATGTTCCGCCAAGCGTTTGTCCCATCAAATAAACGTTGTTGCTGCCATCAATTTGAATTCCATAAACTTGGTCATAGCCATTCTTTCCAATAAAACTTCCATTCAACAAACTATATGGAAAACTATTCTGAAATTTTAAAACAAATCCGTCAGCAGTTCCGCCTTGATAACCTGCCCAAATACCACTTCCTGCCATCGGAAAATTAGTGCTTGAAGTACCACCAGCTACATATAAATTGCCTTGACTATAATCTAGCGCCAACACATAACCAGCATCATCACTATTCCCACCGAGGTAAGTACTCCAAACCAAATTACTTAATGTACCGTTCATTTTAAGCACAATAGCATCTTGTAAATCGGCACCCAAAAGCGTTGATTTTATTGCTGTTGCTGTCGTTGGAAAATTAGTGGAGCGAGTAGAGGCGGTCATGTAAATATTACCTGCATTATCTATCATCACTTCACTGCGCGCATCATCACCATAATTGTGTTTTAAGTTTCCGAAAATGGTTTCGTTGGCATTGTAGTTTACAACATCGGCACCACTACCGCCAACATAAGTAGAGGCAAGTAATGCTGTTCCTGTAGCATTGAGTTTTGTAATAACAATATCCGCATCTCCATTATAGGTGTTGTCATAACAACCTGGAGTAACTGGATAATTATTGCTGTAAGTTCTTCCGGCAATGATGAGATTATCATTGGCATCCACAATCATACTATGGGGTTGGTCGTTATCTGCCCCACCAATATAAGTTGAAAATGCAAGAGAATTACCATTAGCATTGAATTTTGTAATAGACATGTCGCAGGGATAAAGACTTCCCGTAACAGAGGAGCCACCGCCAAAAGTGCTTTGGAATGCTCCTAAAGAAAGAGGATAGCCACCGCCACTTACTAAACCACCAGCATAAAAATTTCCTTGATTATCGTAGGTAGCAGTAAAGCCCCAATTGTCTGAAGTGGAACCAGTAAATGTGCAAAACACAACAACGGGGTCAATAATTAACAACTTACTTTTATCATATCCTTTAGGAAAGGAAAAATGAACAGTGTTTCCACTTAAAACATAATCGCAGGGAACTTCTTTTCTTCCATCTTCACCATATTGAAGTGCAAGTGGTTTCATTTCCAAAACTTCGCCAACACTAGTTGTAACAACTAAGTTTTTATTTTTAAGTTGAACATTGTCTACTCCGTCAAATCGAAATTGAATATTATTCGCATTAGCATTTGGCAGCACCATGAAATCGTACTTCAAATTTCCTTTTTCAGAAGAAAGATGCAAGTCCACACCAGCATAAATACCTGAATAATCTAAAGCTAAAAAGGGGTGAATACCCGATTGCCAATGTGTTGGGTCTTTTCCTAAAAAATAATTGTAGTAATAGTTTTGTTTCTTACTCCCCTCAATGCTCGCGCTTAAATTGGCATTTTCCAACACCATTTTATAAGCATGATACTTCAATACAGGTGGCGTTTTTATTTGTCCATGATGATAAGCTTCTGCCAAATCTTCATTATCCGATTTTCCAAGCACATAGGTAAATCCATCTTTCTCTATAAAAATGTCTCTGTTGCCAGAAGAAGATTTATAAAGAAAGTTGCCCTCCCATTGTCCACGGTTTTCCACAAATTCAATAGCGGCAGTTTGTGCATGACTTATTAAAGAGCCAAGCAAAAACATAAATGATAATAGAGAAGACAGCTTTTTCATTAGTGGTCTATATGAACATTCAAGTAAATGTAGTGATTTCCGCATTTTAAGACGGGAAATTCCTACCTAAAGTAGGGGATTTTGTTTTGTTGCTTTTCTGTTCAATTCGTTTGCAATGAAATTATCAAAGCAAGCGATTCAGAAAATGTAATTGAGCTAAAATTATTTGTGAGTAAATCCTCGCATTTTCTTTCGCGCCCTTGCCCCCTCGTCTCAATTTTCTACCTTTGTGGCTTTCCACCACAATTATGCAAGCTACCATGCACACTCCGCAGCCCGCAACACTGGAACAAGCCGTTAAATTAGGTTTACGCGAAGAAGAATATGAAAAGATAAAAGAGGTTTTGGGTCGCACGCCCAATTTCAATGAAGTGGCCATGTACTCCGTGATGTGGAGCGAGCATTGCAGTTATAAAAACTCCATTACTTGGCTCAAAACGCTTCCACGCGATGGCGAAAGATTGTTGGTAAAAGCCGGAGAAGAGAACGCGGGTTTGGTGGATATTGGCGATGGTTGGGGTTGTGTGTTCAAGATTGAAAGTCATAATCACCCAAGTGCCATCGAACCATTTCAAGGTGCGGCAACAGGTGTGGGCGGAATTCACCGCGATATTTTCACCATGGGCGCTCGTCCTATCGCAGCTTTAAATTCTCTTCGTTTCGGAAAGCTCGATAATCCTAAAACCAAATGGTTGTTGAAAGGGGTAGTGAAAGGCATTGGTCATTATGGCAATTGCTTTGGTGTGCCTACAGTTGGTGGTGAAATTTATTTCGAGCATTGCTATCAAACCAACCCATTGGTAAATGCCATGAGTGTGGGGGTGATTCAAGCTGGTAAAATGGTGAGTGCTACGAGTCATGGCGAAGGAAACCCAGTATTTATTGTGGGTGCATCCACAGGTAAAGACGGTATTGGCGGCGCTTCTTTTGCTTCTGCCGATATTTCTGAAAACAGTGCAGAACAATTGCCTGCGGTTCAGGTCGGCGACCCATTCGAGGAAAAGAAATTACTCGAAGCTTGCCTCGAAGCGGTGGAATTAAACGTCCTAATTGGTATGCAAGATATGGGTGCTGCAGGCATCACTTGTTCTACAAGCGAGATGAGTGCAAAAGGCGAGCACGGCATGATTATTCACCTCGACAAAGTGCCTACTCGTCAAGCCAATATGAAAGTGTGGGAAATGTTGTTGAGCGAAAGCCAGGAGCGTATGTTGATTGTTGTGAAGAAAGGTAGAGAGCAAGAAATTGAAGACCTTTTCAAAAAATGGGATATTCACTGTGTGCAAATAGGCGAGGTAACCAAAGAGCCAATTCTTCGTTATTATATGCACGATGAATTGGTGGCAGAAGTGCCTGCCGAAAGTTTGGTGTTAGGCGGTGGTGCGCCTATTTATGAGCGCGAATACACCGAGCCAAAATATTTCCAAGAAATCAAAAAGTTTGATGCCAATACCATTCCTGTTCCGGCAGATGTGGCCGACATTGCCCATCAGTTGGTGCAGTTGCCCAACATTGCCAGCAAGCGTTGGGTATATGAGCAATACGATAGCATGGTGGGCACGGGCAATACCCACACCAATGAACCAAGCGATGCAGCCGTAGTGCGTGTTCATGGCACGCAAAAAGCCTTGGCTTGCACCACCGATTGCAACAGCCGTTATGTATATGCCGACCCTTACAAAGGTGCTATGATTGCCGTGAGCGAAGCCGCAAGAAATATTGTGTGCAGCGGTGGCATTCCGGTTGCCATCACCAACTGTCTCAACTTTGGCAATCCTTACAACCCCGAAGTCTATTATCAGTTTGTACACGCCATCAAAGGCATGGGCGATGCTTGTCGCAAATTAGGCACTCCGGTTACGGGCGGTAACGTAAGTTTCTACAACCAAAGCGAAGACGGACCTGTGTATCCTACACCAACTATTGGTATGGTGGGCGTGCTCGATAGTGTGGACGATAAAATGACCATGTTCTTCAAAAACGAAGGCGATGTCATTTACCTTTTGGGCACACAACGCAACGATATTAATTGTTCCGAATACCTGCATCATATTGTGGGCATCAGCCAAAGCCCTGCGCCTCATTTCGATTTGGAAGAAGAATACCGCTTGCAAGAAACCATCATCCAACTCAATAAAGCCAAGCTCATCAACTCGGCACACGACCTTGCCGAAGGTGGTTTGTTTATAGCCTTGGTAGAAAGTTGTATGCAGAAAAACACTGGTTTTGAAATCACTACCGATGCCGCTATTCGTAAAGATGCCTACCTCTTTGGCGAGGCACAAAGCCGCGTAATCGTGAGTGTAAGTGCCGACCGTCAACAAGCATTTGAAGCAGCCTTAGGCAATCAACCATTTACCAAAATAGGCACCGTAAAAGCCGATGGACACCTCCGCATTGATAGCAGCGATTGGGGACACATCCGCAATTGGAAAAAGCTCTATGATGAAGCAATTGAGAAGCTGTTGGGGGTCTAGGATGTCGAATTCTTTTCCTAAAAAGCTGTAATAAACTTTATAAAAGTGGGTGCCAAAAATAATATTTCAGGTCAGTGGTTTGGTTACTTTAGTTATGGTATTGATTATGGTCCAAAGTTGTACGATGAGAGGGTTGTTTTCTCACTTATTATTGAGGAATTAATTGACAAGAAATTTAAGGGTACGTGTATAGAAATTGAGGGGATTGGAGCCAGTACAGAAGTTTCAAAAATTGAAGGAAGCCTGATTGATTCTTTTATTACATTTAAAAAGGAATATCCTACTAATTATGAAATAGATGATAAAGGCAAGGAAATAGAAATACTTGAGCCAATTACACACGAGCTTGTATATATGGGAGTATTTAACCAAGATACCAATTGTTATATTGGAACTTGGGAAATAACTAAGCTAGATTATACTTGTACAGGGAAGTGGGAAATGTCAAGAGATAGGTTTAAGTATGGAATAAAATAGCTCTCATTCTCTCATGTTCCACTTTGTTTTATCAAAATACTAAACCTAAGCATTTGCTTAATTGTTTTTATGAAGAACTAAGGCACTCTAATTCTCAATTCGTATACTAATAGTTTCATTAAAGATGCTATTAAGAACCTAAATTTAACACAACAATACATTTAATACAACAACAATAACTTACTTGTTTTTATTGGCATTCTTTATGTTGTAATTATTGTATTAAATAATGCTAAAAACAACCTGTTTGTTGCTATTAGTGTAATATTTATACACTTTTAACGACTTTTTTTGTGTTTATTGTAATATTTATTCGCTTTTAGACACTAAAATGTGTTTAAAAGCATCAAATATTTACCCCTCAAAACACACCTGCGAATACCGTACATCCGCAGTTAATGGCGGTCGCAATTTTCTTATCGCCACTTTTATTTTCTCAGCTTCGGGAAAAGCCATTTTCAATTGACTATGAATATCCTGCACCAACTCTTCAAGCAATTCTGCTTCTTTATTAAATGCCGCCACCACAATATCGTGAATAAGGGCATAATCATAAAAAGGCAAAGGCTCTCCTTTTTCAGTGTTTGCCCACACATCAACATCTATTTCAAAATCATTACCCTTTATTTTTTCTTCAGGATACAAACCAATTTTTGCATGAAGCTGAATGCCGTGTAGTGAAATGGTAAGCATAGTATTTTTGGTGTTAAAGATATAAGCATTGGAAAACAAGTTGCAACAAAACCGCTAATTTTACTTTTTACTTACCATGTTAGTAGCCGTATATAACCGAACATTTGAAGAGCGCAATATTCCGCAGCTCAGGAATGTGATTACAAAAATTCATGAACAAAACATTCAAATGGTTTTCTTCAAGGATTTTTATGACCGAATTGCCACACACTTAAACCTTGGTTATACACCTGCTTTTTTTTCTTCAAAAAAAGACCTTCCTAGCAATATTGATATGCTCATTAGCCTCGGTGGCGATGGCACTTTGCTCGATACAATTACTTATGTAGGCTCTTCTAACATTCCTATTATCGGCATCAATCTTGGAAGGCTTGGTTTTCTTGCTGCCATTCCCGAAAATGAATTGGACAGCGCTATTCTTTCTCTTGCGCGAGGATCTTATAGCATTGAAAGGAGAACGCTTGTACACCTCGATTCCAGTGTGCCACTTTTTAACGGAACCCCTTTTGCCCTCAATGAATTTACGCTTCATCGCAAAGATTCTTCTTCCATGATTAAAATTCATACTTACCTCAATGGTGAATTCTTGAATACTTATTGGGCAGATGGATTAATTGTTGCAACACCTACTGGTTCTACTGGTTATTCTTTGAGTTGTGGTGGTCCGGTTGTTTTTCCACAAACCTCCAGTTTTGTCATTACACCTGTTGCACCGCACAACCTCAATACACGCAGCATTGTAGTGCCAGACGATAATGTAATTTCTTTTGAAGTGGAAGGAAGAGCTGAACAGTTTTTATGTACGATGGATGCGCGCACCGAATCCATTGCAAGTGGTGTTCAATTAGCTGTGAAAAAAGAAAGTTTTACAATTGGTTTGGTTCGCCCCGACGAGCATAATTTCTTAAATACTATTCGCCAGAAACTATACTGGGGCATAGACCGTAGAAATTGGTAAGTTTTAAGACAATAAAAATCTAATTTCGCCGTTACCGTTAGAAGGTTTATGAAGAAAATCGTTGTCATACTCTTATTGTTTATTGCTCAAAAATCGTTTGCTCAAAACTATTTTGGTGGCGGCGAGTTTGGTGTGTCGGGTGGATTTGCCAATTATTTTGGCGATTTGAATGAAGAGTATGGTGTTCATTATGTTCGTCCTTCTTTTGGCTGTTTCTTCCGCAGGCATTTGAATCCGTATATTTCGGTAAGAGCTAATTTTTTATTAGGTCATATTGGCTACAAAGACGAGTATAACAAGAACATTTATTACAAAACCCGCAATCTTAGTTTCGAAAGCAATCTTGTAGAAACCTCGGTTCAGGCAGAGTTTAATTTCTTCAAGTTTTCAACGGGTGATTTTGAACACCGTTGGACACCATTTCTTACTTGTGGCATTGGCATTTTTTATTATGACCCATATACCCAATTGAATGGAAAAAACTATCAACTTCGTCCGTTAGGAACAGAAGGACAATCAGCTGGATTAGATCAAAGAAAATATGGAAAGGTAGCGGTGTGTTTACCCGTTGGAATGGGCTTTAAATATTGGTTACGCCCAGGTTTGAATTTTGGATTGGAAGTGGTGGATAGAATGACAACAACTGATTATTTGGATGATGTAAGCGGAACTTACATTGGTAGCAATTTCTTTCCTACTGACCCTCTTAACCCAAATCCAGCATCAATATTACAAGATCCGTCTATTCTAATTA
This sequence comes from uncultured Bacteroidota bacterium, assembly GCA_903853805.1. Taxonomy (GTDB): domain Bacteria; phylum Bacteroidota; class Bacteroidia; order Chitinophagales; family Chitinophagaceae; genus JAFIGV01. The sequence continues at coordinate 39,353 of CAINUN010000035.1, forward strand.
ATCCCAATAATCCTCTGGGGAGACCAGGCAAACAACGTGGCAACTCAGCTACTAAAGACCAGTATATGATGGTGTTATTTCACCTTTCTTTTCAGGTGAAAGTGTATAAATGTCCAACTTATATGAATGGTGACCTGCTTGCTTATTAAACTTACTCGCTTTCAGCAACCACTTCTTTCACTTCAGGAATCATGCGCTTCATCATTCCTTCAATACCAGCTTTTAAAGTAATCATGGATGAAGGACAACCAGAGCATGAACCTTGCATCATCAACTTTACCACTCCATCATCATAGCCACGGAAACTAATAGCGCCACCATCCATTTCAACAGCAGGCTTTACGTAGTTTTCAAGCAGTTCTTTGATACGTTTCACCACATCGCTATCATCGGCATGAACATCATTAGTTGCAGCAGGTCTTGCTTCAATTTCACTTTCGTTGATAATGGTTTTGCCTTCTTGCAAATAGTTTTTCAAAAACTCGCGGATTGTAGGAATGACATCATCCCAAATAGCATCGGTGGTTTTTGTAAGTGTTACAAAATTGCTAGCGATGAACACGCTTTTGATGAAAGGAAAAGCAAACAATTCTTTGGCAAGCGGTGATGGCTTTGCGCTCGATTCATCTTGGAAGTCAATGCTCTTTCCAGGAAACAAAAGTTTGTTAGCAACAAATTTCATAGTCTCTGGGTTCGGAGTCATTTCCGTATAAATACTAACGATGGTGTTTCCTGTTTTAAGCATGTTCTTTTCTTTTTTTAAAATTAAATAGGGTGCTGCAATTTAAACAGCAAAACTTTCTCCACAACCACAACTTCTGCTGGCGTTAGGATTTAGGAAATGAAATCCCTTTCCATTTAAGCCATCAGAGAAATCCAGTGTAGTGTCACAGAGGTAGAGAAAACTTTTTAAGTCTGTTACCAACCTCACGCCTTTGTCTTCAAAACTTTGGTCGTTGGGCTGGCTTTCGTTATCGAAATCGAGTTTGTAACTCAAGCCTGAACAACCACCACCAACTACACTCACCCGAAGAAAATATTCTTCGCTAAGATGAGCATCGGTCATCAACTGGGCTACCTTTTCTTTTGCTTTATCGCTTACGTATATCATGTCAAAAACCCATTGGGTTTATTGTATTAATGATGTTTTTCTTCGGTTTCTAATACCGGCATACCATTCTTAGAGCGGTAATCGTTGATGGCTGCTTTAATAGCATCTTCGGCTAAAACCGAACAGTGAATTTTCACAGGAGGAAGATTGAGCTCTTCCACAATATCCATGTTATCTATAGTCAAAGCTTGGTCAACGGTTTTTCCTTTGAGCCATTCGGTAGCCAAAGATGATGAAGCTATTGCAGAACCGCAACCAAAGGTTTTGAATTTTGCATCTTGAATAATGCCGCTCACTTCGTCCACTTCAATTTGAAGTCGCATTACGTCGCCACACTCAGGTGCGCCAACGAGTCCGGTGCCTACGTTCGTTTTACTTTTATCGAGTGTACCTACATTTTTAGGATGTTGGTAGTGATCTATTACTTTTTCTGAATAAGCCATAATATTAGTTTTTAGTGAGTGTTTGAATTTGTTTTTAGTGGTGTGACCATTCGATTTTATCTAAGTCTATTCCTTCTTTAAACATTTCCCAAAGTGGACTCATTTCTCTGAGTTTGGTAACCGTATCTTTTACAGATTGTATAGTAAAGTCTATTTCTTCTTCAGTGGTAAATCTGCCAAGACCAAAGCGCAGAGAGCTATGTGCTAAATCGTCGCCAAGTCCTAATGCTTTCAAAACATAAGAAGGTTCTAAAGATGCAGATGTACAAGCAGATCCGCTCGATAAGGCAATGTTTTTATTAAATCCCATCATCAAGCCCTCCCCTTCTACATATTTAAAGGAAACATTCGCTGTATGGGGTAAGCGGTGTTCACGATTCCCATTGACATAGGCTTCTTCCAAAACCAACAAACCTTTTTCCAAACGGTCGCGCATGGTACTTAGGCGTTTAGCTTCTGCTTCCATTTCGTTTTTACACAATTCGCAAGCTTTACCAAAACCAACTATTCCAGGAACATTCAATGTACCGCTACGCATGCCACGCTCGTGTCCGCCGCCGTCCATTTGGGCAGTTACTTTTACACGAGGGTTTTTACGACGAACATATAAAGCACCAACGCCCTTTGGTCCATACATTTTATGAGCGCTAAAAGCCATGAGGTCAATTCCATCTGCCATTACATCCACAGGAATTTTACCTACTGCTTGTGTACCATCCGTAAAGAGTAATACACCATGCTTGCGGGCAATTTTGCTGATATCACGAATAGGTTGAACTACACCAATTTCATTATTGCCGTACATAATGGCTATAAGAATTGTTTTATCGGTAATGGCGTTTTCTAACTCTTGAAGGTCTATCAAACCGTCAGGTTGCACCTCTAAATATGTTACTTGACCGCCAATTTTTTCTATATGTTTACAAGAATCGAGCACTGCTTTGTGTTCGGTAGTGCATGTGATAATATGATTGCCTTTAGTGGCATACATTTCAAATACTCCTTTGAGTGCAAGATTATCTGCCTCGGTAGCGCCACTAGTAAATATAATTTCCTTTGGGTCGGCATTGATGAGCGAAGCCACTTGTTCGCGGGCATAATCCACCGCCTCTTCAGCAACCCAGCCATAAGGATGACTGCGGCTTGCTGCGTTACCAAATTTCTCTACAAAATAAGGCAGCATGGTTTCCAACACACGCGGGTCCATGGGTGTGGTGGCATTGTTATCTAAATAAATGGTTTGATGTGCGTTCATAAAAGATGCCCTTTGGGGGCTAAATATTTTCTGGACACAAAATTAGTTCAATTGGCCTACTTTGCCCTTATAACCGTATAAGAGGTTTTAAATATTCCCATACTTAAAAACTATTTCCTGATGTTGAAAATTGAACATTTAGGTATTGCAGTAAAAGATTTGAAGCAATCCATCCCTTTATTTGAGCAGCTATTAAACACCCCTTGCTACAAAACTGAAGCCGTGGAAACAGAGGGCGTGATCACCGCATTTTTGGGGGTAGGTGAGTCGAAGATTGAACTGCTTGAAGCATCGAAACCTGAATCGCCGATTGCCAAATTCATAGATAAAAAAGGAGAAGGTATTCATCATATTGCTTTTGATGTAGCAGATATTGAAGCGGAAATGAAACGTCTTGCCGCTCTTGGTTTTGAACTATTGAATCCTGTTCCTAAGCGTGGTGCCGATAATAAATTGGTTTGTTTTCTTCACCCAAAAAGTACCAATGGGGTACTGATAGAGCTTTGTCAGGAAGCTAAATAAAACGGCAATATAAATTTCCACCCTAACCCCCGCAACCCATGTACCAACACGCCATTCAACAAATCAAAAACGCCATTTTCCCTATTTTCTATCAATCGGTGCAAGGCGCAAACACACAATTAGGGGTGTCGGGCACTGGGTTTTTCATAGACAACTTTGGGCATTTCATTACTGCGCATCATGTGATGAGCGAGGTGCCACCTCAATCTACTTTATTGTATTTTGGTAATGTGCCCGAGCGGGTTATTCCTGCCGTACCAATCCTAGAAATTTATAGTGACCCATCAAGAGATATCTTTTTAGGCAAAGTAGAAACGGGTGCATTGCCGCCTGTGAAATTAAGTTTCGAAAAGCCCAACATCGGTAAATCGGTGTGTCTTTGCGGCTATCCTTTGGCGCAAATAACCAAGAACCCCAACGGCAGCTTGCATGTGGGCAATGTGCGCCAATATTGGCAACCCACTTTTGTGATAGATAAAATAACCGCCAACATTGGTAACCGATATTATTCGGGGTTTATGACCCAAGACATTTCGCTGAATGGCATGAGCGGCGGACCAGTTTTTGACCTTGAAGGAACGGTGTATGGGGTGGATGTTGCTTTTCTTACCAGAGAAATTCCGCAAAAAGACCGAGCCCCCATCGCTGTGCACAACGGAGTAGTGGTAGAAAACAATACTCTTGTAGATGTATATCAAAAAGTGAATATCGGAGGGTATTACTAGTGTTAGTTTTTCTAGAAAAGGTGTTGTTGAAAGCTGCTTTCATCTGCAATTGCCCATGATGCTGCATTTTTTAATTTGTTTATAATAACAGTCACTTTTACTTTCGTGCTAACTAACTATAGTTAGTTGTTCCCTCCCAATATTATTACTTCGTTCGCGAAGCAAATCTTTTAACCAAAAAACGATGAGCAATATGAGCCAGGAACTATTTCATTTTTTGATTCTTGATGACAATAAACTTGATTGTTTCATTGCCGAAAAGGTAATTGCAAACACGCATCGTAGTGTTTCTATTCATGTTTTTAATTTTGGACATGAGGCGCTAAATTTTCTTAAAACCACAGAATTGGACCCCAACTACCGTGTGGTGCTAGTGGTGGATATCTATATGCCGGTGATAAATGGTTTTGAGTTTCTTAAATCGGTTCTTGATGTTATTCCCGAGCAGCGCAAAGGCAATTATGTTTTTTCATTTTTCACTTCTTCAATAAGCGAAGTGGACGTTGAAGAAGCAAAGAAAATTTCAATGGACATAAAGTTTCACACCAAGCCCATTACCTCCGCCACATTCAATGCTTTTTTAGATGAAATTCAATGCTTTTCTTAAAACAGAAAAATACAACCCTTCGCCATTACAATAAATCATACACCTCATTATATGCCCCTTGAAGGCTATTAGCGCGCTCCATAAATTGCCAACCTTTTGGAGAGAGTTTAAACATGCCGTACGAAACTTTTTCTACCAAGCCCCTATTACAAAGTGAATAGAAATGACTGGAAATAGTCATAATGTGCAAGCCCTTTAAGTGGGGCAGGTTGCGATTGGCGCCATTAGGTGTTTCGCAAAGTTTTTTAAGCGTTAGTGCCATCTTTTCTTTAGCGGGAATTCCTGCTTTGGGCACTACTTCTTTTTTCAATAAAAAAATAATGATTTTAGGGTCAGTGGCAGCCATTTTTTGGCGGTAAAGCAATGCATTGTGTTCATTTACCAAGTCTTCTAACTGCTTGCTGAACTCAGAGTGTGCACTGAGCTTGTCGTCTATCAATTGTAAGAGTTCTTTCTTTTCCATAGAAAACTTCTTTAGTAATTGCTTTGCAAAAATAATGAAGTTTAGTTATAAAGTTTATAGTGTGCAATAATACTATTGAATGATAAATCTTCAATTAATAGTGCACAATGCGATTAACAAGTGATAAATCTTCACTTAATAGTGCACAATGTGATTAACAAGTGGTAAATCTTCACTCAATAGTGCGCTAGTACATTAATAAGTAATGAATCATCACTTAATAGTGCGCAAGCACATTAATAAATGATAAACTTATAATTTAATGAAAAATTGTTCATTCATTAAATAATAAGCTCATGATTCATTAAAATACAGTATAATTAATGAACCATGCATTATTACCTATCTAGAGTGAAAAAAACAAGAACAAACCATTATCAACACGAAACTCATTTGCGAAAAGGCTATATCTGTAGGAAAAGAAGGGGATTGCGTGTTAATAATTAACAAATTTTACTACCTTCGCGGCGTTAAAATCCAAAATTATGTTGCAAACCTTTACGTTAAGGAGGCTATTCTTACAAGTGGCTTTCCTAAGTTTCCTTTTTTCTTTAAGTTTCAATGTTGTTCGGGGGCAGCAAACCTTGTATGTAGATTCAAGTATTGTAAACCCAGGTAACGGAAGTTCTTGGTCTACAGCATTTCAAAATCTTACAACAGCATTAAACATAGCCAATAGTGGTACGGGCAATTATACCATTCATATTGCACAAGGAACGTATCTTCCTACAAGTGTAGGTGGCAATATTGCCACAAGTCGCGATTCTAGCTTTGCCATATTTCGCAAAGGCATCAGTATTCTTGGTGGATATCCTGCTGGCGGCGGCGTAAGAAACAGTAAACAATATGTTACGCGCCTTAGCGGCAATATAGGCACTGTGGGAGTCAATACCGATAATCTTTACCACGTATTGATATTGGCTATTAATACTAATACTTCCGACAGCCTTATTATTGATGGTGTAAATATTGAAGGGGGTTATGGCAATGGAAGTGGTTCGGCAACTATTAATGGCGTTCCATTTATTCGTAGTACTGGTGGTGGCGTTTATATTAATAACAGTGGTTCAAGCACTATTAATAAAGTTTTACTTAAAGATTGTTTAGTTCAAAACAATACCGTTTCATCTGACGGTGGAGGTATGGAAAACTATAATTGCACCCTTACTATTGTGGGTTGTTGTTTTAACAACAACATTAGTGGCGGTTATGGTGGGGGTTTAAATAACGAAGCGGGTGGTTCTTTAAATTTATTTAACGATGTTTTTACGAATAATGCCAACCCTAACGGTTTTGGTGGTGGATTGCGCGTTTCAGGAAGCTCTACTAATCAAGTAATTAATTGCACGTTTACAAATAATAACGGATCATCGGGAGGCGCAATTCGTGTGGCATCGTTAGGAACTGCAACCGTAAATATTCATAATTGCATTTTTAGAGGAAACCATTCAGGCTCCAGTTATACAAGTACTGAATCCGACGTAAGTAATGGTGCAACTCTTTTTATTGATACATCATGTTTACAATCTACACAAACATGTACAGGTTGTCTAGCAGCTAATACAGACCCTTTGTTTACAGACATCAATAATCCTTTAGGTGCTGATGGATTTTTTGGAACAGCAGATGATGGACTTACTTTAACTAATGCTAGCCCATGTGTGAATACTGGGAATGCTGGTATTGCCGCTTTATATGACATCACAACAGATATTGTTGGTTCATCAAGAAACCAAGGAACCAACATAGATATGGGTGCTTATGAAAATGGACCGATTGTTTCAGCAGTTACGAATGGTTCATTTGGCATCGTTTATCTTTGTTCTGGAGTTCAGACTAACCAAAACAGTTTTAATGTTTCGGGAAGTGCTTTGGTTGGAGATATTATTGTAACTCCCCCAACAGGTTTTGTAATTTCTACCACGTCCAATTCAGGATATTCTAGTTCTGTTATTACACTTACACAATCTAATGGTATTGTTCTTTCAACGCCTATTTATGTTAGAGCCAATACTTCTTTGACGACAGCAACATCAGGAAACATAAGTATTACTTCTACAAATGCAGTGAATCAAAGTTTACCAATCTCTGCAATTGTAGGAAGTGGAACGTCAACATCAACTACTATAATTAATTGTACCGGTACTTATACATGGGCTTTAAACAATCAGACCTATACAACTAGTGGAACCTATACTGCTTTTAGCGGTTGTCATACAGATACGTTACAGCTTACCATTATGAGCACATCGCTCATAGATACTGTTCATGTTGCAGCTTGTGTTAGTTATACTTGGAACTTGACAGGGCAGACGTATACAAACAGTGGTTATTATTCATACTCACCTAACGTTTGCACTACACACTATTTAGACTTAACCATTAACCCGCTCCCACCTGTTTTTGCAGGAAACGATACGGCAATATGTATTGGACATAGCATTTCACTCCATGGTTCAGGGGCTAACAATTATACTTGGGATTTCTTTGTAAATAATGGTGTTGCCTTCAACCCGAATATTACACGCACCTACACAGTAACTGGAACTGACGGAAATGGTTGTGTGAATACTGACCAAATAAAAGTAACAGTTAATTCTCTTCCTGTAGTTAGTGCAGGAATGGATACCGCAGTTTGTAGTGGACAATATGCAGTTCTTCGCGGCTTTGGCAGCAACAGTACTTATACTTGGAACAATGGTGTTACCAATTTGGTTCCGTTTATTCCTTCTGCCACTCAAACATATACTGTTACCGGAACCGATAATAATGGCTGTAGCAGCACCGACCAAGTTGTCGTTACTGTAAAACCATTACCAAATGTATATGGTGGAAACGATACTATTATTTGTGCAGGCACTAACCTTTCATTAGTTCCTTCAGGTGCAGTAACGTATACTTGGACCTACAGCTATGGTAACAACAATTGGTCACCAATAGCAGGCGGAACATCTACCCTTAATATTGCTCCAAACGCTACAGTAACCTACTTATTAGAAGGGTTAGGCTCAAATGGTTGTAGCAATAGCGACCAAGTATTAATTACAGTAAGACCTTTACCAACAAATAGTATTGATACAATTGGATCAAAAAGTTGTTTTGATGCCAATGGAAATCTGTTTACACTCAACGGAACTTCTTCGGCAGGAACACCAACATGGAGCATCGTCAGCAATCCAAATGCTTTAAACATTACTTGGTACACAGGACAAAATGTGGATAGCCCTGTAATCAAAATTCTTGGAGGAACTGGCGGTAGCGTTGTATTTAAATACAGAGTGACAAGCAATCAAACACCTAACTGTGGCGTTTCTGAAAAATCGATAGCAGTAAAAGTAATTCCTATTCCAACAGTGAATTCAATTGGTAACTTGAGTATTTGTAACGGCACACCTGTTGCTGCTGCAACATTTAGCTCACCTCAAGACTCTGCAGCCAACCCAGTAACTTATACATGGTCGAACATAGCTCCACCAACAGGACTTAATGGTCAGAATATTGCAGGAAACCTTCCGGGCTATACAGCTATCAATACTTCTGACATTCTTATTTACGATGCTATTAAAGTAACACCAACCATTTCTTTAAATGGCGGCAACCTTGTTTGTCAGGGAACAGAAACATTAGTAAGAACAGTTGAAGTAAAACCTTTGCCAAGAGCAGTTTTAAACAACCCTAACGACACCATTCAATGTAATGGTTCACAATTAACCCTGAACATTCAACCATTTGTTGCTAGCCAATACACTTGGACAACAAGCGGTGATAATGTTGGTTTAGGTAGTACAATTGGTAGTAACCCAATTCCAACATTTACAGCAACCAATATTGGTAACAATACACTAACAGGTAACATTGTCATTACGCCTGCATCGGTGAATGGTTGTTCTGGTGTTCCGTTATACTTCAATGTAGTAGTGAAACCAACACCACACTTAACCAATCTTCCTTCAAAAGATTCTTTATGTAGTGGAAGTACATTCACATTCACGCCTACAACCAATGTTTCTGGAACTACAGTTGCTTGGCAAAGAGTAGGACCTAATGGAATTAATGATACCTCTTCGGGAATTAACAACATTCAAGAAACACTTTCTTCACATAATGCACTTAGCTACAACGCTGCTCAATACAATGTTCATTTGAATGCAGCAGGATGTACTAATGACACAGCAATTCGTGTGGTGGTAAAACCAATTCCAACAAAACCAACCTTTACTTTACCAAACGATTTTTGTCACAATACTTCTTACATCAATCTACAAGCAGATCGTGCGCCTTTTGCAAATGAACATTTCATTTGGTCAACTGAGCCAGATTCAGCTTTGTTCCAATCACAGCAACGTGCAATGATCAAATTTGCTTTGGGTCAAAACATCATTCACCTACAATCAGAAATCATTGGTTCAGGTTGTAAGACAGAAGCATATACAGATACATTCAACAATACACCAACACCGTTTGTTGATCCTTACATCATTAAGAAAGAATACTTAGTAAACGATATTCTTCATCACATTGTGTTGGTTTGCTTGCACAATCCAGTTCAAAATTATCATTGGGGAAGAACAAATGCCACAACGTTGGTAGAAGACACACAAGTATATGCAGCTGAAAAAGGTCAAGAGTTGTACTTCAAAAACCCACAAGATTTTGATACTGCAAACTATTACTACTGGGTGAAAATTGTAACAGATACAGAGAACAATTGCTTCCGTCAGATTTACTACAACGGACCATTTGTTTCTAAATCAGAAAATGTAATTGTTGCTACCAATACACCAACGAGCATGAAGGTTTATCCTAACCCAGCACAAACCAATGTTGCTGTAGAGCTTACTGGAAAAGTAGAAGGCAATTATCAAATCAAAATTCAAGATGTTATCGGACAGGTTATTCAATCATTTGAGATGACGGATAAAAAACAACAAGTGGACATTCAATCTTTGCCGAGCGGTTATTATTTAATTTCCTGCTGGCAGCAAGGTGTTCATATTGCTACAAACAAACTCATCAAAAACTAATTAGTCACCTGTCGAAACAATAATTAAATGAAAAAGCTTAGTCTCATCATCGCTTTAATAGCACTTACAATAAATGGTTTTGCTCAGTCGAAACCGGTTACTATGCGTCCTCTTAAAACGGACGATCAATATTTTCCTCGTTGGGCATTCGACCTTACTTACAAATTCGGTAGCCTTAGCCAGGATATTACAATGTACGACCTCGGTCAGTTTTATGATCAAAGTATTGCCTCTAAAAATCTCTTCTCAAAACCAAAATTTACAGAAGGACAATCGCATGGCATCTCTGCTGGCATTGGTTATTTCTTTGGTGAAAAAAGAAGATGGGGTGTAGGAACTGGTCTTTCATTCTTCATGCAAAAAGGTGTGATGACAATGGATGATTTTCATACAGAATATCGTTCTGTTGACAATAACAACGACACCTTCCGCCAAATCTTAAACAACTTCGGAGCTGTGGAAGAAAAGTTAACAATGTACAACCTCACTATGCCTTTCCTTTTGAAATTCAAACATCAGTGGAATGGTCAAAAATGGGGTGTTGCCATTGATGCTGGTCCGTTTCTTGGTTTACACAACAGCAATAGCACTTCGGGTAAAGGCATCTTTAATTATGAAGCTGCTTATAAATACAACGGACAAAATGCGGTGCATGATAATGGCGCTACACTCGATCCAAATGATGAAATCATTACCCGTGCTTTTTGGGTAGCTCACCCAACTACTGATGCTACTGTGCAAGATTATTTTGGTCGTAAATACACCGAAGGAATGAACGTGGCTTTAGATCATCAGCTAGATAAAAACAACACCACTTCATACACGTCACTTTCTTATGGACTCACTGTTCAACCTTCACTTACTTATCAGCTTTCTTACAAAAGCAGTTTGTTGTTGGGCATGTATTTCAACCAACAATACTTCCAAAACAAAGATGTTAGCAGCTATCATCTTACCGACAAAGTAGGCGAGTATAATTCCATGACCAATGGTGTGAAAACAAGTGTCGCTACTTCTTGGGGTGTGAATGTAGGCGTGCGCATTTTCTTTGGTGAAAAAGCTGACCGCGATGGCGATAATGTTGCTGATGCTGATGATAAGTGTCCTTTGGTTTGGGGTGATGTAAAAGTACATGGATGTCCTGATCGTGATGGTGATGGTGTGATTGATGAAATGGATGAATGTCCTGATGTGGCTGGCCCTGCTTATGCACGTGGCTGTCCTGATCGTGATGGAGATGGCATTGCTGATAAAGACGATAAGTGCCCTGATGTAGCTGGTGAATACAGTGGTTGTCCGGTTGAAAAAATTGCTGATCGTTTTGGCTATACCAAAGTTCAAAAAGTGGAAGTAAAAGACCCACTCGAAAACTACTTCGATATCCTTCAAACAAGTGTTATCAACTTCAACTCTGGCAAGAGCAACTTGCTTGATTCAAGCATCGTAGCATTAGATAATGCTGTGGATGCGTTGAACAAAGACACGAAGACCATCATCTACGTAAGTGGTCATGCCGATTCATTAGGAAGCTATGCTACCAACATGCGCTTGTCTTTTGCAAGAGCACAAGTTGTTAGAGATTACTTCGTGAAGAAAGGCATCAGCCCAGAAAGAATTTTGATTGCCGGTTATGGTAAAGAAACACCGTTGGTAAACAACAAAACTGCTGCCAACCGTGCAAGAAACAGAAGAACCGAACTCAAACTATTATTGCCTTTGAAGAAAAAGTAAAAAGCAATTTTGATAGTCTTTAAATGAAAAAGCGCCTGCACGATTTGTGTGGGCGCTTTTTCATTTAAATCATTCCCCCTTCACCATCCTCACCTCTACCCTCAACTTATGCTCTATACTAAACTCCCGTTCCAAAGTTTGTGTTTCATAACCCTCGGCGGTGATGATAATGAGTTGCTTGCCTTCCCTCAGGTTGCGAATTTGGAGATTGCCCAGCTTGCTTGCTTTTCGTTTTATTTTTTCGGGGTGAATTTCTACAACTGCGTTCGGAACAGGCGCACCTGTTACGTCATCTACAATCTTCATCATCAGTGCCAGGTGGCGGCGACCGAGAATCTCCAACTTGCGTGCATGGAAATAAATAAACTCAAAATCGGGATACTCCACCATCACAATGCTGGCACACAAATCCAAACGCCTGTTCAATATTTCCAGCGCTTCTTTCACTAGCTTTTTGATGGAGGCAGTATTTTTCTTCGATGCTTTTTTGGCGTGCTTTTGCGCCTCATCAGCTTTATTAAAATCGGCTATCAACACCTCCACACGGTCAATTGTTTGCTGCGTGATGCCATACGGTGGCAAGGCTGCCAGCTTTTCGGCAGCCAGGTTCTTTAGTTTTTCTGCCATTCCCACCAGCACCAACTGCTTTGCCTTCTTAAAGTCGGTGGGAGAATAATGAACCAACACCCGCAGGTCTTCATCCTCAATCGAAGCAGCATAAGCCTCCAAACCAGCCGACAAAACCCCGCCCAAAATCAACAATTCTTTACGCAGTTTTTGCTTACCAACAGTCTCTAACGCGCCAGTGAAGACTTCATTAGGAATAAGCGCACGCGCAGCCGTTTTCTTAGCTATGAAAAGTTGAAAAGCAGTACTGAAAGCTTGGTTTCCCTGCCACATTGCTTGGCTTTTGTTGCAATTAATTTCTACAACATCAAACATTTTAAGGTATGCGCCGGTGGTTCTATCCATAATTTCATTCCAAAGCGGATTATGGTCGCTTCGGAACAGCAAATTTAAGAAACTGATTTTATTTGCTTCAACACTTTTTTTAGTTCTTTTAATAATGAATCAATATTTCTTAAAAATAAATCATAATTTTTTTAAGAAGAATTAAATTTCTTTTTAAAAGAAGATATTTTATTTTAAAATAGTGAGTGTTTCTTTTACATAGAGCAATATTATTTTAAAATAGGGCTTTATTTTTAAAACATTGAACCTTATTTCTAAATTTTTAATTTACTTCAATGTTGAAGAAAAATAATTCTTTTTAAAAAAAAGCATAAACTAATTTAAATCAACATAATCAATTTTTACAGAAATAAAAAAACAGAAAGAACAATCATTAATCAATTTTACAGAAACTAATTTCAATTAAAAAGAAATGTAAAAAAAGTATAAAGAAATGTAATTCAGTGTTGAAGAAATAAATATCAACAAATGAAATAAACTATTCCGAAGCGACCATAATCCGTATTGTAACGGAAATTTGGTATAAAAAGATGTAGGTAAAAGGTTTAAGGAACAATTATAGTGCTTGCCTGCACATAGTTTACCTTGCGGAAGATGTAATGATTGCCATTGACAAGCTCGGTATGTTGGTTGTAAATGTTGATCGACATACCTACAATAGAATCTTGAATATTGGTGAAGTAATTGGAGGAAAAGCTAATGGAATTGATATTGCCTGTGAAGGTTTTTGTAAGCTTTTGACTATTGGGTACTCCATTAAATGGAAAATAAAAATTGACTTCGACAGAATCTGCATTAGTGAATGTGCAAGGAAAGGAAAAGCCTTGATGATAATGGATAGTGTCGGGGATAGTGATGTTGTAATAAGGAAATGGAGCAGAGTAAGTAAAGTCATAATCCTTTATCGTTTTGCCGCCTGAAATTTGCCAGTGAATGGGGCTATCTATATCTGTAAAAGGGGCATAATATGCCCAACCGAAAAACATACCATTTATGTAACGTCCCAACCCCAAAGAAGAATCGTTTGCCTTTGCGATCATGCCAGAATTAAAATAGATAGTAGATATTACATCCAATGGAGGATAAACATATTTTTGAGCATCAAAAAAGGTCAAATTTGCACTTTTATTAGAAATCTCAAAAATTCCATAGTAATAATTTGGAGTGGTTGCATCTTTCTTACAACCCAAAAACAAAAACGATGCTGCAAGGAGGAAGGAGAGGTGTTTCATGGGGTTGTTATTTGTAATAAAGTCTTTTCAAAATGATTCTGGTAATTTGTTCTACTTCGCTATTCACTCTTGGGTCGTAGTTTTTGGTAACTATTTTTTGATGGAAGACAACTTTTTCTTCTTCAAGGTCAATAACTAATAGTCGTAAGATAGTTTGTGGTTTTATGTTCTTATTGACAACATAAAAATCGGTTGCTAAAGAGGTCTTTAATTGATAGTGCGGTTCAAAAGCGGGGTTGATTTTTGCATCCATCAGCAAAAGAGCTGCATACTTTCCTTTTAGTTCGACTTTGAGCGCATCGAAAACAGCATGAGTGGAATAATTATTTAGCTCTTTCGATTTATCTGCATCAATTTTTAAGCATAAATCTTGCAATGCACCTTGGTCAAAATCATGTATGGTGCTTTGTGTTATCTTATATTTTGATGAAAGAAGTTTGAGGGCAATTTTCTCAATATTGTTGGCAATATTTTTACTAAGTGATAAAGCTTCAGTTGTTTCATCTCTTGTTTTAGTAACAACATTTACAATAGGTTTTAAAACAATCAACTCATTGAGGTGTTTTTTCTTTGCCTTGAAATTTGAAGTATATTTTGCAGTGCTGCAACTCACTAATAAGCATACAAAAAGGAAGGAGAGGAGTTTCATGAAGTCTTTTTTAAAAAGAAAAAATTCTCGAAGGCGTAGTCATTTTTAATTGAGAAGTAAATCGAAAAGCATTGAATTTCTTCACCCAAAACTAAATAAAGAGAACTAGATAAACTTCACTTTGATACTAATGTTGGCGGTTCTTCCTTTATCATCGGTGCAAGAAATTTTGAGGTCGTTGGCAGAAGGAAAGAAGGAAATTTTTTTGTTCGACTCGGTGCTGCCAAGAAATTTATCATTCACATACCAATAGACTTTGTGTACATCATTTGCGGTATTGCACTCCAGTTGTAACGCCTGTTTTTCTTTATCTGCAATGAGGTAAGTCAATCCATTTTGAAGAGAAGTAATGACAGGGGCATGCCCATCAAAAATGCGATTACAAGCGGGATTGTGTTGCGGAATTTTTTGGTAAGAAAAATGAGTGGCGTCAAACCAATTGGCAAGGTCGGCATCAATGTTGGGATACTTTACCGTTTTATATCCATTAGCGGGAAGACAAGATGTGCAATAAGAAAAACTTTCGTCGGCAGTAACCCACACCTCACGAATATGATCACAAACTTCGTTGCTAGATATGCCGGGTATATAAGCATCGGACACCAACTCTTCACAATAATCGTTGGGTAGTTTCCCTGTTTTACTACAAACCATTCTATACGATATTCCTTGTGGTGCAGGTTGCCATTCGTTGGCAGCATGAGGGTCAATGGCCGTAAATAATTGAAACAAAAGAGGAGTTGCAGTGCCAGCACCACTTAGTGAAGGAGCGCCATCACCATTGAAATTTCCTACCCAAACGCCTATGGTATATTGTTGATTAAACCCAATGCTCCATCCATCTTTTCGACCGTAAGAAGTGCCCGTTTTCCAAGCAACACGCGGAATGTTTTTGGCATGGTCATAAAGATTGGGCAAGTCGGGGCGATGCAATTCGAGCATGATTTGAGCAATCATATAATTTGCCGCAGGCGAAATGACTTGTCTTGGTTTTTCTTGGTCAACAAATTTCTTTTTCCATTTCCAAACACTATCGGGAATAACAAAACGCAGTCCATGGTAATTACCTTCGTTTGAAAACGCACTGTATAATGCAGCCATTCCATCCAATCGTACTTCACAACCACCCAAAATCATGGAGAGTCCGAGGTTCTTTTTTTCTTTTGAAATTTCTTTGAAACCAAATTGTGCCATGCGTTCTGAAAATGTTTTTACCCCTAACTTTTCTAAAGTTTTTACAGCAGGTATATTCAACGACCAACGAAGAGCATCTTCAATCGTAACATTTCCTCGGAAGTTGAGATCGTAGTTTTCGGGAGAATAGCCAGCAATATTGATAGGCACATCGGCAATAACCGTTTTAGGCGTAAGCAAACCATAATCGAAAGCCAATCCATAAAGCAAAGGCTTTAAAGCACTGCCTGGCGAACGAGCACCTTGCACACCATCCACTTCGCCATGATGTTCTTTGTCGTTGAAGTTGGGAGACCCTATATAAGCAAGCACTTCGTGGCTATGATTGTCAACCACAATGACTGCAGCATTATAAATCTGTTGCAATCGCAAACCATTGGCATAATTTGTTGCCATGTCTTCTGCTTTTTGTTGAAGGTCAGCATCGAGTGTGGTATGAATTTCATTCAATTGCGGATAAGCAAATCGCATTCGCCAACAAAATTGTGGCGCAGCACCGGGCGCTTGATGACGATAGGCAGTTAACGGCTCTTCTAAGGCATCGTTGATAACAGAAGAAGGAAACAATTTGGCAATAGCAAATTTTTTCAACCACTTATTTCGTTCAAGCATAATGGCAGCATTATCTTTTCCCATAACTAAAGAATTAGGTCGATTGGGGATAACGCTCAACGCGGTGAGTTCTGCAAGAGAAAGTTGGTCGGGAGATTTGTTGAAGTATAAAATGGAAGCTGCTTTTACACCTTGAATATTGGAGCCATAAGGAACGAGATTAAGATAGAGTTGTAGGATTTCATCTTTAGAAAATGAAGTTTCTAATTGCAAAGCCCGAAACATTTCCACGATTTTGTTCCAATAATTTCTTGGTTTTCTATCCAGCATTCTTGCTACTTGCATGGTGATAGTAGAAGCACCTGAAGTGCGACGAAGATGAAAGACATTATTCACCAAGGCTCTCACAATTGCCAAAGGATTGATACCAAGATGTTGATAGAAATGTTTGTCTTCTTTAAACAAGATGGTTTCGCGAAGCTGTGGTGTAATTTCTTCAAGTCTTGCTTTCATCCGCCATTGTTCATCTTTGGTGATGTAGGTATGAATTACCGCCCCATTTCTATCATAAACTACTGGAGCAAATTCCACATTTGCATTCAATGGAAAAATCAAATCGAACACAAAAAAAAGCACAATCAGCACCGTAATGCTGATTGTACTCCATTTGATTATTTTATGAGAGGTTAACGTCACAGTCGTTTACTTCTCTAACACTTTTATTACGCCTGCACCATTATAGGAATGATAGTTTCCGTTGTACATAGCATCTGCCATCACAGGACCTTGCTGGTAAATACCTGGAGAAACAGCACGTACCATGTAATAGAAAACCTTTGATTCACCATGCAGGAATGTAAATAGATTGATGCGATCATCACGAACATCTTTGTACTCAGGTTCTGCACCATTTTTCATCCAGTTCATTTCCGGCAAATCAGTAAGTCTTGTGTTTTCAATTTCAAAACCAGCAGGCAACATATCGGTGATGGCGATATTGTCAATCATACCGCTTTGCTGAGGCGACAATGTGATTTTTACAACAACTAAATCATTTTGTTTGAACTGATTTCCTGAAATAGGTTTTCCTGTTCTGTCGAAATAACTTCTTCTGACTTGAATGAAATTGTCTTCTTGTTTGTAGCTACCGTCAGCTGTAATGCCTTTTGTTTCCCAGAAATAGTAATAAGCACCTTTGCCCGATGTTTTTATTTGCACCGGTTGATTCATTGCCTGTTTTAAATCTACCACATAGTTCTGTCCGTTCATCGAAGCAATGTTTTTTCCGTTAGCAGTAATGATTGCCGTTGCCGTAGTGTTATTTGCCTTACGGGCAATTTTACCAAAGGCAAGCATCGCCCACACATTTTCCTGCGTATTTAAATAACGCGCTTGTTTTACTTGTTCGGAAAGCAAGCGCGCTAAGATACCCACCTGTGCATGATTAGGATCAATATCAATCAGTGCATTAAGAGAAATACCCATATCGCGGATGTAGGAATAAAAGCTTCCGCCCATCATGGTGTTGGATTTTTCACCCTCGAAAGCAGGTGGCAAGATTTGCATGGCTTGTGTTTTTTGACCAGCCAAAGAATAAGCAGCACTCATTAAATATCTACTATCCAGAGAAAGCAATTTAGGATTGCCTTTATAATAGTTCATGGTTGCTGTTTGTGGTTCACCTGCAAGTGCTAAAACGTACAATGAATAAGCAACCTCTTTAGCAGCAATTTCTTTTTGCAGCTTTTCGTTGTAGTAATAAATCTCTGTTTCTTTTTTCTGCAAACGCATTTTCAAATACTGTTGCAAGCGCTTAATTGTAGTAGCATTGACTTCGTATCCGGCTTTCTTTGCTTCTATAAGGAAATGAGTGGCATAGACACTTCCCCACCAACTTTCTCCGCCATTGAAGCCTGGCCAATACGCCAATGACCCATTCGATAATTGCATGGATTGTAGTTTAAGAATGGCTTGTTGCACATTATAGCTCGGGTTCAAATCACTCGATTCTTTTCCGGTGATGCTTTTCACCAAATCACCGTAATACAATTGAGGAAAGGCAGCGGATGTTGTTTGTTCTACACACCCATATGGATACTGAACTAATTCTTTTAAGTTTTTAGAAAACTGAATCAACGGTGATTTACTCACAATCAGGTTTCCAGAAAAAGTAGTTGGAATAAAAATGTTAGCTGGCACTATCGTTGCAGACTGATTTTCCGCAACGATTCCGTTTCCTGTTATTTTTTGGAGAGATGCTGTTGGTCTAATACTTATTTCCGTTTCGTTGGTAAATGTTTCATTCATCGCTTTCACAGTCACGGTTACTTTTCCTGCACCCGTAGTTTGTATGGCTGCAACTTGGAAAACAACTCTTGCTTCTCTATTTGCTGGGATACGAATTTGTTGCACAGACTCGCCACTTACAGATAATGCACCCAATACTTTTACGCTCACATTTGCCATTGCATCTTTATTGGTTGTGTTACTCAAGGTAACAGGCATAACCACTTCATCTTTTGGACTTAAAAATCTAGGCAATGCTGTGCTGATTACGATTGGGTCTGCAACTTTAATATGCTTATCAGAACCACCAAAAGCTTTGCCTTTGTAGGCAACGGCCATTACGCGAATGTCTCCTGAAAACTGTGGAATATCAATATTATATCGAAGATTACCATTACCATCGGCTTGCAATATTCCACTCCAGAAAGAAACATTTTTGATGCGATTAACGAACATCGGATTGACACGCATGTTTTGATCGGAACTCATGGCGTCCCCTCCAGTGCTGTTGCGCGTCAACTTTATTTCCGGCAACAACAAAGGATAGATATCGTAACTACCAACAGATAATGCCACCTTTTGATAGAAGTAATCATATGGGTCTGGTGTTCTGAAATTTTTTACTTGTAAAATACCCTCATCTACAGCAGCAATTGTTACAAAGGCATTAGGCACTGTTTTTATTGCTATGGTTTTCACTGTTTTTGAACGAGTTTTATCATCTAATTTCACATCAACAGCAATATGGTTTCTATTGTTTTGAACTGACATAGTTTTAAACCCATGAGCAACAGTCAATGGCATACTACTACCATCCATTGCTCGGAACAAAGTAGCGGTTATGTAAACGTTTGGTAAGTAATTATCGTTGGTATTTAAATCCAGTGAGGCTGATTTATTTTTAACATCAAGAAAGTAATGTTCGAACATTTTATTTCGTTCAACAGTTACCAACATTCTACCGTCAAAAGGAGTAGTGAACAATACATGAGCTTTCTCGCCAGTGTTGAATTTATCTTTATCAAACTTCATGTCCACATTGCCTTCATTGTTTACTTCAAACGATGTGTATTGACCATCATTCCAACCCCAGGCATAAAATTCACGCGACACAAATACATTCCTCCCGGGTAATGAAATCCGCACTTCATACTCGCCATTGAGTTGTGGTGTGTAACTGAAATAACTGTTGTTGCCATTAAGATTGATGCCTTGTTGCGTCAATGTTTTTTCTTCACTTTTAGAAACATAACGATAATGGCTTCCATTTTGTTCAATCACGGTGTTCCATTCTTTTTTGATAATAGTAACAATTGCTTCTTGATTTTGTATTGCACCATTTTTATCAACAGCAATCAAGCCTATACGCATGGGCTTGTGCGTAGCTGTGTACCATTCGAAATCTTTAATGCCAAGAAAAACTTTTTGGGTGTAAATGTCAAAGTGTTCAAAACGGTGAACAGGTCTTCCTGTTTCATCAAAAACAGTAGAGGAAATATTTCCTTTAAGTAAACCAGCGTCTTCTATTTCTGATTGCAAAATGAAAGATTCTTTTGCGCCACCCATATCATTTGTTTTACCAGAACGTAGTACTGGTACAAACTCAAAATTATTCTTGATATCAAAGGTGTAATTGTCTAAATTTTTGGGCGAAAAGGTTACCTTATTCAAGTTCAACTCGCAATCATAATTTCTATTTGCTGCAGGCGTTCCAAATAAATTATCAGCTTTGATATTTACACGCACCGAATCTCCCATATTGTATTCCTTCTTGTCAATTTTTATATCCTGTTTCAATCTGTCAGGGATAAAATCTTCGATGCTGAAATTGTAACTGTTTAACAAGACATCATTTCCGGAGTATACCTCCAACACATAGGTTCCAGTCATAGCACTTGAAGGAATATTATAAGAAGCTTCGCAAGAACCCTCCTCGTTTAATATTTTGCGAATAGTAGAAAACTCTTTGCCATTAGGCATATTGAGTTTTAGTTTCACTGGCATATCGCTAGGTAGGGACCAACTTTCATCTCGCACAATTGTGCTTACATGAATGGTTTCTCCTGGACGATATAGGTTTCGCTCAGCATATATCCAAGCATTCATTCCTGATTCATTTGGCATTCGTCCACCCACATCAAAACGAGAAGTTTCTACAGCACTTTGTTGCAGCCATATGAATGTAAATTCATCGTTTCTTTTTGCCGTTATCATTCCAATTCTAAAGCCCGGAGACTTGGTATTGATGTCTTTGAAAATTGCCATTCCATCTCCATCCGTTGTAGTTGTATAGAGGGATTGATTGTTGGTGCTAATAAAAGAAATTTTCACACCCGACATTGGCGTTGCATTTCTGATGGAGTTGGCAAAAACATACATGTTGTTTTGTTCTTGCTTCACAATTAGCCCGATATCTGAAATGGATAAAAGTTTAGAGTCCTGAATCCAGAAATGGTCTTTAGATGCCACATACAATACGTACACCCCGTTGTAGTCTTTTATCTTATCCTGAAAATCGAGATGAAGAATTCTTGCCGAATTTTGTTTTGGTAATTTAGATGTTTCGTATTCCTTTGTAAAAATGGTATCCCCTAAGTTTTGGGCATCAAAATATTCATAACTTCCACCATCACCCTCCTCGCTGTAATCATAACCATATTGTTTTTCACGACTCATGAAGGTTTCCAAATTGTTTTCATAAACTTTCAAAACGGTGACTTGCACCTTTGGTACATTCACAATCTCTAATGACAGGTTTTTGAACCCTTGTGAAGAAAGGTATATCCCCTTTGCATTTTGAAAATGTATTGCAGGGTCTAATTGTCCGAATGAAACTTGATTGGAATAATCATCCTTAAACTTACCACCAAAAACGCCTTCGAGGCTTTTGTCAATACTGATTTCATAAGTTTGGTCGGCTTTCATTTCGGTGCTTGTAATTGTAAAGCCCGACTCTTTCATCTCCACATCAAATTTTACAGAAGGGTGAAAAATTATTTTTGATTTCAATCCATCTTCCAATACTGGTTGTGATGTATTCACCTCAATCATTCCCTCTAAGCCTGAATGCTGAGCGACAATATCTGTAACTGAAAGATTAAACCGCGATGGAATTGCTTCTTCAAATGAAGTGTCTTTTGTTGAAACATATTTGCTGTGTACAACAGCAATACCACTAAGGAGTTCAATATTGATAGGCGTTTCTACATCTTTCATTTCGCCAACTGAAGGAAATTGAAGAGAAATATTTTTGCCTATTCCATTAGACACTGAAACAGGAATAATATTATTTCCTTTAGAACTGAGTTTGAGTTTAGCAACAGCTTCTGGAATGTTGACTTCATAATTCAAATCAAGGTCAAGCTGAACAACCACACTCGACTGATCTTGCCCACGAGTCCATGATAGATGAGTATTCATCACCTTCAGTGGAGCAGTATGAAATGAAATTTCGTTGTTACTCCCAAGATAGTAAGGCTTCATGGAGTAGCTCAATAACTGTTTCGTGGCTTTGGCTTTATATTCAGTTCCAGGTTCAAAACCAATAGCAGGAGAAAATACCAATTCGCTAGATTGATTCCACTTGAACATACCAGCTACTTTAGGTGTTATTTCTAAGTATGCACTACTATCCCATTTATTCAACAGACTATCTGGCAACAAATCTTTGTTGAAATTGAATAAAAGGTTTTGCTGTAGGTCTATTTCTTGTTCAAAACTGTGAGAGACAATATTTACTTCGTTTTTCTTGTCATGACAAGAAAATAAAAAAAGGCAACCTACGAATAGTAGTAGTTGCCAGAGTTTGTATTTCATATTTATGAGATAATGTGTGTATGGATAAACGCGTACTTTCAAAATTATTGTATGAATAAAGAAGTTTTTTCAAAAAGAAATCCACAACAACATAAAACTTTTTGCAACCCAAACCATTTATCGTAATATTGCAATATAGAAATAAAGCAATGGGTGCTACCAAGACCACACATTTTACCGACAAACAGAACCAGATTGCCACCATGCTCAAGGCGCTCGCTCATCCGGCAAGAGTGGCTATTGTAGAGTATTTGATGAAAGTAGAAGGTTGCATTTGTGGCGATATCGTCAATGAATTGCCCCTCGCCCAGCCCACAGTCTCCCAGCATTTGAAGGAATTAAAAAACGCGGGGCTCATCAAAGGCAACGTGGAAGGGAATGCCATTTGTTATTGCATTGATGAACAAGCTATCACAGAGCTGCACGATTATTTTACCGTGATATCCAATCATTTTGAAACCAAGAAAAACCAATGTTGTTAAATCCATAAAACAAACCTTATGAACACAGAAGATCAAATAAAAGAAATGGTAAGGCAGAAATACAGTGAAATCGCCTTACAAGATAAAGAAGCAAACGCATCCTCTTGTTGTGGTGCCGGTGGCTGCAGCACCGAAGTCTATAATATCATGAGCGAAGAATATGATACCCTTGATGGCTACAACCCCGAGGCAGATTTAGGGCTTGGCTGTGGATTACCTACGCAATTTGCCAAAATCAAAAAAGGGGATGTGGTGATCGACCTCGGTAGCGGTGCGGGCAATGATTGTTTTGTATCAAGAGCGGAAACAGGCGAAACCGGAAAAGTAATCGGCATCGATTTTACACCTGCCATGATTGACAAAGCAAGAGTAAACGCCGAAAAACTGGGTTTCCATAATGTTGAGTTCCGTCAGGGAGATATTGAGAAAATGCCTGTAACGGCAAACCTTGCCAATGTTATTGTAAGCAACTGTGTACTCAACCTTGTACCAAATAAAAAAGCAGTTTTTCAAGAAATTCATAGAGTCTTAAAACCAGGCGGACACTTCAGTATTTCCGATATTGTACTTACCGGTAATCTACCCGACAAAATAAAATCAGCAGCAGAAATGTATGCAGGCTGTGTGGCCAGTGCCATCAATAAAGAAGAATACCTTGGCTATATTCATGAAGCGGGCTTCAATGAAATCACCATTCAAAAAGACAAGCCCATCATTGTACCGAATGATATTTTAAAGAATTACCTCAATGATGAGGAAATCGCCATATACCAGTCTAATCCAACCATCATCCGCAGCATCACGGTATATGCCGAAAAGAAACAAAGTTGTTGTGACCCAAAATCAGGTTGTTGTTAACTGTAACCCATCAATAGGATGAAAAAAATCAAGTCCATCTGGACAACCTTATCAGGAAGTATTAGCTCCATAATTCCTTTGTTTTTTACCGTGTGTAAAAGTGGGGCTTGTGGGGCAATTTGTGTTAGTCCAATTGCTTCCTTACTAGGTATTTCAAGCGCTAGTCTCATAGCTTCTCCATTAATGCAGTCTTTGTTTCCCTTACTACTTGTCATTAGCTCGGTGTCATTTACTATTTCCTATTACAAACTGTATGTTTTACCCCAACATGTAGCAGCATGTAATTCAGATTGTGACTGTCCGGCACCTACTAATAAATCAAAACAATACTTAATTGCAGCTTGGACCTTCTGGATAGGATTATTAGCAAGTATTTTTTTCGTCTCTTATTTTGAATACCAGACTTATAAATCAAATACGGCAGTAACGGCTAAGCCCAAAGCAACAATTTCAAACAACCAATCTGTTTTAACACAACCAAACTCTGATACTACAGAAACAACAAAGCCATGTTGTTCTGACGGAAAAAAATGTGAATAATTATGCAGCCTAAACTTAAATTTTTAGACCGTTATTTAACTCTCTGGATTTTTCTTGCCATGTTGTTGGGAATTGGCATCGGTTATTTTTTCCCATCAGCTCCCGTCTTTATCAATTCCCTTTCATCAGGTACCACCAATATTCCATTGGCAATTGGTTTGGTCTTGATGATGTTTCCTCCGTTGGCAAAGGTGGATTATTCACTTCTGCCCAAAGCTTTTCAGGATAAAAAAGTAATGAGCCTTTCCTTGTTGCTCAATTGGATCATCGGACCCATCCTCATGTTTGTATTGGCTATTGTGTTTTTACACAACGAACCTGATTATATGGCTGGATTGATTCTTATCGGATTAGCTCGTTGCATTGCAATGGTCATTGTGTGGAATGATTTAGCCGGTGGCAACAGAGAATACGGCGCTTTGTTGGTAGCATTAAATAGTGTGTTTCAAGTGCTCACTTATAGCTTATACGCGTGGCTATTCATCAATGTTCTTCCTAATTATTTTGGGTTGGGAAATTTCAATATCAGCGTGCCTATGAAAGATGTAGCACAAAGTGTTTTTATTTACTTAGGCATTCCTTTTATCACTGGTTTTATCGTAAGATTTTTGTTGGTGAAACAAAAAGGAATCGAATGGTACAACCGCAAGTTTGTACCTCAAATTTCTCCAATTACGCTTTATGCTTTGTTGTTCACCATTGTCATCATGTTCAGCTTGAAAGGAGATAAGATTCTTCAACTCCCAATGGATGTTGTCAAGATTGCAATTCCATTGTGCATCTACTTCATTTTCATGTTTTTTGTCAGTTTCTATATTAATAAATCGATGGGAGTGGCTTATGATAAAAATGCCGCCATTGCTTTTACTGCTACGGGCAACAACTTTGAATTAGCGATTGCGGTAGCGATTGCTGTTTTTGGTATTCATTCTCCAGAGGCATTTGCAGGTGTCATCGGACCATTGGTAGAAGTGCCTGTTTTGATATTGTTAGTGAAAGCTGCCATAGCACTCAAAAAGAAATACTATTCCTAAATCTCTAAAAAGCAAATAATCTATGGACAAAGTCTTATTTCTCTGCATTCACAATTCGGCAAGAAGTCAAATGGCAGAAGCGTTTCTCAACAAATATGGCAATGGAAAGTTCATTGCTGAAAGCGCAGGACTAGAAGCTGGTAAACTCAATCCTTTGGTGGTAACAGCCATGAAAGAAGAAGGTATTGACATTTCGGGAAATGCCACAAAAAGCGTTTTCGATTTCTTTAAAGAAGGCAGAATTTATCAGTACGTAGTCACCGTTTGCGACCAAGCCAATGCCGAACGTTGCCCAATTTTTCCGGGTGTTTATGAAAAAATCAACTGGAGTTTTCCCGACCCATCGGCGCTTGCGGGAACGGATGAACATAAGCTGGTGCAAACAAGATTAATAAGAGACACCATCAAAAATGCTGTGTTAGAATTTATAGCAGATAGAAAATAGAATTCAAAAAAAGAGCCACCCAATAGAGTGGCTCTTTTAAAAAATGATTGATGTCAAAGACGATATCGAATACCAATTGTTCTTGTACAGTTGAATACGTGAAACTCATTGTTATTGCCACCCATTCTCCAGTCGTTTATTTTTGCCCAAGTTATAGAAGGAGACACTTGAATATTGATGCCAATTCGAGGACTCAAATAATAATTGAAACCAACTTGCCCACCGAGTAAAAAACCATAACCTGATTGAAAATGATAGACAGCAGTATAAATATATTCAGAAGGAGTATTGGGGTTCATTTTGCTGTATTCAATATTGCCATCGTTACCAATAATTACAGGGCCAGCAGCTGCACCAAAGTAAAAAATAGCTTTAGCAAGATCTTCATGCTGAGAATAAAAAGGAATGGTGTGATTTAATTTAACAGCAAAACTAACTGCATTTTTTGCCGCCAAATATTTCACTGGTTTATAGCCAAGGTCTTCATTGTTTGGACCAATGAGATGCCAATTATCATTTCGTTGCCAAGAAGTCATTCCAATATCAAACCCAATCTGCCAACGTTCGGAATAGTTGTGTTGAATACTAAGATTGAATGCAGGAGTAAACACACGGTCACTGCCCTGATAGAGCGCACCATATGGTTTTGAAGAACAACCGATGCCACCATTGACACCTAGTTCAAAGCGTTGTGCCATGAGTTGTAATGAGCACAAGGCAATGGTTATTGTTAGGACTAAAGATTTCATGTAAGCCTTATTGGGCTTCAAAATAATTAAATTCTTCGATAGCAAACAATATCCTTTTGAAATGAAAGAGAAAAAAGATTTGTGGAGCAAGGTTATTATTTTCGCTTTGAAGAAAAAATGAACGGTATTTCCGTGAAATTTTTATAG
Source organism: uncultured Bacteroidota bacterium (assembly GCA_903853805.1). Classification (GTDB taxonomy): domain Bacteria; phylum Bacteroidota; class Bacteroidia; order Chitinophagales; family Chitinophagaceae; genus JAFIGV01. The sequence continues at coordinate 66,190 of CAINUN010000035.1, forward strand.
AAAAATTAATGGTAGAAAAGAAACAAAATACGGCAATGAATGCAAGGCTTTTAGTGATGCTTTCATTGCTTTCTTTTTCGTCATTTATATCATCATGTTTTTCAAGTCGCAGTTTTTGGAAGCCCAAAGCCAACGACTCTTTGGTAGTAACTACCATGAAAATAGAGCATGATGAAATTCAATCCACATTTAACAAATATCCAAAGCTGCAAGCAGATTCAATTGTAGGTTTCACAAAAGACAGCAATCAGCATCAAAGAAAAAGGAGAGCAAAGTTTTTTATAAAAAAGAAAATTGAAACAGCACCAAATATTCTTTTGTTTGACAACTCCAACCCAAACGAACCGTTGATCTATGCAGTAACAGATACTGCCGTTTCAAGGGATTCTATAGTAAAATTGAAACAAGGGAAGATGGAAAGAAATAATACCGCTAACAGCGGAAAATTGTTAGAAAATACGGGCAGCAGTTATTTTTCATCAGAGCTTCAATCTAATCTGAATGACCAAATCAATTCGAAATACACAACTAAACTTTTGAATGATTCTATAAAAGCAAATAGCAACAAAGACTTTATTTACAATTCACTTACGCTTAATAATTCTTCTGGCGATTCACTGAAAATTCAAGTATTAATTACAAGCCCTAAAAGTTGGCAGCTAATTACAACCAATATTGCTAACATCACTCTTGAGCCATTTGCTAGTTCAGTTCTTCCCATAAGGCTTTCGTCAACAGGGGGTAATACTTCACAATGGCAGGAAGTAAGAATCGAATATCGTTTGAATGACCAAACTGATAGCCGCAAGAATTATTTTAGAGTTAGGGTGCAAGAATATTCAGGCTTCAGAGCCAGTTTGCCTGCGAGTGCGTTGGTCTTAACAAGATATCAAAAATCCATTTCAATACCAGTAATCATTCGTAACACAGGAAACACGGAAGGGGTATATACTACTAATGTTAGCAACGACTTCTTTGATCTTAATTCAAAAATTCAGTTGAAATTACCGCCAGGGAAAGACACAACTTTGATGGTTACGTTTAACCTGTCAGAAAGTCGTTATCATGCTTTGAAGAAAACAGAAGTGAGATTGTCTGTTCGTAATGAAAAAGATGAATCTTATAGTATGGTAGAAAACATTTCAAAAGTGAGCGACCTTATCAAAGATCATCCTTCAGCCTATTTAGATATGCCTGTTCAAGTGGAGTTAGGAATGATGTATCAAGGAGAAGGTTCGCCAGCACAGTATTATGCTGCTATAAATGGAAATGTTGACCTCGACGATAAAAACAAATTTGCCATTGCTCTAAAAAGCAACACCATTGCTAAGGGGCAAACAAATAAGAACAGCATTATGAGACTGGACTATCAAGGCGAAAAATGGAGCGGTGCAGTTGGTAATATACAGGGCATTGGAGAGTTTTTGGTAGATGGTTATGGAGCAAGGGCAGGTTACCTATGGAAGGGCACTAACAAGGCTGAACTATACAACATGTTTAGTAGTCGAGTTGGTAACAACAAAATAATTGGAGCAGCAGTTCAAACCGGATATAAAAACACTTGGCGGTTCAACGAGAATTTTTCTATGAACATAGACAAGGAAAAACTACACACTGCAGCAGTGTTGGGACAGATTGCAGAGTATAAAATGACAGACGGAAAAATTGCTTTCATCACAGGAGTAGGGCTTGATCATTCGAGTCAAAAACTGGTGAATAGTTCAGAACATACTTTGCTTGGCACTTCGCTAGGATACAATCTGTCCTATTCAAATAGAATCTTCCAAATCAATTCCAATGTTTTGTATAACAGCAATAGCTATGCTGGTGTTTTTAAAGGACAACGATTACACATGCACGATGTGAGAGTATTGTACAAAAAGTATTTTGGTGGCGTTTATTATGAATACAATTTTAGGAAACAAAACCTCTTTCAAGATACCATGTTGTACATGGACGTTTATACTGCTAAGATGGCAAATTTTGGTTTAAGAGCAGGCTACCAACAACGAAAAGGGAATATTACACTTGCTTTTGGAAACCAAAAACAATATCAACCCCTGAATCCATCTGAAAACACAAACTACAACTACCTTAACCTTTCTTTTTCTTATCTAATTGCCAATAAGGTGCAGATGACTTTAGTTGCATTCGCAGGTAAAATGTCTCTGATTGATGGTGACGCTGCTAAAAGTGCTTTTGTTACAAGTAATCAAGGAACACTACAATACAAGAGGTTTGGAACTTCTTTTAGGGTTGATAATGGACCTTTCTTTCACCAAGAGTTTCTTGCTTACATAGATAGCCAAAGGACGTATCGAAAGATAATGTTCAGCCCTTTTGCAGAAATCAAAATGTTTAAAAAAAGAATGAATGGAAGGTTTCAAATAAATTATGCTCAAGCCCTACCAAATAATGTTACTAATGCTAATTTCATTGCCAATGTAAATTATAGTCACCCCACCAAAGGATATGATTTCAACCTAAACGGAATTATTCCCTTTAACACCAATGAAGGAGCAAGTGCAAAACCATACTTTAATGTAGCGTTTCGCATGAGATTGAAGGCGCCTTTTTTGCCTGTAAGAAAATTCTACAACCTGAGATTGGTTCTATTTAAAGACGCAAATAGCAATGGTTTAAAAGACAAAGATGAAGAATTAATTGCTGGACAAACATTGTCCTTGAATGGAGACTTGTTTGTTACGGATAACGAAGGAGAAGTGCTTTATAAAAACACAGACACGGGTTCTTACAAAGCAGATTTCGGACACAACTCAACACTAAGGGGGTGGATGCCTAGCGAAGGTAACATTCAGTATTTCCAACTTGAGGGTAATCGAACAATTCTGATTCCATACAAAATAAGTCGTGTGTTGAATGGTAAGTTAAGTGTGCAAAAGGATAAAATGTCAGATGTGCCTTTTGGGGTATCAAATATCAAAGTAATGGTTGCTGGCGATAAAGGTGAAGTAAACAGCACTTTGACCGATGAAAATGGAGAATTCCATTTTAATCTACCCGCTGGGAAATATATCGTATCGTTAAGCGAAGGAGCCTTTGGAGATCAATTTCGACCTGTAGAGTTTTCACAACCCGCCGATTTGGTCAACAATCAATCGATCATTCTTTACTTCGAAATCAAACAGAAGAAACGCCAGATTAACATCAAGAAGAAATAGCCCCATTTCTTAACGACTTGTTACGCGCTTACAAAACCCGTGTTAAGCCCATGAATTGTGTTGCAGGAAGTAAAACCCCGCCGCATCTTTGCATCA
>CAINUN010000036.1 GCA_903853805.1 uncultured Bacteroidota bacterium
AACAGCTGAAAAGAGGGCAAAAAAGCCCTCTAAAGCAATAAAAGTGAATACAAAACTAAAAATAGCAGCTAAATCTAACTAAAAATAGACGAAATGTTAATGGATGCAGGTGCGGTTTTGTTTTGCAATGGTCTTATTCTATTTCACCAACGACCTCAACGACCTTCCTCAAGCAGGATGGGATGTGGTAACAGTGCCGCCACACACCGAAGTGGTTGCTACGCCAATGCAGTTGGGTTTCGCCGATGATAAACGCCAACTCAATTGCCACAACGACACGCCTACACCGGGCACGTTTGAAGTGGATTGGGAGTAATCTATACCGTTATTAAAGAAAAGCCGCCTCGAAAGAAGCGGCTTTTTTTGTTAGCGTATTTAAGACTTAGACTTTCTAATTCAAGCCCACATTTGCGGCTTCTTTTTTCATAGCCACTTCCCAGCGCCAAGCAGTGTCCATCATTTGGTCGAGGGAATATTTTGTTTCCCAGCCCAATAATTCTTTGGCTTTGTTGTTGTTGGCATATACTTCCACCACATCGCCGGCGCGGCGCGGACCAAGTTTATAATTCAATTTTTGACCAGTTACTTTTTCAAAAGAATGAATGAGTTCGAGCACGGTTACGCCATTGCCCGTACCCAAATTAAACACTTCGCAACGCTCTTGGTTTTTGCCATCAATTAGGTATTGCAAAGCGCGAGTGTGTGCGTTGGCAATGTCCATAACATGAATATAATCGCGCACACAAGAACCATCGCGGGTAGGGTAGTCGGTGCCAAAAACATGCATTTCCTCCCGCTTGCCAATGGCAGTTTGCGTAATGACAGGTACTAGGTTTTCAGGCTTTTCTTGAAGCTCGCCAATAATAGCCGATTCGTGAGCGCCAACCGGGTTGAAGTAACGAAGTAGAATAGTATTGAAATCGTCGTTTACTGTAGCGATATTGCGGCAAATGTCTTCGCCAATTTGCTTGGTATGTGCATAAGGCGATTCGGCTTGCGCCAAAGGCGCCAACTCATCAACAGGTAATTGGGTTGTATTGCCATACACCGAACAAGACGATGAAAACACAAAATGATGTACACCAAAATCTTGCGCACATTGAAGAATATTGACTAAAGATTGGAGATTGTTGCGGTAATATTTAAGCGGTTCAGCCACCGATTCGGGCACCGACTTAAACGCAGCAAAATGAATGATGCCCACTATGTCGGGGTTTTCATTAAAGATAGCTTCAGTGTCTTCAAGGTTACACAAATTGACTTTGTAATTCTTCACTTTACGATGAAGTACTTGCTCCACACCTAACATCATTCGCTCAGAACCTTTAGAAAGGTCGTCAACAGAAATGACATCAAAACCATTGTTGATAAGGTCAACAATAGTATGCCCACCTATATAACCACATCCGCCTGTAACCAATATTTTTTTCATCTTATTCCTTGTTTCTGCAAATATATTTTAACTGAATTATTTTACTTGTTGCATTTCTACGAGGCGTTTGTAAGCACCGCCTTCATTCATCAAAGAATTGTGGGTGCCTCGTTGAATGATTTTACCTTTTTCCAACACCACAATTTCATCTGCATGTTGCACCGTTGACAATCGGTGAGCAATGACGATGCAGGTTCTGTTTTTCATTAGTGAATTTATAGCTTCTTGCACAATGCGCTCGCTTTCCGTGTCGAGCGATGAAGTAGCTTCATCGAGAATAAGAATTGGAGGGTTTTTCAAAACTGCTCGTGCAATCGTTACTCGTTGGCGTTCACCACCTGAAAGTTTATTGCCTCTGTCTCCAACAGTAGTTTCATAACCTTCTGGTTTATGGGTGATGAAATTATGTGCATGCGCAATGCGAGCTGCTTCCTCTACTTGGTCTTGATTAGCGCCACCTGTGCCCAAAGTGATGTTGCTGTAAATGGTATCGTTGAAAAGTATAGGTTCTTGGCTCACCACACCCATTAACTTTCTAAGGTCATAGAGTTTGAGCTCTTTTACATTTATACCATCTATCAAAATTTCACCACTACTCACATCATGAAAACGAGGAACAAGGTCGGCAAGTGTTGACTTGCCAGCACCAGAAGCACCCACCAATGCAACCGTTTTTCCTTTTTCTATTTTCAGATCAATGCCATCCAAAATCTTCCGTTGACCATAACTGAAATGAACATTCTTAAACTCAATGGACTCGTTGAAATGATTAATAGCTTTAGGTTGGTTGATTTCTGTAATGGTATTTTCCACATTCAACAATTGTTCAATTCTATCTAAAGCCGCAGAACCTTTTTGAATGTTGAAGAACGAAGTAGAAAGGTTTTTGAAAGGATTGATTATCTGCGTGAACAAAACAATGTAGATCAAGAAAGACTCTGCTTTCAAAGGAGAATGATTGGAAAAAATAAGCTGACCACCATACCATAAAACAATGCTAATAGTAATAACACCCAATGCCTCGGAAAAAGGAGAAGCCATTTCTCTTCTAGCTGCAATTTTGTTTTTGGTGCGAAATAAATTGTTGTTCACTTGCATGAACCGAAGATGTTGGTGTTTCTCTGCGCCAAATGCTTTGATAACACGCATACCTACCAAGGTTTCGTCGATGATGCCAAGCATGTTTGCCAAGAGTTCTTGAGCAGTATTACTCGATTTTTTCAATGACTTACCAATACGCCCAATAATTAATCCAGTGATGGGTAAAAACACCAACAAAAACATGGTAAGCTTAGGACTAATAGACACCATGTAGGAAAGCGTAATCAAGATGGCAAAAGGTTCGCGAAAAACAACTTCAAGTGTTGCCATAATAGAAAGCTCCACTTCGTTGATATCATTGGTCATCCTTGAAATCAAATCCCCTTTTCTTTCTTCAGTGAAAAAACCAATAGGCAGGAAAAGGGTTTTAGTGAAAATATCATCCCTTACTCTTCTCAATACTGCATTGCGAATGGGATTGAGAATGTATTGCGCTAAATAGAAAAAAGAATTTTTAAGAATAGTAAACACAACAACGGTGATGCAGATATAAGCCAAAGCAGTAAGCTTTCCTTCTTTCAAAACCAAGTTGTGAATGTAATCGGAAATGAAGGAAAGGATGTCTGTCTTTTTTGTTGCAGATGGTGTAGAAACAGCTTCATCTCTAAACAAAACCTGCAACACAGGCGCCAACATACTCAATGAAAAAAGCCCGAAGACAATGGTGAGCAAATTGCTGAGAAAATACAAAGCAATTTGACTTTTATATTCAACTAAGTAGCGTAGAATTCTTGAAAACTTTTTCATTCAGTTATTCAATTGTATAGGAAACGCTTCCGTCTTTGCCGTCTTTTAATAATACTCCTGCTTCCGCAAGTTTTATCCTGATTTGATCGGATGTTGCCCAGTCTTTTCTAGTTCTTGCATCCTTTCTCATTTCAATCAATAAAGAAAGTACTTTGTCTAGCGTATCGCTTTGCTGTGCTTGCAATCCTTGCAATCCAAGAATGTCTTCAAGGTAGGTTTTGAAAGTGTCTTTTATTAACAGTAATGTTTCTTTACAAATTACCTCAATGTTTAATTGACCTCCTTTAATGCTATTAATCGTGGGAGTTAAATCAAAAAGGTTTGCTATGACTTTTGCGGTATTAAGGTCATCATCCATAAACTCTTTACATTCAAGACAATTTATAATACACTGAAGGTTAATTAAAGTCCTGTTTTTTTCTTCTACTAAATTCTTGTTTTGTTCAACTATCATTCTGATTCTTTTAAATGTATCAGAGCTACTTGATAAGTTTATATTAGACTTTGATATTTGATTATGTATGTCTGTCAAAATAGTATTCTCATCATAGGATTCAGCAATTTCATTATTAATTGCACCAGACAACATATTAAAAAAACTCTGTGTGCATTTTTCTTCAGTAAGACTTTTCAATACTTCATAAGCCTCCCATAAACGTTTCAAAGCTTTTTCAGATGCCTGCAATGCCTCATTAGAAAAATCAAGTGTGCTGCGATAATGCGTTTGAAGAATATAAAAACGAACCACCATAGGATGATAAGCTTGTTCTAAAATAGGATGATTGCCGCTAAACAATTCAGTGAGCTTGATAACGTTGTTATAGCTCTTGCCCATCTTTTTCCCATTGATAGTAATCATATTGTTGTGCATCCAATAACGCACTGGCGCATGACCATGAGCAATGGTTGATTGTGCAATCTCAGATTCATGATGTGGGAATTGTAAATCCATACCACCTCCATGAATATCAAAGGTTTCTCCCAAATACTTACTAGCCATTGCAGAGCATTCAATATGCCAACCCGGAAAACCTTCACCCCAAGGGCTTTTCCAACGCATGATATGTTGAGGTGGTGCACTTTTCCAAAGCGCAAAATCTACTTTGTTTCTTTTCTCATCTTGACCTTCTAAATCGCGGGTTGTCTCCAACAAATCGTCCATGATTCTACCCGACAACTTACCATATGGATAAGCATCTGCATATTTTTTTACATCAAAATAAACGGAGCCATTTACTTCATAAGCAAAGCCTTTTTGAATAATGTCTTCAATCATGGCAATTTGCTCAATGATATGTCCCGTTGCTGTTGGTTCAATACTTGGGTCAAGCGTGTTAAAAAGATGCATCCCCCAATGAAAAAGATTGGTGTATTTATGCACCAATTCCATGGGTTCAAGCATTTCTAATTTTGCTTTTTCAGCTACTTTATCTTCAGCAACACGACCTTCTTCTTCAAAATGCCCTGCATCTGTAATATTACGTACATATCGAACTTTATAGCCAAGATGAAGTAAATAACGATAAACTACATCAAAGGTGATATAGGGACGGGCATGTCCCAAATGTGATTCGCCAGAAACGGTTGGCCCACATACATACATACCCACGTGATTGGGTGTAATGGGTTCAAACTTTTCTTTTTGCCGTGTGAGAGAGTTATAGATATGCAGGTCAGACATGGTATTAATAGTTGAGTTCAAAAATAAGGGTTAGTCTTTGCTAATTTCAAAATTGACAATGACCGGGTTATGATCTGAAAAATAAGTGCGTGGCGTTTGAAAGGCAATTGGTGTCAATAACTTATCGTCATAAAAAACATGGTCAATACGCAATGTTGGAAAAATTTGATTGTAAGTTCTTCCTAAACCGAATCCATTACTCGAAAAAGCATCGCTCAACGAACCTCTGATGGTTTGATAGGTATAGGAAAAGGGTAAATCATTAAAATCACCACAAACAATTTTAGGATTTGGGTTTCTATTTAGAATTTGAGCTGCGGTTTCTGCCTCTGAAGCTCGTGATATATAAGCATGGTTGAGTTTGTAAAGAAAAGAATTAGGAATATTGCCAGTGTTGTTCGATTTCACATCTTCTATCATTGCTTTATCGTTATCGCTCAACATGAATGAATGCAAGTGAACGATGAAAACTGATAGCCTTTTTTTAGTAGGCAATTGAACATCCAATTCAGTCATAATCGTGTATTTACTCAAGTGGAAAGTTTTGAAATCGAGGATTGGGAATTTTGTAAAAACAGCAGTGCCAATTCTTATTTGAGGTCCAAAATCATTGTCTTCCACAAAATGATACTGAGCATATCCATTTTCCTTCATGATTCTTGGAATAAAAACCCATTGACTTGTGTCGGCATTTGTTGCAAACTCAGGTAAACAAAGTATTTCAGGTCTTTCTTCTTGAATCAAATTCATTATTCCTTCCGCTTGAGCTTTTTCATTAGGATGGTCGAAAGTGCCCATTGCGTGAACATTCCAGCTAAGAATTTTAAGTCTATTTGATTGATGTTCCCAGTCATTTCCAAAAAAGTGAAAACCGAAAACAGCGGGCATCATTTTATAACAAATCAATAAAGGAATAAGGGAAACAAAAAGCCTTGATTTATGTGTGGAGAAAAGCCAAAAAATCAAGAAGAAAACATTTGCAAATAATGCAAAAGGGAGAGTTAAACTAAACAAAGCAATGTAAGTAATCTCAATAGGATTTAATATAGAAGCTGCATAACATCCCAACAACCACATCGATGTAGCTATATTCATCAACAACAACACTGGGCTGAAGACTCTTCTCAATATGCTTTTTTGTTGTGCCAAAGGATCAGTCTTTGTTTGCTTTATGTAAACTGTCTTTTTCTTCTCTTGAAAGTGATTGAAATCCGCTTTCAGATATCTTTTCTAAAACTGCGTCGATCTTTTCTTGAGTTACACCATGTTTGGGCTCATACATTGTTCTTAGAAGTTCCATTCTTTTGCTGTTTTTTTTCTCGAAAATATTTTCTTCGTTTGGTGTAGTAAATTGCTGAATTTTCCCTAGAAAAGAATAAACCCTAGTGCCCAATTCAATATCAAATCGAAGCAATAAACCATATAGAATTCCAGCAACAATGCCTCCTAATAAAACTGCAAAAGCATTGAATTCTTTTGGTAACAAAACAAGACATTCCAAAGTGAGAAAAATCAAAAGAAATAAGAGAATCGGAATTGAAAATCCTGAAGATATTTTCAATCGATAATTTGGTTGAATAATGAAAGCTGCCATGCCTACAGAAATTACTCCTGCTGTAGATCCCAAAAAATATATCCCATTTTGAGTGCTTTCTTGCAAAAAGTAAAACTGTGATAATTCATAAAATACTCCCCCGAAAATAATTCCAAAAACAAACAGTGGAATAACTTGTTTAAAGTTGCTCATACTTTGCAAAGCGACGCCAAAACAATATAGCCAAATCATGTTTGTAAACCAATCCCAAAAGCCATGATGGACCCAACCATATGTGAAAATTGTCCACCATTTTTGAGCCCAGATTTCTTTTACACCTAAACCAATATTGGGGTATAAAAGATGAAAGACTTCCCCTTTTTCCCAATTCATGAGTAACAACATGATGCGCGCAAGATGAAACATGACATAACCACAACCGCTTGCAATGATGAGTTGTAAAACAGCATTCTCTTTGTATGCCGCAATTGAAGGATGTTCCCTATATGATTTCATACTTAGAAAAAGGTTCTTCTATTTTTTTTATTCCAAACTTTTAAAACTATAAAAGCAACCACCATTCCACCAAGATGTGCGAAGTGAGCCACATTATCGCCTGCCGAATTTTTAATGCCCGAAAACAAATCAAATAATGCCAAAGCTGCCACTAAATATTTAGCCTTGACTGGAACTAAAAAATAAACATACAATAGTGTATTTGGGAATAAAAAGCCAAAAGCAAATAATACTCCGAAAATAGCACCTGAAGCGCCTACGGTTACCTCATTAATATTCTGTCGATAGTACTCGTTGATTAAATCAACAGAATGATTTACACAGTTGCTACATGCAGGATTAGCCACCCAAAAAGATTTGAGTTCATTGAATGCAGGATATTTGATCAGTCCTTGTTCTTGGATAAACTTAAGATAAGTATCAAGTGCTGCTGTCTGTTCATAGTTGTGGAAAGCAAGGTTAAAGCTACTGAATTCATAGCCCAATACCGCAAGATGACAAGCAGCTGCTCCAAATCCGCAAATAAGATAAAATAAAAGAAACCTTGAAGAGCCCCAAATATTTTCAAGCACACTGCCAAACATCCATAATCCAAGCATGTTAAAAAACAAATGGCTTATGGTTAGGTTGGCATCATATGGGCTACCGTGCATGAACATGTGAGTGAGCAATTGCCATGGACGGTATAAAGGCGATTTCCAATAGTGAAGCCCAAAGTAATCAGGTAAAACAATGTTGAACTTAATGAGCACAAATTGCAAGAACGCCATCAGTACATTAATGATGATGAGGTTCTTGACTATGGTGGGTAAAATGTCAAATCTTCCGGGTCTGAATTCTTGCATATAGCTTTGCTTCTATCTGTCTTTATCTTTCAAAAAAGTTTTCAAAAATACAGTAAAGGGGAGAGGGTTGGTTTAAGAACTTGTGAAATCAATTGGTTCATTTATTTTTGAGCATTTCTAATACACCTTCCTGTTGTAAAATTTTATAGCCAATCCTATCGTTGGTAATTCCGTTTTTCAATTCATAAGTGAACGAGTATTTACCATCTTCAGTGATGTTGGTTTCAAAATACTTGAACATTAGTTTTTCATTTGCTACAAAATGTTGGGCAACTTCAAAAAGATGAGAGGAAAGAACTAAAATGTGTTGTGGGAAATACAACAATCCATTAATTACAGCACTAGTACAATCATAAGCATCATGCACATTTGTACCTTTGAATAATTCGTCCATAAGAACCAAATGAGGCGCTTTTTTTTGCAGTTGAAAAGCTGTTTGTTTCATACGCATTACTTCAGCAAAAAAATAACTCTCACCTAATTGCAAATTGTCTTCAATATGCATGTTTGTAACAACGCCTTCAAGAAAGCTAATGGTCATTGATTTTGAAGGGACACCCATTCCTAAATGTGCAAGTAATGATGCAACACCCATTGCACGCATAAAAGTTGTCTTACCTGACATGTTTGCACCTGTTAGCAATAGAAAATTATGCTTGTTATTTAGCTCAATATCGTAGGATTTAGGTTGTTTCACTAATGGATGAAATAATCCTGTGGCTTTGAGTTTTACAGGAAATGAGGAAACAATTTCAGGGAAAACCCAGGTGTTAGCATTTGTTGCCAATCCCATTGCATGCCATGCATCAAGTAAGGCATATTTTTCGATCAGTCTTTTTACAGGTCCCTTCAAAATTCTTCTTGCTTCAAAATTCAACTTAACTATCTGAGTAAAAGAGGTGTATTTTCTAACAGTCAGTAATTGATTAACAATGTCTTGTTTTGCAATTTCTTCTTCAATTTCAAGAAGAATTTGAAATAGTTTTGAAGGTAAATTTTCTTGCTTTAAAAGTAAAGTCATTTCATTTAAACCTACGAAAAAATCAGCGAGCTGTGAAAGCGAAAAATAAACCAATGATTGTTCATTTTTGGCAAGAATATTTTGAAAAAAACGTCCAACTAACAAGTTAAATCCTGAAGGAGCTGGTGCTGTATCAGCAGTTTCAAAATATTTATCAATAATGACTAAAGTGCCGTTGGTTATGGAATTTGTCCATGAATTTGGATTTGAGGAAAAATAACGTACAACATTTTGTACCGCCAATAATTGCTCAATGCTTTTAGGCGGATTCAAAATATGTTGTTTCAAAACCCCCTTCCCCTTAACAGTAGTAGTATGATTGATTAATGCAAAAATATCTGCTTCACCATTGCAAAAAAAAGACAAATCTTTGAGTGCGCTCTTGTCGTTTATCATTAGCGATTGAATGAAATTCTTTTGCCTCTTACATCTTCATTTACTTTTCCATTTTCATAGGCAATTTCACCATTCACAAAAGTATATTTTATCGAAGCAGGAAATTCAAAACCTTCGAAAGGAGACCATCCGCATTTATACAGAATATTTCCTTTATTGACTTTTGTTTTATTATTCAAATCCACTAAAACTAAGTCTGCAAAATACCCTTCACGTATGTAGCCCCGCTCAGCAATTTGAAAACACTCAGCTGGAGCATGACACATTTTTTCTACTACTTTTTCTATTGGTATTTTACCTTGTTTTACATAATAAAGCATGGTCAATAAACTGTGCTGTACCAATGGTAAACCTGAAGGCGCCTTTTGATAAGGTTGACATTTTTCTTCCCAAGTATGAGGCGCATGATCTGTTGCAATGATATCTAATCTATCATCTAACAATCCTTCCCACAAAGCTGCTTTGTTTTCAGAAGATTTTATTGCAGGGTTACACTTTATTTGATTGCCTAATTGTTTGTAATCATCTGCAGTAAAATGCAAATGATGCACACAAACTTCGGAAGTTATTCTTTTGTCTTTCAGAGGGAAAAAATTAGTAAAAAGCTGAAGTTCCTTTGCTGTTGAAATATGCAAAATGTGAAGTCGTGTGTTGTGTTTTTTTGCTAGTTGCACAGCAGAAAATGAACTTTCAAAACAGGCATCAATGTTTCTAATAAAAGGATGCAATGAAACATCGTTAGCATCAGAAAATTTTATTTTGTTGGCTTCTATAATTCTCTCGTCTTCACAGTGAGTTGCTATCAAAACTTCTGCTTCTGAAAAAATTTTGTTGAGCGTGATGTAATTGTCCACCAACATATTTCCAGTGCTAGAACCCATGAAAATCTTTATACCGCAAACATTTTTTTTCCTTTCGTTGGTGCGAAGTACTTCGTCTATATTATCATTAGAAGTTCCCATAAAAAATGAGTAATTAGCTATCGAAGAATTCGCAGCAATTTTGTATTTCTCCTCTAATAATTCTTGTGTCAATGCAGCGGGATTGGTATTAGGCATTTCCATAAAGGTTGTAACTCCACCAGCAATTGCTGCCCTAGCTTCAGATGCAATTGTTGCTTTCTGCGTCAGTCCTGGTTCACGAAAATGAACTTGATCGTCAATGACACCTGGTATTAAATAAAGCCCTTCACAATTTATCTCCTTGCAATTGTATTTGACTTGAATAGTGTCTGCTATTTTTTCTATTCTGTATTGATCTATTAATATGTCTTTGATTGAAACAGAATTTTCGTTGACAAAAATTGTATTTTTTAATAAAATGGAATCCATATAGCCAAATAATATTATTGCAAAGAAACAAAGTTTATCGTCTGAAAATAAAGTCGTTAAGAATAATATTGTAAAATACATATCAAATTTGTTTGCTGATTGAATAAATATTTTTCTTTGAAGTGTTGGTGATTCAAATTGATTCACTATCTTTAGCCCATAAGAAAAAAAATATACTCAAGGTTTCACTCTAAAACTTGATATTTCTGTTTGCAATTGTATCTTTGCTGAAGCTTTATTTTAAGCATCCAAATTTAGTTGTCTACGGTCCTTAAGTTTTACAAGTAATTTTTTGAAAAATAATGAATCGCAAATTGAAGTGTTTTAGTGTTTTGGTTATATTGCTGATGCAATTTCTTTGTTCATACGGACAAGGAATTTCATCGAATGTTCAACCGTCATCGCCTACTACAGCCGATTCAATTTTGCAGTATGAGCCTAAATACGGTACTTTGGGGATTCTAGTTGGTTCTTCAGGCATTGGTTTAGAATTTAAAAGAGAAATCGCTGATAAAACTGTTTTAAGGTTTGGTTATAGCCACTTGCCTTTTAGTTTTACAAAAGTTGAACAAACAGGAAACGTAACAATAAATGGTTATTACAAAGCAAGATTCAATAACTGGCATTTACTTGCTGATTATGAAGTGAAGACAATTAAACAAACTATATTTCGTTTGACAGGAGGTATTTCCTATTTTTCTAAAGCAAACGTATTTGCTCATGTTACTCCATTAGGTAGTTATAAATATGGTGAGATAGAGCTTAACGATGGAACAATGGGTTATGCTGATGTTGATGCAGATTGGAAAGGTGCCGGTTTATATTTTGGATGTGGTATAGGCAGTGCCATCCCTAAATCTAAGATGAGTTATAGTTTTGATTTAGGAACATACTATTTTACTACTTCTGCAAAAGTATCTATGGTGACAACTGGATATTTAGCTGGAAATGAAGTCCAAAGAAAACAAATACAAGACAACCTGAAATCATATTCTTGGTTACCTGTAATACAATTATCACTTAATTACAAACTTTAAATATTATATCACACGCAAATTTACCAATTATGAAACATACAATCAAGCTGCTCTTGCTTTTTGTGAGTTCAATACTCCTTGTTAACTGTAAAAAAATAACCGATAATGTTGGTTTTTCAGTTAATGGTGACGTAATCAAATACGGCGTTTCTTTCCAGTTTTGGGATCCTAAAACATCCAATGGAATGGCCCCTCAAAACATTTTTGTTCGTATTACCGGAAAAGATGCCAGTAAGGTATATGAGTATGGTGGAACAAAAGTGTTTAATGTTTCCTCTACAGGAATATTAAGTCTTGGAATTGACCCATTTGTAAAACCATCATCTAGTGCACCTATTGCGTTCACGGTAGAAGTTTATGCGCCTGATTATGCTACAATAAAAATTCCAATTACTGTTGATGGTAACCAAAAGCAACAACTGATAAACGTTACAATGGTGAATTTAAAAAACCCACCAAACGGTGTATCTGTTAAACAAACTCAGGTACAATTGGCTGCTGATGGTAGTGTAGCTTCAACAGTTACATTGGCTACTACTCCAAATGCTACTACTCCTGAAATTTCAACATTGACTATTCCAGTTGGGACAAAATTCAAAGATGCTAATGGCAGCATTATAAACAACAACGGTGGTTCTTTGCAAGTTTCACAGGTATTTTACAGCACAAGAACTTCTAGTTCTCTTAGTGCCTTCCCTCAAAACTCATTTTTATCTGATAGTATTTATACTGAAGGTGGAAACAGAATTTCTGGTTATTTCCAAACTTCTGGTTTTACTTCAATTGAAATGACTCTAAATGGTCAAGAGGTAAAATTCTTCACAAACCCAATAACTGTTTCTGTTGGAATTGACCCTTCTTATATTAATCCTACTACAAAAGCTGCAGTAAAATCAGGTGATAATATTCCAATCTTTAGTTATGACGTAACTAAAAACCGTTGGAATTTTGAAAAAAATGTAACTATTTCTAGCAATTATACTGCTGAATTTACAACTAGTCACCTTACTTATTATTCTCCAGCTTGGCCAGGTGTTCAATGCTCAAGTTCAGTTAGCATGACATTCAACACACACGTTTCTACTGTTTCTACATATTTGATGGACATTTACGCAAAAGATGGAGATCCTCGTCAACCAATTGTTGCAGGAATTCTTATAAGTGCAACCAATGGACAATCTGTTTCTGTTAGTGACGTACCTACTGGAAATGTTGTAATCAAAGTTTATCCAAATAATGCAAATAATAGCCAAAGTGATTGGGCTATTAGAGATGCTGCTCCATTAGGAGTTTATGATGGTGATGCATGCTCTGCTGCTAGTATTAATATTAACATGCCAAATGCACAGAATTTCCCTTCAGTAACGTTTAATATTGTTGGAAGATGTCCTGGCAATGTATTGATTTACCCTACTGTACCTACTTATTATAGAAAAGCGGGTACTAATAGTCCCTACACCTTGTTAGGAACAGTTGTTTTAGGTCAATTTACTACTACAAATCTTCAATTAAATTCTTCTTATGATTTCCTTTGGTTATGGAAAAATAGAGAGTTAGTAAGACCAAATAAGTTAATTGATAGTCTTTCATACACTCGAGTTTTGAATGTAAATGAAAGGTTTCCAGGCGATACATTACAGGACTTGTTCTGCTATTAGTATATATTATTATTTTTTGAAAAGGCTACCTCAGGGTAGCCTTTTTTATTACTTATTGGGCGAACTATTTGTTTGAAATAAAATCACTAAACAAGAATTGTTTAGCTAACAAAATAACTTGCTGATTTAAAAAGCGAAATTTGATAAATGCTCCATAATCTTGTGTAATCGAAATAGTCGATGATTGTTCAGCCCAATAACTCTCTTGCACTTTGCAAAGCTGCTTCTGTAGGTTGTTCTCCACCCATCATTTGGGCAATGGCAAGGGTTCTTTCTTCTTTTTGTAAAACCCGAACACGAGTAGCTATCTTTTTGTTTTTATCGGCTTCTTTATAGACAAAGAAATGCCTTAGTCCTTTTGCTGCCACCTGTGGTTGGTGGGTAATGCAAATGACTTGATGATAATTGCCCAGTTCCTTCAACAAGAATCCAACCTGACGAGCCGCTTCACCCGAAATCCCTGCATCTACTTCATCAAAAATGAGTGTGGGCAAGTGCATTGCTTTTGCAGTAAGAGATTTAATGCACAACATAATACGACTCATTTCCCCACCTGATGCTGCTTTATATACTGGCAACCATTGTCCACTTTTATTGGCATCGAGCATAAACTGAATATCATCCATTCCCATAAATGAAGGTGCATTGAGGGCATTAATTTGTATTTCAATTTGTGCATTAGGCATGCCCACTAACTTCAAAAGCTTGTTTACTTCATCTGTAATTCTAGGTGCAGCTTTTTTTCTTTGAGTAGAAAGTTGTGCAGCAATCGCTTTTAGTTCTACATAGTTAGATTGTTGCTGCAACGATAGGTTTTCTATTTCTGTAGAAAGATTTTGAGTGGCTTGAAGATCTTGGTCTAATTGATGTTGAATAAGGAGCAAATCGGCTGTGGTTTGCACTGCATGTTTTTTTACCAATTTGTAACCGAGGTCTAATCTTTCTTGCAAATTCTGCATCAAAGCTGGGTCGAGGGATATTTTTCCTTCCAAATTTTCCAACTCTTCTGCAACATCTTTCAACTCAATGTAAACAGATGATATTCTTTGTTGAAGTCTATCCACACCATCCATTACATCGGCAATTGATTGAAGTTGTTGAGTGATTTTTTTGAGTTCATTATTTATCGGTTGCTCTCCTTCATTCAAAAGAAAACGAACCGCTTGCAACACCGAAATAATTTTCTCGGCATGGATAAGTTGTTTCAGTTGTTGTTCTGCGTATTCTATTTCTTGTTCTTTAAAATTGGCATGTAGCAGCTCATCTAAAAGAAATTGTTTGTAGTCGGTTTCCTTCTGCCAGTTGCTTTGTTTTTCTTTTAAAGCAATAAGTTGTTTGGTGATATCCAAATGCTTTTTAAAAAGGATGGAATACTCAGTATTTAGTTCGTAGTTTTTAGCAATCGCATCCACCACATCCATTTGAAAAGAATTGTCTTTCAACGCAAGATGCCCAAATTGTTGCTGCAAATCCACCAACAAACAAGTGAGCTTATTGAGTTGTTGCAAATTAACCGGAGTATCATTGATAAATGCTCGCGATTTGCCATTGGTAGCAATCTCCCTGCGAATGATGCAAACCTCGTCATCATCCAAATCTTCTTCCTTCAAAACTTTTCTAAAAGACTTGTTTTCCTTTACATCAAACCTAGCTTCTACCACACATTTTTCTTCCTTATTAATCAGCACTGTACTATCAGCTCTATCACCTAAAATAAGCGATAGTGCACCGAGAATAATACTTTTACCTGCACCGGTTTCGCCTGTGAGTGTGTTAAGGTGTTCACAGGGTTCGATACTGAGTTCTTCAATGATGGCGTAATTTCTGATGTTGAGATGTTGCAACATAATTCCTTGAGCAAACCTCCCAAAAATAATTCAGAAGACAGCAAACATTTACATCCTATTTTTGCTCGATGGCTAAGTTTTTTTTAAGAAAGAAAATTGGTGACCGTGTCGCCAACGGACACCCCTGGATTTTTGCCAATGAATTAGGCGATTCCGATGGCACATTTGAACCTGGAGATATTGTTGAAGTTTATTCTTCAAATGGTTCTTTTGTAGGGAAAGGATATGTAAATCCTGCATCGCAAATTCGCATTCGCTTATTGACTAGAGATAAAAAAGAAGAAATAAACAATGATTTTTTCTATCGAAGAATTAAGGCAGCATGGGAATACCGCCAACAAATTGGTTATGTAGAAAATTGTCGATTGATTTTTGGTGAGGCGGATGAAATGCCTGCCTTAATCATTGACAAATTCAACGATTATTTTGTCATTCAAACCCTTGCATTGGGTATTGAAAGATGGAAACAAGCAATTGTTGATGCACTTCAAAAAATTTTTTCGCCCAAAGGTATTTATGAACGAAATGATGTACCTGTTCGAGAATTGGAAGGTATGGCACAACAAAAAGGATTTCTTTCTGCTCCATTCGATACCAATATTATCCTTAATGAAAACGGTTTGAAATTTCATGTGGATATTGAAAACGGACAAAAGACGGGTTACTTCCTCGATCAACAAGATAACCGCCGCTACATTCAGCACATTGTAAAAGATGCAGACGTTTTAGAAGCATTTTGCTACACTGGAACATTTTCTATGCATGCCGCAAAATATGGCGCAAAGTCTGTGTTAGGCTTAGATATTTCTGATAATGCAGTGAATACAGCTAGAAGAAATGCCTTGTTAAATAATTTCGAAGACATCTGCAAGTTTGAAACAGTAAATGCTTTTGATGTTTTAAAAAAATGGGTGAAAGAAAGCAGGAAATATGATGTGGTGATGCTCGACCCGCCTGCTTTTACCAAGAGTCGTGAGAATATTCAAAAAGCGATAACAGGTTACAAAGAAATCAACCTTCGTGGAATGAGATTGACAAAACCTGGAGGCTATTTAGTTACCGCTTCATGCACGAATTTAGTTGACCCAACTCTTTTCTTAAAAACTATTGACATGGCAGCCAAAGACGCGAAAAGGAAATTGCGTCAAGTAACTTGGCAAACACAAGCATCTGATCATCCAATACTTTGGCACGTGCCTAATACACAATACCTTAAGTTTTTAATAGTACAGGTTTTGTAGGCAATGACCAACATCACAATTCATTACCACGATTATTTTATTTCTTTGCAACTTCTAAAAAAAACAAAGTATGCTTTCTGATATCGAAATTTCAAGAGCCACAAAATTGGTGAACATTAGCGAAATTGCTAAAAAGGTAAATATTGACACTGATGACCTGATTCCTTATGGAAAAACTAAGGCAAAAGTTCCACTCAGTTATATCAATGAAGAAAAAATTAAACAGAGCAATTTGATTCTTGTTACCGCAATCACACCTAATAAAGCTGGTGTTGGTAAAACGGTTACTTCTGTTGCCCTTTCCTTGGGTTTAAATTACATTGGCAAGAAAGCAGCTGTTGCGTTACGCGAACCTAGCCTTGGTCCTTGTTTTGGAATGAAAGGCGGCGCTGCTGGTGGTGGCTATTCTCAAGTTTTGCCAATGGAAGATATCAATCTCCATTTCACTGGCGATTTTCATGCAATTACTTGCGCCAACAATATGATTGCTGCTTTGATTGATAACTACCAATATCAAAACCGCAATACCGGAAAAGCATTGGATAGAGTGGTTTGGCGTCGTGTGCTTGATGTAAACGACCGTTCTTTGAGAAACATTGTTACTGGTTTGGGTGGTACAGGAAATGGTATTCCTACAGAGGCAGGATTTGACATTACAACTGCTTCTGAAATTATGGCATTGTTGTGTCTTTCTACAAGTCTTGAAGACCTTGAAGAACGCATCAACAGCATTGTATTGGGTTATACTTTCGATAAGAAACCTTTTACCATGCGCGACCTTGGAACAGGCGGTGCTATCACCGTTTTGTTGAAAGAAGCATTGATGCCAAATCTTGTGCAAACTACTGAGCAAACACCTGCTTTTATTCATGGTGGACCATTTGCCAATATTGCTCATGGATGCAACTCTATCATTGCAACTAAAATGGCAATGAGCTTGAATGATTATGTGGTTACAGAAGCTGGTTTCGGAAGCGACCTTGGTGCAGAAAAATTCTTAGACATCAAATGTCGTCTTGCAGGATTGCAACCTAAAGCAACTGTAATAGTTGTTACAACAAAGGCTTTGAAACTACACGGTGGTGTGCCTGAAGCAGGAATTGCGCAACCAAATATGGAAGCTTTGCAGACAGGTCTTCCAAATCTTCAACGCCACATCCAAAACATGAAACAATTTGGACAAAGTGTGGTGGTGTCGCTCAATAAATTTCATACAGATGTGGCTGAGGAATTGAACTACATTGAAAATTGGTGTAAAGAACAAGAAGTTGTTTTTGCCATCAATAATGGATTTACCGAAGGCGGAAAAGGTGCAGCTGCTGTTGCCGAAGCCGTAGTGAAACTCATCGAAACCAATCCTTCTACGCCAATCAATTATTGCTACGACCTTACTGATGCTCTTGATCAAAAAATTGAAAAAATAGCAAAGCGTGTATATCAAGCTGATGGTATTGAAATGGGTGCTTCTGCAAAAACTAAAATGAAAAGCTATGAGAAAAACGGTTGGGGCAATCTTCCGGTTTGTATTGCCAAAACCCAATACTCATTTACAGATGACGCTAAAAAAATAAATGCACCAACAGGTTTCACTCTCCATATTCGCGACCTAGTAATTAATGCTGGCGCAGGCTTTATTGTGGCAGTTGCAGGCGACATTATGCGCATGCCAGGCTTACCTGTTGATCCTCAAGCTAACCGCATTAAAATGGTGGATGGCGAAATTGACGGATTGAGCTAATATTCTATAACAATCTTACTTTAACAAGAGGCATCACACATTTCGGTGCCTCTTTTCATTACCTTTGCATTGGTTCTTTGAAAGCCCAAATCAAAACCGGGGCCGACTGGTTTTGACAGCATAGGGCAGGGCATGTAAGCATGTCGTGCGTTGGATAATTAGCACGTAAATCTGAATACCCAAAATTTAACTGGCGAATCTACTTACGCCATGGCTGCCTAATTTAATTTAGCGCACCATTTTGGCCGCAACGAGCCTTTGCCTATTGTCGCTGTTGCCGCCTAAATCATCTTTCAATAGGATAGTAACCATTGCGCTGCGATGTGGTTATGAAGCTTTTAGCAGATAAGCATTAGATAGTTCGTTTGGCTCTTCCCTAATGACGAAAACCGATTCCAAAATAAACATGTAGAAAGCTTGTCGGGCATATGTTTGGACGCGGGTTCGATTCCCGCCGGCTCCACTCGTATTGATTAATTAATAAAGCCACTTCCTTAATTGGGGTGGCTTTTTTATTTGTGATTGGTGAAGTGTGATTTATGATTGACGAAGCACATGGTTTGCCAAGCTGTTTTGATAAGCGATTCCCGTTGGGCTATTCTTGCAAATGAAATATTGGGAGATATAAGACTGTCAAAGTTCGATAAAACGCCGCCATCCAAGCCAAATAACTTGGACAGCCAAGCTAAATAACTTGGACAGCCAAGCCAAACAACTTGGACAGCCAAGTGAAATAACTTGGACAGCCAAGCTAAATAACTTGGACAGCCAAGCCAAACAACTTGGACAGCCAAGTGAAATAACTTGGACAGCCAAGCTAAATAACTTGGACAGCCAAGTGAAGTCTATTATTTTTGCTGTTAAAAAGAAGAGTATTTATGAAAAACAAAACCATAAGAAGAGTTGCCACGATGAATTACGGAGAAATTATTGGCAAGCAAGTAGCAATTCAAAAGGAAGATTTAGTGAGCCTTGCGGCAAAATTGAAGGTATTGAGTGGTTATGATTTAAAACTAATCCTAAAACGCCCGCGCATTTATGCCGATTTTTTTTGGGATGCAGGCATTGCCATGAACCACAATTTTTTCACCGACCTCGCCGCCCTTCATCCTGTGAAGAAAGCCACCGCCCGCGAGCTAGAATTGGAGCAAGAAAATGCCGACCTTAAAAAAGAAAACGAACTGCTGAAAAGCTTGATTAGAAGGTGAGTGATTTTACCGCAAAGACCTCATCGGATTTCACAAAGAACACAGCGTTTTTCTTAGTGTGCTTAGTGCCTTTTTTGTACCCTTTGTGTTTCTGTTGAATTTTTCCATTTTTAAACTATCATATTGCCGCATTAACTTTGCCACATGCTTCCACTATCTCTCTCAGGTAAAACAGCCCTTATATCGGGCAGCACACAAGGCATAGGTCTTGCAGCGGCACAGGCTTTAGCATCTTTGGGTGCGCGTTGCATTCTTCTTGCAAGAAATGAATCTTCTTTAAAAGAAGCGATTGCTACGCTTACACCCGCAAATCAACCACATGGTTATTTGGTAGCCGATTTCAGCAATCCTCAAGAGGTGCAAAATGTAGTAAGCGCTTTTGTTGCTGAAAACCCTATTCATATCCTCGTAAACAACACCGGCGGACCGCCTGCAGGTGCTATTATTGAAGCAAAACCCGAAGCTTTTCTAGCAGCGTTTAATCAACACCTTATTTGCAATCAAATTTTGGCGTCCACTGTACTTGAAGGCATGAAAAAAGAAGGCTACGGACGGATCATCAATGTCGTTTCTACCTCTGTAAAAATTCCTTTGAAAGGATTGGGTGTTTCCAATACCATTCGTGGCGCTGTGGCATCTTGGGCAAAGACTTGGGCAAATGAAGTAGCAGCTTTTGGCATCACGGTCAATAATGTTTTGCCCGGAGCAACTTCAACAGGAAGACTTTCTTCCATCATCAACAACAAAGCTTCTAAAGGAAATCTTACTTTAAGCGAAGTAGAAGAGGAAATGTTGGCAGAAATTCCTGCAAAACGCTTTGGCAAGCCCGAAGAGATTGCTTTTTTCATTGCATTCTTAGCAAGTCCAGCTGCTGCATACATAAATGGCACTAGCACACCTGTTGATGGCGGCAGAACAGGCAGTATTTAACAGAAAAAATTGTGAGTAAAATCACTTAAAAACTTACCAAAATCAGGAATCTTAAACATTTTTTTAACGAGGTGTTTCATTTTTGACCTCGTTTATGTAATATTGCCACCGCTTTGTCAAAAAACGAAATTTTAATCACAAAATCATAGCTGTGTTTGAATCAATTATGCCGTTGTTCAGGAGACTAACCCAGAGCATAACAGCACTACTCATCGTATTGCTTTTAAGCAACCAATCTGCATTTGCCGCCCCCGATGGAAAGGCATTGTTCAATTCTAATTGTGCTGCTTGTCATAATCCATTGAAAGATGCAACAGGACCTGCCCTTAAAGGCGTTTCGGGTCATGCGCATGGAAAAGAATGGATTTACAAATGGGTGAAAAATCCATCAGCAGTTCTTGCTTCTGGCGACCCGCATGCTAAGGAATTGGTTGACAAGTTCAAAATTGTAATGACGGCTTTCCCAGCTTTAGGAAAAGAAGATGTGGATGCCATTCTCGATTATGTAGATAAATACGAAGATCCAAACAAAGCAAAACCAGGCGAAGCAACTCAAGCTGCCCCTGAAAGTCATGGATGGTTATACACTTTTGTAACCATCATTCTTGTTGCAATTCTAATAGTTCTTTGGAGAACAAATTATACTCTTCGCCGCGTAACTAATGAAAAACAAGGCATACCAAACGTAAAAGAGATACCTGTTTATAAAAACAAAGCATTCATCGCTGTGTTTGCAATTCTTGCATTCATTTTCTGTGGCTATTGGTTTGTCAATGGTGCTATTGAACTAGGTCGTCAACAAAATTATCAACCAAAACAACCTATTTTCTATTCTCATAAAGTACATGCAGGCGTTAACCAAGTAAACTGTTTGTATTGTCATGCTGGTGCAGAGAAAAGTCGTCAGGCAATGATTCCTTCTACCAATGTGTGTATGAATTGTCACAAGCAAATCAATGAATATACTGGGAAAGAGAAATTGATTACTGCTGAAGGTGTAGAAGTAAACGGAACGGACGAAATCAAGAAATTATATACCTATGCTGGTTGGGATGCTACTAAAAAAGAATACATCCGCGATGCGGAGGGTAATATTCAAGCAACACCAATTGTTTGGACAAAAGTGCACAACCTACCTGACCACGTTTATTTCAACCACGCTCAACACGTAAAGGTTGGGAAAGTTCAATGTCAACGTTGTCATGGCAATATTCAAGAAATGGATGAGGTATATCAAGCTTCTCCGCTATCAATGGGATGGTGCTTGAACTGTCACCGCCAAACACAAGTTCAATTTGCAGATAATAAATATTACACTTTGTTCCAAAAATACCACCAAGAAATGAAAGAAGGTAAGCGCACAGGCGTTACCGTTGAAGAAATTGGTGGAACAGAATGTATGAAGTGTCACTATTAATACTAAGTAAAAAGTAACAAGTAAAAAGTTCGTAAGGGTTTTAATTTCCTCTTTTTTGAATTTTTGATTTTGAATTTTGAATTTTATATGAGTCAAAAAAAATACTGGAAGGGTTTAGGTGAACTGAATGAAACAGCAGTTCATCAAGAAAGCACAAGCAATGAGTTTAAGGGAGACCTTCCGTTTGATTTAAGCGGAAACTTGCTTGATGCTCAGACTCCCCGCCGTGACTTTTTAAAATACCTCGGTTTCAGCACGGCTGCTGCTATGTTAGCAGCAAGTTGCGAAATGCCTGTTCGTAAAGTAATTCCTTATGCAATCAAGCCTGAGGATATTACGCCAGGTGTTCCTAATTTTTATGCATCAACCTTTGTTGACAACGGCGATTATTGTGCTATTGTTATTAAAACACGCGATGGTCGTCCAATAAAAATTGAAGGAAATTCAAAATCTTCTATTACTAAAGGCGGAACATCTGCTCGAGTGCAGGCTTCGGTTTTAAACCTTTACGATAAAGCCCGTCTACGTCAGCCTTATATTGATAATCACGAATCTACTTTCGAAGCTATTGACCGTGCGGTAACTGCTGCATTGGCTGCTAATACTAAACCTGCTTACTTAGTTACAGGTTCTATACTATCTCCAACAACTAAAGAGGTAATCAATCAATTTACAATTAAATTTCCAACCGTAAAACACATTGTTTTTGATGCGGTTTCTTATTCAGGAATGTTACAAGCCAACGAAGCTTGTTATGGAAAACGCACTTTACCATCTTATCATTTTGATAAAGCGCAAACAATTGTTAGTCTTGGTGCCGATTTCCTTGGAACTTGGTTATCTCCAGTTGAATTTGCTAAACAGTACAGTGTTGGAAGAAAAATAAGTGCTTCTAACCTAAAAATGTCGAAGCATTATCAAGTTGAATCTAACCATACTACAACCGGTGCAAAAGCTGATGAGCGTGCTGTATGCCGCCCATCAGAAATGGGAACTGTGGCAGTTGCTCTTTACAATGCAATTACAACTGGTGAAGCACCAAAATTGGGTAATGATAAATTGAACGAAGTTGTAGCTAAAGCTGCTGCCGACCTCAAAAAAGGAAACGGCTTAGTAGTTTGTGGTGCTAATGATGTAAATATTCAAACTGTTGTAAATGCTATCAACAATGCTGTTGGTGCAAACGGTACAACCGTAAACTGGGCAGTAACTAGCAATTATCGCCAAGGAATTGATGCTGATATGGTGAACATGGTAAATGCCATGAATGCTGGCGAAGTTGGCGCGGTTTTCTTCCATAATGTAAATCCTGTTTACGAATATTATCAAGCTAGTAAAGTTTTAGAAGGATTAAAGAAAGTTCCATTAACTGTTTCTTTTGCCGAACGCAGGGATGAAACAGCTAAGGAATGTAAATATATTATCCCTGATCACCATTATTTGGAAAGTTGGGGAGATGCTGAGCCTAAAACGGGTTATTTCAGTTTAATGCAACCTGGTATTGCGCCTATTTTCAAAACTCGAGCTTTTCAAGACAACTTGATGGCTTGGGCTGGCAACACAACTACCTATGCACAATATTGGAATCAATATTGGTTGACAAAAATGGGCAGCCAACAAGCTTTTGATATTGCATTGCAAGAAGGAATTATTGAGCCAACTGGTGAAATGGCAATGGGTGGAGCAACTTTCTCAGGAAATGTTTCCAATGCAATTTCAGGTATTAAAAAACCATTATCTGGCGGAAAAGAAATTTTCGTTTACGAAAAAATAGCAATTGGTCGTGGCGCAGGATACAGTAACAATCCTTGGTTGTTGGAAATGCCAGACCCTATGACTAAAGCTACTTGGGACAACTATGCGTTGGTTTCACCAAAAACTGCTGCTGATTTAGGTGCTGAATTGACAAGTATTAATGAAGTAGATGCCAAAAAACATGTTGTAAAATTGACAGTAAATGGCATAAGCATGGAATTACCAATTGTGGTGATGCCTGGTATGCACAACGAAGTTGTTGCTGTCGCTTTAGGTTATGGTCGTTCTAAAGAGGTTGGTCGTGCTGCTGACAATACAGGCAAAAATGCTTACCCATTTATTTCATATAACGGCAATAATTTTGAAAATTTTACAGCAGTAGCTATTGAAAAAACTGAATTAGTTTACCCTGTAGCAATTACTCAAACACATCTTAGTTACGAAGGACGTCCAATTCTTCATGAATATACAATTGAAGAATTTTCAAAAGATCCAAAAGTTCTTTGGAACGAAAGAGAAGCAGAAATTGGACATTATACTCATTTACCTTGGGCGGAAAAAGATAGTAAAGAAGAAACGGGAATTAGCGACGAAGGAAGAGATCCAATGGAAGAAGGGTTCCGCGAAAATGGAACGCTTTATCCAAATTATGAATCTCATGGAATTCATTGGGGTATGTCCATTGACCTCAATACCTGTGTAGGGTGTGGTAATTGTGTGATGGCTTGTCAAGCAGAAAACAATGTTTCGGTTGTAGGTAAAACGGAAGTATTGAAATCACAAGAAATGCATTGGATAAGAATTGACCGTTATTTCTCAGGAATGCCGGATGATCCAAATTCAATCACAACTGTTTTTCAGCCAATGATGTGTCAGCATTGTGACAACGCTCCTTGCGAAAACGTTTGCCCAGTAGCCGCTACACCACATACCAATGAAGGATTGAACATGATGACTTATAACCGTTGTATTGGTACAAAATATTGTGCTAACAACTGTCCTTATAAAGTTCGTCGTTTCAATTGGTTGGATTGGAATGGTGCAGATTGCTTCGATGATAACCTTTATGAAGATTACCGTCGTGATGATATGAACGATGACCTTACAAGAATGGTATTGAATCCAGATGTTACTGTTCGTAGCCGTGGTGTGATGGAAAAATGTACCTTCTGCGTTCAACGTTTACAATATGCTAAGTTGGAAGCAAAGAAAGCTGGACGTCCTTTGATGGATGGCGAAGCTAAAACTGCTTGTCAACAATCTTGCCCTACGGATGCTATCCAGTTTGGAAATACCAAGGATAAAGAAAGCAATATTTATAAGTTACGCAATAAAGAACAAATGGAACGCAAGTTCTATGTGCTCGAACAAATTCATACTTTACCCAACATCAATTACCTCGCATTGATTCGTAACAATGAATCTATTGTAGGTGGTGATGTTACTAAAGATGGTTTGATGAATGAACATATATAATGGCTCAATTACTCAATGGCGTAATGTTATATTGGGTAATTTTGTTTTTGATAAAAGAAAGAAATAATTGTTGGTTAAAACCTTCAATAAACAATAAAAAAGAACTATTTTCTAAATACGTGCTATGCATTTAAAGTACGAATCGTTTGTACGGGAACCATTAGTAAACGGAGAAAAGACTTACCATCAGGTAACTGAGGAAATCGTGCGCCCTATTGAGCAAAAACCAGGTCGCATGTGGTATGTTGGATTCTTCTTCTCTGTTGCGCTACTTATGTTGGGCGTTTTCTCAGTAACATGGGAGGTCTATTACGGAATTGGTGTGTGGGGGATTAACCGCACTGTAGGCTGGGGTTGGGATATCACCAACTTCGTATGGTGGGTAGGTATCGGTCATGCCGGAACCTTGATATCCGCCATCTTGTTACTCTTCCGTCAAGGATGGAGAACAGGTGTTAACAGAGCAGCCGAAGCCATGACTATCTTCGCTGTAATGTGTGCTGGTCAGTTTCCTGTTTTTCACATGGGTCGTGTTTGGGATGCAGGTTTTATCTTCCCTCTTCCAAACTCAAGAGGTCCACTTTGGCCTAACTTCAATTCGGCACTTCTTTGGGACGTATTTGCGATTTCAACGTATTTCACAGTGTCACTGTTATTTTGGTATTCTGGACTAATTCCGGATTTTGCCACTGTTCGTGACCGTGCAAAAACTAAATTAAGAAAACGTTTATACGGAATAGCTTCTTTTGGTTGGACTGGGTCGGCTAAAAACTGGCAACGTCATGAAGCACTTTCATTAGTATTAGCAGGTCTTTCAACACCTCTTGTACTTTCTGTTCACACAATTGTATCTTTTGACTTTGCCACATCAGTAATTCCAGGGTGGCATGCTACTATCTTCCCTCCTTACTTCGTTGCAGGTGCCATCTTTTCGGGCTTTGCAATGGTACAAACTCTATTGATTGTTTGTCGCAGAATAGTGGGCTTGGAAGATTATATTACAGTAGGTCACATTGAAGCAATGAACAAGGTAATTGTATTGACTGGTTCAATTGTGGGTGTCGCCTATTTGACAGAATTGTTCATGTCTTGGTATAGCCAAGTCATTTATGAGCAAGATGCTTTCAAATGGAGAATTATGGGACCATATTGGTGGAGTTACTGGGCAATGATGACTTGTAATGTGGTTTCTCCTCAGTTGTTCTGGTTTAAGAAATTGCGTCGCAATATTCCATTTACCTTTATCATGTCTATTGTAGTGAATATAGGTATGTGGTTTGAGCGTTTTGTAATTATTGTAACTTCCCTGTATCGCGACTATCTTCCAAGTTCTTGGACTTATTATAGTCCAACCTGGCCAGAAGTTGGTTTTTATCTCGGAACTTTCGGATTATTTTTCACCTGTTTCTTCCTCTTTGCTAAATACTTCCCTGTAATTGCTATAGCGGAAATCAAATTTATTTTGAAGACTTCTGGCGAATCATTCAAACATAAAATGGATGTGATTCATGAAAAACCGACTGAACAATTTGTACATGAGCAAGCCGAAGCACATCATTAATTATTGACGAAAAAACCTTTTTGACTTTTAACTTTAGAATTTTTAAATAATAATGGCAATAAAGAAATTCGCAGTTGCATGTTATGACGATGAGGAAGTATTGTTTCCTGCCGTAAAAAAAGTGCGTCATAGCGGATATAAACTTCACGATGTTTATACCCCTTTCCCGGTTCACGGGCTTGATGCTGCTTTAGGCTTAAAAGAAACAGACTTACATATTGCTGGTTTCATTTATGGGATCACAGGAACATCCACCGCACTTGGTTTTATGTCTTGGATTTTTACCTCCGATTGGCCTTTGGTTTTCGGTGGTAAGCCTTATCTATCTTTACCTGCATTCATACCTATCACTTTCGAGTTGACTGTTTTGTTTGCAGCAGTAGGAATGGTATTGACCTTTTGTTATTTAAATCAAATCATGCCGGGTGTTAAGAAACATGTCTTTCATCCCCGTCAAACAGACGATTTATTTGTAGTAGCTATTGAACTGAATGAACATGTTTCTGAAACTGAAGTTATTGACTTTCTAAAATCTACTGGAGCAGTCGAAACTAACGTTCAAGTAGCTGAAAGCGAGTGGTGGTATGGAAGATTTGATAAGAAAGAGCCTTACGAATTGGCTTAATTAAGTTAAAAAAACAATTTTGACTATTAATTTTTGAATTTTGAAATTAATGATGAATAAAACGAAAGGCATAGTAGTAGGAGTTCTAATGACATTAGGATTTGGACTTGTTGCCTGCAATCAAAACAGCGATTTGCACCGTAACCCAGGTAGGGTATATGCACCTGATATGTTTTACTCTCGTGCTTATGACGCCTATACTTACAATCCTAATTTCGCTGACAGCCAGTCGAGCCGACTTCCTGTTCCGGGCGCTATTGCCATGGGACACGAATTGCCTGACCATTTGAAGGAAGGAGATACTATTGCATATAAAACATTTACCACTAATTTTCGCTTTAATGAAGATGAAATGAAAGAAGGTAAGCGTTTATTCAATATTTATTGCGCCATTTGCCATGGTCCAAATTTAGACGGTCAAGGTCCATTATTTGCCAGTGGGAAATTTGCTGCAATGCCAGCAAACTTCAAAGATGCTAAATACCTACACATGCCTATGGGGCAAATGTATGCAGGTGTTAAGTTTGGCAAAAACATGATGGGAAGCTACGCAAGTCAATTAGATACTCGTCAACGTTGGATGGTGATTGCTTACATTAAGAAAACCCAATCTGAAAATGGCGGAGATGCATTCACTTTAGGAGCTGCCACATCAACTGGTAATTCAATTGATGATACAACTAATAAAGTAGTTGCGGCAAAAATCGGGAAAAATAAATAAACTAGAAAACAGCAATAAGTACTTCAAATAATATTTTACCAATGAACGAACGTTTTGAGATACCTGCAAAATTGAGAACCACCAGCATTGTGCTGATGTTGATTGGTATCGCCACATTACTCATCGGTGTAAAAACTTTGCTTTTTACAGATGGTAGCAACCACGAAATGATACACGCTGATAAAACGCGTTTCTGGATTGTGCTTTTGCACAATAGTGTGTTTTTCACGCTTATTACATTAGCGAGTGTATTCGTTCAGGCAGCAGCTTCATTGGCTCAGGGCGGATGGATTGTAGCTTATAAAAGAGTTCCCGAAGCAATTGGTGCTAATGTTTGGGTTTTCGGTTTAATAACTGCTGTAATTCTATTTACTATCGCATTTTATTTCAATATTGACGGGCATAATCCTATTTATCATTGGGTTCATCCTGATGGAGATAAAACATTAGAAGGGAAAAGTGCGTTCTTAAATAAACCAATGTTTGTTGGTTTCACGGTTGGTGCAATTGCACTTTGGTCTTTCTTTGGAAGAAAATTCCGTGCCCTTTCTTTAGCTCAAGAAAATGCAGCAACAAACAGCACTAAGATTTATTGGAACACTGTAAAATGGTCTGCTGGTTTTCTAATTGTTTATGCCTTAACACAAATGAGCACTATTCCTTGGATGTGGATTATGAGTATTGATGCACATTGGTATTCAACAATGTTTAGCTGGTACACTTTTGCAAGTGCTTTTGTAAGTGGCATGTCATTGATTTTATTATGGGTTGTTTACCTTAAAAATAAAGGAAAACTTGAATTAGTTACCTCTGAACACGTACATGATTTAGGGAAATTCATGTTTGCCTTCAGTATTTTTTGGACATACGTTTGGTTTGACCAATACATGCTTATTTGGTATAGTAATATTCCTGAGGAAACGGTTTACTTTAAAATGCGTCAACAAGGTCCTTACAGCATCATTTGGTATGCTACATTTATCATCAACTTCTTGATGCCTATTTTGATTTTAATGTCTAGACCAAGCAAACGCAATTATTTTACTGTTACTTTTATTGCAATGATGATTATTTTCGGTCACTGGCTAGATTTCTTTATCATGACTATGCCTGGACCTTTAGGAATACACTGGCATTTGAATTGGTATGAACTCGGAATTTTTGCTGGATTTATTGGTTTGCTGATTTATACAGTTGCCAATACTTTAACTAAGACTTCTTTGGTTGTCAACAATCATCCTTTACTCAAGGAAGCATTATTGCACCAAAGTTGATATATTAGCAACCTAAAACAAATTTTTTAACCACCCACTTTATACAAGACTCACTGACTATGTCGGGATTATTATCTATACTATTGACACTTTTGGTTTTTGTAATCATTTACCAGATTGCAAAAGCTAGTGAATTTGCCACTGTTTTGCGTGGAAGAGAAAAAGTTGAACGTCAAACAAATCGTTTAATGGCTTGGTTGCTTGTTGCCTTTTTCATTCTCGGATTATATGGTATTTATGAATGCCACGAAGCGCTCATAGGAAAAATGCTTCCTGTTGCCGCATCCGATCATGGAGAGCAATTTGATATCATGTTTGAAATGACACTTATCGTTACTGGTATTGTGTTTTTTGCAACTCAAGCGTTGTTGTTTTGGTTTGCTTTTCGTTATCAAGCAAAAGAAAAAACAACCTCTTATTATTTTGCTCATAGCAATAAGTTAGAATTGATTTGGACTACCGTTCCTGCAATTGCAATGGCATGTTTGGTGGCTATTGGTTTGCGTAACTGGGCAAATATGACTTGCGAAGCACCTAAAGATTCACAAGTGGTGGAAGTAACTGGTAAACAATTTAACTGGATTGTTCGTTACCCTGGTGCTGATGGCATTTTAGGTAAAAGAGATTTTAGAAAAACAAGTGATGCAGACAATGTATTAGGTCAGGATTGGAACGATAAAGCTAACTTGGATGATATCGTTGCTGAAAATGGAGAGGTGCATCTCATTGTTAATAAACC
Source organism: uncultured Bacteroidota bacterium (assembly GCA_903853805.1). GTDB lineage: Bacteria > Bacteroidota > Bacteroidia > Chitinophagales > Chitinophagaceae > JAFIGV01. The sequence goes on from CAINUN010000036.1 coordinate 29,832, forward strand.
CGCTAAATTCATCATTGGTTCGCGCGATGTGATTCACGATGTTGGGTTACCGCACTTCCGTATGAAAATGGATGCTGTCCCTGGTATTGTTACTACTATTTGGTTTACACCAAAATATACCACTGAGGAAATGAAGAAAATGACAGCCAACCCGAATTTTGTTTACGAAATTTCTTGCGACCAAATGTGTGGTAAAGGTCACTACTCGATGAGAGGTACTGTGATAGTTGAGACAGAATCTGAACATAGAGATTGGATTTCATCTCAGAAGTCTTACTACGCAAATATGCATGCACCTGCAGAGCAAACTGCCACCGAATCCACTACTCCAAAAACCGACAGCACAAAAGCAATTACCATGAAGTAATCGCATTTTCTTTTACTTCAAAAAATCTTTAGAAAAAATGAGCCACGATATACATATGCACGAAGCTACAGCCCATAGTAATGAAGGGTACGCTGCACATCATGATCATGACCATCATGAGCAACATTTTATTACCAAATACATCTTTAGCCAAGACCATAAAACTATTGCTAAACAATTCTTGATTACCGGAATTTTTTGGGCGGTTATTGGTGCTTTGATGTCGGTGTTTTTCCGTCTTCAATTAGGTTTCCCCAACGAAAATTTTCCGATAATGGAAAAATTCCTTGGCGAATGGGCTAAGGGTGGAAAACTATCGCCTGAATTTTACTACGCACTTGTTACCATGCACGGAACTATCCTTGTGTTCTTTGTATTGACTGCTGGCTTGAGCGGAACCTTTGCCAACTTACTCATTCCTCTTCAAGTAGGTGCTCGTGACATGGCTTCGCCGTTTATGAACATGCTTTCTTACTGGTTTTTCTTCATTGCTGGTGTGGTGATGTTTATATCTCTTTTCGTTCAAACAGGTCCTGCTTCCGGTGGATGGACTACTTACCCTCCTTTGAGTGCTTTGAAAGAAGCTTCGCTAGGGTCGGGTGTAGGTATGGATTTATGGTTGGTTAGTATGGCTTTGTTCGTTGTTTCTTCTTTGTTGGGTGGGTTGAATTATATCTCTACTATCCTTAACATGCGTACGAAGGGCATGTACATGAACCGTATGCCACTCACCGTTTGGGCTTTGTTGTTCACCGCAATTCTTGGTGTACTTTCTTTCCCTGTTGTGCTTTCTGGTTTCATACTTTTGATTTTTGATCGCAACTTTGGAACGTCTTTCTATCTTTCTGAAATATTTATTGGTGGAAAAGCATTGCCGCACATTGGTGGTTCTGCTATCCTTTACCAACACCTTTTCTGGTTCTTAGGTCACCCAGAGGTTTATATCATCATGCTTCCGGGTATGGGTATGGCTTCCGAAGTGCTTTCTAACCACAGCCGCAAACCTATCTTTGGATATACAGCCATGTTGATATCTATGATTGGTATTACTGTGCTTGCATTCTTAGTTTGGGCGCACCACATGTTTGTTACGGGTATGAGTCCGTTCTTGGGTTCTATCTTCGTGTTGTTGACGTTGTTAATTGCTATTCCATCTGCCGTAAAAGTATTTAACTGGCTTACTACTATTTGGCGTGCTAACATCCGTTTCACCGTGCCAATGATGTTTGCACTTGGTTTCGTATCTCTTTTCATTTCAGGTGGTTTAACAGGTATTTTCCTCGGAAACTCTGCTCTTGATATTCACCTTCACGATACTTATTTCGTTGTGGCACACTTCCACATTGTAATGGGTGTGTCGGCGTTCTTTGGCATGTTTGCAGGCATCTATCAATGGTATCCTAAAATGTTTGGAAGGTTTATGAACAACACGCTTGGTTATATCCACTTCTTCATCACTTTCATTGGCGCTTACCTTATCTTCTGGCCAATGCACTACGAAGGTGTTGCGGGTATGCCACGTCGTTACTATGATTACAGTGCTTGGGAATCTTTCAAACAATTTGAAGGGCTTAATAGCTTCATTAGTATTGTAGTAGTGATTGTATTCTTCGGTCAATTAGTTTTTGTTATCAACTTCTTCGTAAGCATTTTCCGCGGACGTAAAGTGACAGAGCAAAACCCTTGGGGCGCAACGTCTCTTGAATGGACAACACCAATCAACCCAGGACACGGCAACTGGCCGGGCGAAATTCCTGAAGTACATCGTTGGGCTTATGACTACAAAGACGATGGTAATGGTAACGACTTCATCCCTCAAACCACGCCATTAGCGCCGGGCGAGCATGAAGATGCACATTGATTTTTTTCAACAGATTTTATAAAGAAACGCCTCTGCAAAGAGGCGTTTTTGTTTTTTAAAGAAATTGAAAAATTATTTTTTCTTTCTAAACAATACTTAAATTTGTTTTAAGAAAAAATGGATGGGGTATGAGTCTTCCCCTAGTATATAATAGCCATACACGAATCTATTGGAGCCGTCTAAAAATCAATTTTAGCCGTCTAAAAACCATTTTTTGCTTTCCTCAAACCATTTTTAGCCCTCCTCAAACCAATCAGGGAATTCCAAAAACCTTTCAAGGAGTTCCCAAAATCATTTTTTGCCTTCCTAGAATCATTCAAGGAATTCCAAAAACCTTTCAAGGAGTTCCTAGAATCATTTTTGGAACTCCAAAAGTCATTTTTGGAAGCCCCAAAAACATTTTTGGAAAGCAGTTTTTCACTTCAGGAAACCTTTTTTTTCAATCAATATTTTTAAACCAAAAAAATTTAAAACATGAGCTACTTCATTGAAAGCAACAACATTTTATTTGCAGACCAACTCGACACTTTTGCTGGCGAATTGCCTAGTTACAAAGTTGCACTTGGATTCACCGACCCCGAAGTGGCAGCTGCCACAGATGATGCCAAATACATGAAAGTGGTGGTGAAAAACGATGGCATTGTGCAAGATTATATGCACAGCTTCAAAGCATTTTTAAATAGTGCTCGCAATGGCAAAGGCACAATTGCATTGGTTGCACCGCCCGCTCCTGTGCTCGATCCTTTGCCTGCAGCCGTTTTGCCGGGCATTCAAGAGCGTTTTGCAAAGCGCGCTGCAAAAGCCAAGGCCAGCGCCAATTATACCGAATCCATAGGTTTGGCTTTGGGCATTGTGGGGGCAGATGCTGCTGCAAAAGGCACCACACCTTCGCCCGACCTTAAAGTGACTTTGGATGCAGGCATGCCAAAACTTAGCTTCCACATTTACGATTTTGGCGCAGTAAATATTTATAAAGACAGTGGCAGCGGCTTTGGCAGCAAACCTTTTGCCACCCTGCATCACAGCCCTTGGAAAGACAAAGAATTGCCCGCAGCAGGCGTCACTGCGCAGTTTAAATACAAAGCCATTTATGTTGACCACGACGAAGAAACCGGCGACTACAGCGGCGAACAAAGCATTGCGGTAGTGGGTAAATAAAAAAAATGAAATCGTGGGTTGTTGGAAAATAACCCACGATTTTTTATTTTTGAAAAATAGAGCAGCAACTATGATAAACGGGCGAAACCTGAAAAGCCAAAAGAGTAGGGAGCCAAAAAGATAAAAATGAAAAAAACAGTTTACACAATCTTAGCCATTCTTTTTGCATTCAATAGCAATGCTCAAAATCTTAGTCAAGGATTACAAGCCTATTATCCTTTCAATGGAAATTTCAATGATTATTCGGGCAACAATAACAATGGAACACAGCATGGTGGTGTGCTTTTTGGTACCAACAAAACAGGGAATACTTCAGGCGCTGCCTATTTTGATGGTGTTGATGATTTTATTGAAGTTGCACCTTCTCTTACCATTACTCCTACTGATAGCCTAAGTATATGTTTTACGTTTAAAACAAATAAAACTACAGGACAGTATTTAATTTCAAAGCATGACTATTTCAATTCTGTAAATAATTATCAATTCAATGCAGGATTCAATTTATCTACGCTACCATCTTTAGGACTTTTTTTTGGAAGCGATCATAATGGTGATTGTAATTCAATAGGCAGTTTCCCTAATGCTTCTGATGCTACTATTACAGGACAAACTATCATGGCTAATGTTTGGTACACAGTTGTAATGACTTTTTCAAGTGGTGTAAAATCAATTTATGTTGATGGTAGTTTATTAATGCAACAGAATGTAAGTAGCAGTGCTGCTTTCCCTCATTCAATTGATAGTTGCGCTAATGGTAAATTGATATTTGGCAGTCATTGGTCTCAAGACCCTTTGTTTTTTAATGGCTTTTTAGATGAAGTAAGAATTTATAAAAGAGTGCTTACGAATCAAGAAGTAAATGCTTACACAACTTTAATCAACGATATCAAAGAAACTAATCAAACACAAATTTCCATCTCCCCAAATCCTACCTCAGACGTCATTACAATCAAAGGCATCAATCAGCCTACAGTAGCTGTCTTTAATCTTATGGGTCAAAAAGTAGTGACTTCACAAAATAGTAATGAAGTGAATCTTGCAAACCTTCCTGCGGGTATGTATATGGTGCAAGTATTAAACAAAGACATGGAGTTGGTGAAGAGCGAGAAAGTAATTAAAGAATAGAGTTTGCTTGTTTTTACGTCTTTGTTTTTTCGAAAAACCAAAGACACAAAACAACAAAAAGATAAAAGATAAGGACGTTGCATGAGCAGCGTCCTTTTTCTATGCCTACTTTACATAAGGCAATATCTCTTCAAGATAAGTGCGGTCGTTGGAGAGGCGGGGCACTTTGTGTTGTCCGCCAAGTTTTCCTTTGTCTTTAAGCCAAGATTGAAACCCGTCTTTTTGCATCACATGCACAATGGGCATTCGGAGGGCAATGTTTTTATAACGTTTAGCTTCGTAATCGGAGTTGATTTGTTGCAGGGCTTTGTCCATAGCTTCTACAAAAACAGGTAGTGGACAAGGAAGGCTATCAAACTCAATAATCCATTCATGCGCACCGTTTTCATTGCCAGTCATATAAACAGGTGCGGCAGTATAATCGTTCACTATAGCACCGGTTAGTTCGCAGGCATTGGCTATAGCTTCATCCGAATTGTCTACAATCACTTCTTCGCCAAAGGCATTGATAAAGTGCTTCATCCTACCAGAAACTTGAATGCGGAAAGGATATAAAGACGTGAAACGAATAGTATCGCCCACAAGATATCGCCACAATCCGCAGCTTGTGCTGATGACGAGGGCGTAGTTTTTATTGAGTTCTACTTCTTTTAGAGAAAGTGTTTGTGGGTTTTCTTTGCCATATTCTTCCACAGGCATAAACTCGTAGTAAATGCCATGATTAAGGAAGAGCAACATGCTATCGCTGTCGGCAAGGTCTTGTGCAGCAAAGAAACCTTCGGAAGCATTGTAGGTTTCGAGGTAGTTTATTTTTCCTTTCGGAAAGAATGCTTCAAACTGCTGACGATAAGGCTTGAAACTCACACCGCCATGAATGTAAAGTTCGAGGTTAGGCCAAATATCATGGAGATTATTAGTGCCTGCAATTTCAAAAAGACGTTTAATGAGTACGATGGTCCAAGTAGGAACACCTGCTATATAAGTAACGTTTTCGTTGATGGTAGTTTGGGCAATCTTCTCAATCTTTTCCTCCCACTCACTCATTAAAGAGATGGAAAGATCGGGAACGCGCATAATATTGCCTGTACGAGACAGGTTTTGCAACATCACAGCAGAGAGGTCACCGTAAAAAGAATCTTCGTTGAGTTGGTTGATTTGATGACTACCGCCAATAACCAAACATTTACCTGACATAAATTCCGATTGCGGATATTGTTTTAGGTAAAGCGTCAAAGCATCTTTGCCACCTTTGTAATGATTATCGTCGAGTCCTTCTTTACTAATGGGAATAAACTTGCTTTTGTCGCTAGTGGTTCCACTCGACTTGGCAAACCAAGTGATTTCTGAAGGCCACAAAATGTTTTGTTCGCCTTCGAGAATGCGTTGTATTTGAGGTTTTAGTGAGTCGTAATCATTAATGGGAACATTAGCTTTGAAGTCGGCAATAGAGTTTAGTTTTTCAAAATGATATTGTTTGCCGTACTCTGTGAATTGCCCTGAGCTAATGAGGTGGTTAAAGACTTTGAGTTGAGTGTCAATAGGATTAAGCAAGAAGTTATCGATCGCGCTACTGCGCAACTTAAACAAACCTTTTATTGCTGGACTAATTATGCTCATTAAATAGTGTCAGTGTGCATTCCATATAGCAATGCAACGGTTAAGATAATACTTTGATCGGGAATAGGAAATTTATCCTAAGAAATGCAAGGGGTCAGTCGTGCAAATATTAGGAAGTTACTTTGCAATCCGTTCTTTGAGTACAAAGTGTTGCCCAAGATAAACTTTTCTGACTTGTTCATCAGCAGCCAATTCTTCAGCATTTCCCGACTTCAATATTTGCCCTTCAAAAAGAAGATAGGCACGGTCGGTTATTGACAATGTTTCTTGCACATTATGGTCGGTGATGAGAATGCCAATGTTCTTAAATTTCAGCTTTGCTACAATGGTTTGAATATCTTCTACAGCAATGGGGTCAATGCCAGCAAAAGGTTCATCGAGCAAAATAAATTTTGGGTCAACGGCAAGTGCACGAGCAATTTCAGTTCTTCTTCTTTCGCCACCGCTCAACACATCACCTGGGTTTTTGCGCACGTGTGTAAGGCGAAACTCTTCTAACAATGTTTCAAGTTTTTCTTTTTGTTGCGGCTTGGTCAGTTTCGTCATTTCAAGCACAGCCATTATGTTGTCTTCAACTGAGAGTTTACGAAACACAGAAGCTTCTTGAGGCAAATAACCAATACCCATTTGTGCACGCTTATACATGGGCAAGCCTGTAATGTCCAAGTCGTCGAGGTACACATTTCCTTCATCTGGTTTCACTAAGCCAACAACCATATAAAACGAAGTGGTTTTACCAGCACCGTTAGGACCCAACAATCCCACAATTTCACCCTGGTTTACTTCAAACGAAACATGGTTAACTACAGTTCGGTTTCTGTATTTCTTAATTAGCCCTTTAGTATGAATCTTCACAGTTCTTCTTTGCTACAAAAATAGAAAAGCTTTCTAAAGGCGGTGTTAATGAAATATGTAGGTATTGAACTTAACGATTGCTTGTTACTTTTGTAGCAGTTATGAAAGTCACTCAACATATTGCCGAGGCTAAAAAAACAATTATTTCTTTTGAAATTTTGCCACCTACAAAAGGCAAGAGCATTGAAAGTATTTATGCACATCTTGATCCGCTGATGGAGTTCAAACCTGCATTTGTCAATGTTACTTATCACCGCGCCGAGCAAGTGTATAAGAAAAGACCTGACGGTAGTTTTGAGCGTGTAGAAATTCGTAAGCGCCCAGGAACAGTGGGTATTTGTGCTGCCATCATGAACAAGTATGGAGTGGAAGCTATTCCACATTTAATTTGTGGTGGATTTAGCAAAGAAGAGACTGAGAATGCTTTGATTGACCTTCATTTTCTTGGTATCAAAAACGTATTAGCATTGCGTGGTGATGCTGCAGCCAATGAAAAGTTTTTTACACCACATCCTCACGGACACAGATATGCAGAAGAGTTAGTCAAACAAATCATTGAGTTGAATAATGGTAAATATTTGGAAGAGGACATTATGGAGGGCGTGAAAACTGATTTCTGCATTGGCGTTGCTGGTTATCCTGAAAAACACAATGAAGCACCAAACATTGACACTGATATTTACTACTTAAAACGCAAGCTTGGTTTCGGTGCTGATTATGTAACCACCCAGCTTTTCTTCAACAACGAACACTACTTTAATTATTTAACTCGCTGTAAAGAAAATGGTGTCAACGTTCCCATAATACCAGGAGTAAAACCATTGACCAACAAACGTCAGTTGACCATGATTCCATCTATTTTCAATGTAGAAGTGCCAGTGGATTTATACAATGAAATGATGAAGGCAAAAACAGATGAAGCTGCAGATAGAGTAGGCGAGGAGTGGCTGTTGATGCAATGTAAAGATTTGTTAGCACGCAATGTACCTGTCATTCACTTTTATACTCTTGGCAAACCAATGGTTGTATATAATGTCTTAAGGAAATTGCTGTAGCATTATTTTGAAATAGCCTGAATGTTCTGCAACATTTCGTGCATGATTTTCAGACGTTCATCAAACCAATTTTTGCTTGTGTCGGAGTTAGGCAACACAAAATTCTGTGCAAAGAAAAAAGGATAATTGCGCACATCACTTTTGTTCATGCTGTTTGCGTGTTCTTTGATGTGTTCAATTTTTTCGGCATAGCCAACAATCCAATAAATAGTTGAGTCTGCCATTACGCCAGTGCCGGTTTTATAATAGAGTTTATATTCGGGCTTATCTTCTCTCAGCATTAAACTACGCACAATTCTTTGTGTTCTTTCAGCAAAAGGAAGTTCATCGAAATACAGTCTTTTAAGAAAACCTACTTGCTCATCTGCAGTGATTTTTAAACTGTCGGTGAGCCAAAATTCATCAATCTTGCCACCGCAGTTTTTGTTACCATAACGCGTAGTGTCCAAATAAAACTGAAACCTTTCCTTGCCTATTCTTCTTGCTAATTCTTGGTAATAAGGAAGGCAACTTGTTTTGAATGCTTCGCGCATGTTCATGTCTTTGTTCCACTCAGTACGACGGACAACACTATCCCATTTTATCACTAACTGATCATCGGCTGCTACCGCAGTTTCTAATGATACAAGGGAATTGAAGATTTTGAATGTAGATGCTGGTAGAAAACGACGAAGGCATTGTTCTTTATTGAAAAAATAAAGCGCGTCATGAGTATGATCGCGAACAATAAAACAGCCTGTATTAATGCCATGTTCTTTAAAGATTTTTCCAAACTCATCGTGCTCATGAATCCTGGTTTTAGCGCAGGCAATGAGTAGAAAAATGAAAAGTATTGACAAAAAAAACTGTGGGCGCATTATTAGATTTTTAGAGAGGCAAAGATAGGAGGAGAATTATTTAAACTAAAAACAAAAGCCCTTCAATTGAAGAGCTTTTAAAGGATATTTTTCAATAAAGTTATTCTGTAATTGCTTTGATAATTGCAGCAGCAATCTGTTCCTGAAATTTCGCTGATTTAAGGTTCATTAAATCAGTTTCATTAGATAGATAACCTGCTGAAACTGCTACTGATGGAATGGTATTGTTACGTAATACCTCGAGGTTTAATTGTTCAAGATTGACAATCCCAATTTGAGAAAACTGATGTATCATTTTTCGAGAAAGCAATAATGTTCCGTCGAGTTGATTTCCTTTTTGCATAATAATAGTCGCTCCTTTTTTTGCTTTGTCTTCAGAAGAATTCATGTGAATAGAAACAAAGTAAGAAGGATGTGTGTTGTCTGTTTTTATGGAACGGTCTGTTAGCGGTATGAACTCGTCTTTTTCTCGGATCATTACCACTTTGACATTTTGTTCTTTAGCTTTTTGTGCAACTAATTGCGCTAATTGTAAACACAACGCGCTTTCTTTAGAACCGTCAATTGCAGTTGCTCCAACATCATTACCGCCATGAGCGGCATCAATATAAAGTGTCACTTGGGCGTTGCTCAATGCAAACGAAAACAAAGAGGCAACAAGCAGAAATAGTTTTTTCATTGTTAGAAATTAAGTAGTTGAAAAATATTATTTTAGAAAAGACCGGCAACCACTTTGCGCGGTTTCATATTGATATGAATATTGTTTTTGTTGATTTTTTGAACATCATAACCCAAAGAAATCAAGCAGAGATGTACGTGCAAATCTTCATAAGGTCTAACGCTAGTTTGAAGGTCATAATATTCATCGTTCATGAAATGTCCTGGATAGTATTGCAACTTAAGAGAGAAGCCTCTTTTCCATGATTTACCCATAAAAAAATAGGGCATCACCCATGGTGTGCGGTCGCTAAACCATTCGTTGAACTTGTCTTTGTTTCCACGTCCTTCTATTACTTTCTGTTTATAGTTTATAGGAAAATCGAATCCCACACCACCGAAAACAAAATTATGATTGCGCAGGTCACCAATTTTTACACCAATAGGAACACCAATTGCATATACTCTACGTTTGGTTGTTACTCCATTTTCTTTATGGATGTAACCAATATTCTTTAAGTCGAAACCGGAAAAAACACCAGAATAACGAGTAAGGTCGTAGTGAAGATGATAGCCAGCATTGAAAAACAAACTAAAGCGAAGCGTTGAAAGCTCAGCACTTTTACCGTTTTCGGAATAAGAAGCTGTGGAAAAAATTGCCATATCCAAACCTTTGCCAGAATAGATTTGATGTGTTGTAAATGGCAAGAGAACCTTGTCGCCAAAACGAGAAGTGTCATTTTGGGCAAATGAAAATAATGTGCTTAATAAAAAGACAAAAAGGAAGGAAATAAACTTCATGTAGGAATCTTTCGTGTAAAAATAAGGGAAAGGACTGCAAAAATTACAGGTGATTTTCTTTGGCATAACGATTGACTACTAACTTTACTCTTTGTTTTAGCAAAGAAGTATTAAATTAACGTCATGCAAGCCAATAAGTTATTAAACGATATGCTATTTAGTCAGCCCGATCAAGAAATGGAATTTATGCCTATTGTACCATTGGGTGAAGAAGAGCTGGATGAAAGTGAGAAAATAAATTTACCGACAGATATTCCAATTATTGCCCTCCGCAATACTGTTTTGTTTCCGAATGTTGTTTTGCCTATTACAATTGCTCGAGATAAATCTACTAAAGCAATTGTTGAAGCAGAAAAAACTGGGAAATGGGTTGGTGTCATCGCCCAAATAGACGTTAATAAAGAAGACCCTACTGTTGATGATTTATATAGGGTAGGAACTTTAGCAAAAGTGATAAAGTCCATCAAGATGCCTGATGGCAACACAACACTTTTTATAATGGGCAGAATGCGTTTTGAAATAGAAGCCTTTACCCAAGAAGATCCTTTTTTCAGAGCACGTGTCAATTATTTAGAAGACCATTTTCCTAAAAATGATACCAGCTTCATTGCGTTGATGACTTCTATTAAAGAACTTGGTGAGCGTATTGCACAAATGTCTAACAACATTCCTTCAGAAGCATCGCTTATTCTACGGAATATTGAAAATCACTCTTTTCTTATCCATTTCGTTTCTTCCAACATCAATGTTCTATTGAGTGAAAAGCAAAATTTGCTACAAGAAAATGATGTAAGAATAAGAGCAGAAAAACTACTCACCCTCATGCAAACAGAAATGCAGATGGTAGAGTTGAAAAATGAAATCACGAATAAAACCCGTGCAGATATAGACAAGCAACAACGCGAATATTTTTTGCATCAGCAAATGAAAAGTATTCGAGAAGAATTAGGAGGAGACCCCAATGAAAGAGAAGTACGTGACTTGCAAAAAAGAGCAGAAATCATCAAGTTTTCAGAAGCTGCAAGAGAAATGTTTCAGAAGAATATTCAAAAGCTTGAAAGGATGCATCCAAGTACGCCCGATTATAGTGTTGTGTACAATCATCTAGATTTGATGCTTGATCTTCCTTGGGGAGAATATTCCAAAGACTCTTATGATTTGAAGAAAGCTCAAAAAGTTTTAGACAATGATCACTATGGCATGGATAAAATCAAAGACCGTATTCTTGAATACCTGGCTGTATTGAAATTGAAAGGGGATATGAAGTCTCCGATTTTGTGTTTTGTAGGACCTCCCGGAATTGGTAAGACCTCTTTAGGCAGGAGCATAGCAAGTGCCATCAATCGCAAATATGTTCGATTGAGCCTTGGTGGTTTGCATGATGAAAGCGAATTGCGCGGACATCGCAAAACTTATATTGGTGCAATGCCTGGACGGATTCTTCAGTCTTTGAGAAAAGTAAAAATTGCCAACCCGGTTTTCATTCTTGATGAGATTGATAAAATAGGACACGATTTTCGTGGAGACCCAAGTTCTGCCTTGCTCGAGATTTTAGACCCCGAACAAAACAACTCCTTTTACGACAACTACCTTGAATTAGAGTTCGACCTTTCGAAAGTGTTATTCATTGCTACGGCAAACTCTTTAGCAGAAATTCAACCTGCGTTGCGTGATCGTTTAGAGATTATTCTTCTCACTGGTTATTCTTTGGAAGAAAAAACTGAAATAGCCAAACGGCACCTTATTCCTAAGCAAAAGGAAATGCATGGACTTGATAAAATCCCTATGAAATTTCCAGACAGAACTATTGTCAAAATGATCCAAGAATACACTCGTGAATCTGGAGTGCGTGAATTGGATAGAACATTAGCTTCGATGATGCGTTCTATAGCAAAACAAATTGCTATTAATGAAGACGCACAACCACAAATCAATAATGAGCGTGTTGAAAAAGTGTTGGGCAAACCAAAATTCAACAACGATATTTATACCAAAGGACATCCTGCTGGAGTTGCAGTAGGTCTTGCATGGACACAAGTTGGTGGCGATATACTTTTTATTGAAACTAGTCTTTCAAAAGGGAAAGGAAATTTAACGCTCACTGGCAACTTGGGAAATGTGATGAAAGAAAGTGCAAGTACAGCTTTGTCTTATTTGAAAGCACATGCTTCGGATTATAGAATCGCTGCCGACAAGTTTGAAGAAACGAATGTGCACATTCATGTTCCCGAAGGTGCTATTCCTAAAGACGGTCCTAGCGCAGGTGTTACTATGCTATCAGCCTTAGTGTCAGCCTATACTGGGAAAAAACTGAGACCTTATGTTGCGATGACAGGTGAAATTACTTTGCGTGGGCAAGTGCTTCCAGTGGGTGGCATTAAAGAAAAAATCTTAGCAGCAAAACGTGCAGGTATAAAGGAAGTAATTCTTTGCAATCAAAATGAAAAGGACGTTGAAGAAATCAATAAGCGATTCATCAAAGGCATGAAGTTTCATTATGTCAATGAAATGAAAGAAGTACTTGAATTTGCGTTGATGAAGAAGTAGGGTAATTGCACTATTTATCTTCGTCAACCAAACCAAGCTGAATGGCCACTTTGACTAACCCAATTGCATTTTTTACATCCAGTTTTTGAAACAAGCTAAAACGATGGTTTTCTACAGTTCTCAAACTGATGAAAAGTTTGTCTGCAATTTCCTGATTAGTATTTTCTTCAACTATAAGCTTGAGGATTTCTCTTTCGCGTAGTGTGAGTGTTGGTTTGCGTGTTGTTGCCGATTTCTTAATATGCAACATGTTTTGCATCATCTGCTCCTTTAGTGTAGGTTCAATATAAATGCCTCCTTCGTAAAGTTGTTCAATAGCGTGTACAAGAGTTTTAAGTCTTGTGTTTTTGAGAATATACCCTTTGCAACCATGCTTCATCATAGACTTGACAAAAATGGGAGCATCAAGGCTTGTGATGGCGAGGATTTTTATTTCTGGATAAGTTTTTGAGATGATCTCAGATAAATCCTGTCCTTTAAAGTCAGGTAGTTGCACATCCAACAACAATACATCCGGCTGGTGAATTTTTAAACCATCAAGGCAAGATTGCCCATCTTCATAAGTTTGGCTCACTATTATGTTTGGGGCTTCACTAAGCATGTTTTTCAATCCACTGATGGCTAGCGGATGATCATCAACAATAGCTACATTAATCATCATGATGGTGTGTGTTTCTGCTTTGCAAATATTGTGTTTCCAACTCAAAATAAACAGAAGTTCCTTTATTTATTTCACTGAAAAGCTGAAAAATTCCATTTAATGATTTTATTCTTTTCTCTATCCCAAGTAAGCCAAGCCCCTTGTTGGTGTTTGGTTTCTGTTCAATCCCCCTCCCGTTATCTTCTACTACAACACTTAATAGATTTGGTTGACAATTTAACTGAACAATTATTGTTGATGCTTTAGCATACTTCACTGCATTTTGTAACAACTCCTGTATAATTCGATACATCATCAACTCATATTCCGGTGCTATAATGGGCATCTTGCCAATTAATTGAAAGTCTATAGCTACTTTAGCACTTCTTTCTAAGTTTTTACAGAAATAATGAGTTGCTTCTGCAAGCCCTTCTTGAAGCAAAATATCGGGCATCAGATTGTGTGCTGATTTTCGTAACTCTACTGTTGCATTATCAAGTTGCAACAAAATGTTTTCAAATTCAGTTGATTCATTATGCCCCAATTTTTCCATTAACGCACTTAAGTTCATGGATACAGATGCAAACTGAACCATGATGCCATCGTGTAATTCGCGAGCTATTCTTTCTCTCTCTCTCTCTTCTCCTTCCATCCGCGCTTTCAACTGTGCCAATTCTCGGTCACGATCAAGAGTAATAATGCGTATTTTTTCTTTTTTTTCACGAATTTGATAGAGTGCCAATAAAAAGCCTATTAACAAAACAGTGAGTATGAAACCTGTAATAATCCAAGTGTTTTTTTGGCGAATTAAATTTTCATTGCTAATTAATAATATTTGTTGTTGTGTTAACGCTTTATCTTTTTCAGAGGTCCTGTATTTCACTTCTAATTGATTTACATCGCGAGTTCTTTGATTTTGCGTCGTACTATCTTTTAGTAATTGGTAAAGTTTTTGGAATTGATAAGCAGTTTTGAAATTATTTTGTATTGCATACACATCTACTAACGATTGATAACATTCCAACAGTAATTTATTATTTTGAGCCTGTCTGTAAATATCTGTTGCAAGCAAAAATAACTCCGCCGCTTTATTATAGTTTTCCTCTACAAAATAACATCCTCCAAGACCCTGAAGAGCTTTGGCCTTGTGCATGACAGGCGCTTGAAGAGTATCGTTAAGAATCTTTTGAAAATAGGGTATAGCATCTTTGGTTTTTTTTAGTTCAAGATAAGTATCGCCAATCAACCAATATGCATCAATAAGCATCATTGATTCGCGTTCCGATTTTAGTGCTTTGATTGCTTTTTCTGCAAATTCAATGCATAAGGTATGTTTCTTCTGATAGCCGTAATAATAGCTATAATCAATGTATAGTTTGCCTAAGGTGCGATTATTTATTGTGTTGCTATTTTTAATGATAGAAAAAGCTTTGTCAATGTAATATTTACCTTGGGTTAGATTTTTTTCAGTAATCAATTTCCCCCCAAGATTACTATATAGATTAAGCAGTGTAATTGTGTCCGATAAATTGCATTGTTGGTAAAGACTGAGCGCTTTTGAATAGTAAAATACTGCAGAGTCATAGTTGCCTCTATTTCCATAAAATGTACCTAAGTTGCTACACCAAATAACCGTTATTCGTGGTCGTGTTTTCAAGATAGACCAACTATAGGGTTTAGCTAACATTAGAAAGTTATACCCATCCTCGTATTTGCCTTTATCAAGATTCAACATTGAAAGCACGATGTAGCTTCTTGCTAGTCCCTCAATGAATCCTGTCTTTTTACTTTCTTCTAAAGCAATCAATGATAGCTTTAACGCACTATCTGGATGCTTCATTCTTAAAGAACGTATATCATTAATGAGTTTAGAAATTTTTGCAGTATCTTCTTGATAATGGTTTGTAGAGAAATACTGTTTTTTTTCTTGTGCACTTATATGTTTCAACTCTACCAAAAGGCACAAAAAGCACAAAGCCAATAATGATATTTTCCTGTGAAATTGAAACACTAGTACTAAATTAAGTAATAATACACAATTATAAAAAAAGAGTAAAAGCCGCAGGAATAAATTGTAGGTCATTTATACCTATGCAATGCAATTAAAAAGGTAAATTTTTTTGATTGTCATTTTCAATAACTAACATAAAGAAATCTGGTTTTAGCCAGACATTGGGTTAATAATAGGGTAATCAAGGCCGGCTCATTTTTGGGCTGGCTCTCTTTTTTTTATGTCAGTTTTGTTTCCTTTTTACCCCATCTTCATTTCAATTTCTTTCTGTCGCATTATTGTCATTTTTTGTCCCTTCTATGTATCATTTGTAAAAGAAAATTCTAACTTCAAAGTGGATTTTTTAATTGGGAAAAAGCAGTCGATGGCATTATTAAATTGTTTACATAAAGCTATTACTTAATTAAAAGAATTTGAGTAAAATCCGCAGTTTGGGTATTTGTCTAATGCTTAATTTTCCAAATTAAAATTAGACAGTAAAATACAGAATTAGGTAAGTCTTCAAACTTAGGTTTGGAGAAAAGAGTTTTTGATGATTTTTTGGACATTTTTTTAGCAAAGTTGGAATTAACGGACAGTTTTTTGGGTTGTAATGATTAAACGGAAACACTTGATGGTAAAAGATTTTGAAGGAATAGCAACTATTATTTTTGTTTGACTTTCAGTGATGTTTTAAATGGAACTACTTATGCTTTCGCAATATGAAATGCATTATGAACTATGCGACATTGAGATTATTTTTTTGAACTTGGATTTATTTTTTAAACAAAAGGGGAAGCCGAAAACCATTTAGAGTAGGCAATTAACCAAAAACATATAGTATGTATTTCAGAAAGTACTTTGCAAAAAAAGTAGCCCTGATTTGTTCGTTACTCGTTGCCTTCGCAATTAACTTTGCTAGTGCACAGGTTACAACAAACAGCGGGTCGGGCTTATCCTCGACCTACACTGATTTGGCGTCTGCTATTACTGCCTTGAATGCTGCAACGATTACTGACCCAGTAGTCATTACACTTTCAGGCAATGAAACAGCGCCTTCAGGTACAGGGTATTACATTACCGCAACAGGTACCGCAACCAACACCATTACTATTCAAGGTAGTAATAGTACCATTACAGCAGGCACAAATACTGCAGGTAATGTGTTGGATGCCGTATTTAAAATTGTAGGCGGTGATTACATTACCATTCAAAACTTTGTGATTCAGGAAAACAGTGCGAATACGGTACTGGCCCTAGCCACAAACACAATGACAGAAGCCGGTATATTGATTATACATGCTTCGGCAACCGATGGTGCGCAATACAACACCATTCAGAACAACGCGATTAGTTTAAATAACACTTATCCTAACTCGGTAGGTATTCTTTCTACTTCAGCTTCTACTACAGATGCTACTGGAGCAAATAATGCTTTAGATGCCTCTGCTTCTTCAGGAACTAATGCTTACAACAAATTCTATGGTAACTCAATAAGTTCTGTAGCCTATGGTATGTATTTTATTACACCTGGTCAAACCGCAACTATTTATGAGCAAGGTATTGACATTGGTGGTTCTAGTGCTGGTACTGCAAACACAATCAGCTTTGGATGTGCAACTGCTGCTACTGCCTCAATTTGGAATCGCTCAGTAAATACTTTTGGTGCTGCTATCTTTTCAGTAAACGGTATTGGTTATAATGTTTCTTATAACATCATCACTTCTGCCAACTTAAAGTATCTTCAAACAAGTGGAGTTGCCGGTATTAAATTTAATGCTACAGTTGCTCCTGCTGGCACTTCAGCTTATACCAATACTTGTAGCTATAATACCATTTCTTTAACGGATTCTACACTTACTGGTAATTTAGGAATTGATGACGGTGCGGGAATAGCTGGTATAACAAGTTTTGTAAATAATAATAACACTATTACAATCACTAATACTTGTACTGCTGCTACTGCTTCTACAAATATGGGTATTCGTTCAGCATATTCTGCTTTAAATAGTACGTGTAGTAATAACAATGTGGTTGTTAACGTTGTTTTTAAACCCTTTGTTGCTGCTTCAAATACACAAACTTGTCAAGCTGTGGGTTTAGGTGGTGCAACTACGAACTTTGTCTGTGATAATAATACGTTTATTGTCAACCAAACAAATAGCCCTACTGCCGCAATTGCTGCTACTAGTAGTGGTGGTTCTACGGTTGCTGGTATCAATGCATCAATGACCAATCTTACCTTTACTAATAATATTGTAAGATTGAATCAATTGGCAACTTTGATAACAGGTTCTTCAAGTACATTTAGTGGTACTAACTACCTTATCAATAACCAAAGTGCTTGTACAAATATTAATGTTTCTGGTAACACAGTTTCATTAACACATACTCCTACTTCAGTTGGTACTTTAACCTACTCAGCTACTAACTATTATATTTATGTTAGTGCTACTCATGCGAATTTGACTGTATCAAATAATACTGTTAATAACAATGGTGGAATTACCCGTCCTACGGGTGCTTCTTATGGTATCTATCACTCAGGTATTACCAATTCATTGAACATTACTGGTAATACTATTAGTATATTAGCAAATGGAGGTACAAGTGGATCTACAGTTGCAGGTGTTTATTATTCCGGTGGTTTTACTTCAACGGGTAGTATTTATAACCTTACTAATAATAATATTACGCTTAATGGTTTAAGTACTATTTATGGTATGTATCAATACGATAACGTACCGGGTACAAAGAACTATTTGAACAATACATTTAATATTACTGGAGGTGTTTCTACTTCTACTACTTATGGTTTATATACCTATGGTGCTAGTGCGAAGATTAACGTAAAGAATAACTCTTGGACTATTACCAATAGTTATGCTTCATCTCCTAGTATTTATGGTTTATATATAGGTTCTACAATTCTTGCTGGTAATTTTAGCAATAATAGCTATGACTTTACTACTACAGTAGGTGGTGCTTCAAGTGGAACGTATATTGGTATTTATGCTTTATATGGAAACGACTCCATATACAACAATAAAATCAAAATGGCCATTAATAATACCGCTACTGCTGGAACTGGAAGTCCAACAATTAAGCCTATTACTATTGGTACAGGTAGTCCTCTAACTACTGTTGTATATAATAACTTAATTGCCGATATTGTTAATAAACAAAACGGTGCTACAGGTATTATTAAAGGCATAAGCGTAGAAGGCGGAACTTCAAATATCATATTCAATAATAGAATTGGTAATTTGACTGCTCCTTTTTCTACAAATACAAATGCTATCAATGGTATTGCTATTACTTCAGCAGTTGCGAGTTCTAGTACTAAATTGTATTATAATACAATCAATGTTCAAGCTTCTTCTACTGGCGCGAACTTTGGTACCTGTGCAATTTACCATACGAGTAGTGCTACAGCCACTACTTCTAACCTTGAAATGAGCAATAATGTTATTATTGACAAATCAACGCCAAGTGGTACTGGTATTTGCGCTGCTATTAAAAGAAGTGCAACTGCACAGTTACAGAACTATTCTTCCGCCTCCAACAATAATATGATTTATGGTGGTCATAAGTTCTTTTCGGATGGTACCTTCACTACCGATTCTCTAGGTGGTTATAAGGGCTTGGTGTCACCTCGTGACAATCACTCTGTTACTGGTAATCCGGTATACTTAAGTACAACCGCATCAAGTGTGGATTTCCTTAAGATGGATCCTGCAGTACCTACCAATGCTGAATCTGGAGCTATGCCAATGGGTGGTATTACAACCGATTATGATGGTGATATCCGTTTTGGTAATACAGGTTATGCTGGTACAAGTGTGCTAGGCGCAGATATTGGTGCTGATGAATTTAACGGAACATCAACTAATCCTTATTTCTGTTCTGGTAACACTGGCACTCCTGGTATTAAAGGTCCTATTGGTTTAGTTTGTCCATCAACAGCCTTCACTATTACCGATACTTCAGGTAATAACTATGGTAATGGTGTGTCTTACCAATGGCAAACTTCGCCTATTGGTTTAAACACTTGGACAAATGTTACGAATGGTATTTCTCCAAACTTAACAATGGCAGCAGGTATTACCACTGCAGCAGATTACCGTTTGGTGGTAACTTGTTTGAACGGTGGTACACCAGTCGCTTCAAATACATGGACCATAAACCTTAATAGCTTTATGTTCTGTTATTGTACACCTTCAGGTATAAGTAGTTCCTATGGAATTAGTAACTTCACAACTACTGGTGGCACAACCAACATTAATAACTCATCTGGATATTCAACCAATGGTTATGGTAATTACACCACCACTCCAAACATGGTATTATCTACATATAATACAGGTATTGTTAGCTTTAGTATTAATACTGCTGGTATAACTGCTGGATATACTTATGGTTTTTCTATATGGGTTGATTATAATCAAAACGGCGTGTTTACTGATGCTGGTGAAAATGTTTATACAACAGCAGCTTATACAACAAGTGTTACAGGTTCTTTTGCCATTCCAATGAGTGCAATGAGCGGTAATACAAGAATGCGTGTTCATGCTAATGGTTCTTATAGTAATCCATCTCCTTATTATTGTGGCACTGCACAATATGGAGAATATGAAGATTATTTAGTGAACATTGTAATGCCTGCTTTTTGTTCTGGTACTCCAAACCATTCAACTGCATTAGCTAGTTCACCATCTGTTTGTCCACTTACAGCATTTAGCTTGGTAGATACTGGTTTTTCAGTAGGTCTTGGACTTACTAACCAATGGTATGCTTCACCTGCTGGTCAAAATACTTGGACTTCAATTACTGGTGCAACGAGCACATCTTATTCTGTTACTGCAGGTATTTCTGTGCCTATGGATTATAGAATGATTTCTACTTGTTCTTATAGTAGTGCTAGCGATACAAGCAGTATTGTTTCTTTGACTTTGAATAACTTTGTAAACTGTTATTGTTCTTCAAATGCGACTTCTACAGGTGACGAAGAAATATGGAACGTTACTATTGGTAATTTATTGAATAATTCCTCAACTTGTGCTACTACTGCACCTGGTGCTGGTAGTATTCAGAACGAATATTCTAACTATACTACATTGCCTGCAACAAACTTATACCAATCATTAAGCTATCCTTGTAGCGTATGGATTGGTTATTGTTTAACTTCCGTTTATAGCAATGTGGCTTCAATTTACATTGACTGGAACCAAAATGGATTATTTACGGATGCTGGCGAGCAAGTTTTCCTTTCTTCATACGCCGCAGGGGCAACAGTTGCTGCTGGTCGTGTTGTAAGTGGTAGCTTTACAGTACCTAATGGTGCAACACCAGGTATTACCAAAATGCGTGTGGTTGCAGTTGAAAGTTCAGTAGTAAGCCCATGTGGTACTTATAGCTGGGGTGAAACGGAAGATTATTTAATTAATGTAATTCCGCTTCCTGCATGTACGGCTAACTTAAGTACACCTGTTATTACTGGACCAGCTAATGCTTGTTCCAACTTAACAACAACCTTAACTGCTACAGGCTACACTTTTGCTGCTAGCATGTCTTACTATTGGGAAAAATCTGCTCCTGGTGCTAATGTGTGGTCAATTATTAGTGGTGCTACTACTGATGTGTTGACAATAACTAACTTGACAACACCAACAGATTATCATTTTGTTGCAAAATGTAATAACACGAATACTTCGATAGCATCTAATACGCTTTCTTTGGGTATTAATCCATTCTATATGTGTTATTGTACACCTGCAAGTACTTGTACTAATGAAGGTATTTTGGGTGTAACTTTTAATGGTGCAACCAATAACTCTGCTTATTGTAACAACACTTCAGGATATTCTGATTTCAAAGGCAATGGTACCTTCACTACAGTAAACAGAGGGTCAAGTATTCCTTTGACTGTAAAATCAAGAGTTAATTCAAATCCTGCTTATGCTGGCGTTTGGATTGATTATGATCATAGTACTACGTTTGATGCATCAGAATTTACTTTAGTTGGTACATCTCCTACTTTAGGTTTATGGACAGTTTATAACTTCGTCAATTCAATAACAATACCGACAACTGCACAATTAGGCGTAACTGCTATGCGTGTTAGAATGGCAAACAGTGGTGGTATCACATCTGCTTCTGCTTGTACAAATACGGGTGTTTTTGGTGAATATGAAGATTATTTAATCAGTATTGACACAGCTATTATTTGTTTAGGTACTCCTAACGCTCCGGTAATTGCGGGTCCTGCTACTGTATGTCCTGGTACTAGTAATGTAATTTATGCTTCTTCTACGCCTATAGGCACTGGCATTTCTTTACAATGGGAAAAATCGCTTAGTGGACAGAATTCGTGGACTGCAATTGCAGGCGCAACAGGCGTTAGCATTACAGATACAAACAACGTACCTACAGACTATCATTTGATTGCTACTTGTGCTAATGGTGGTGCTACTACTGTTTCAAGTACACTTTCTGTTGCCATTAGTCCATTCGTTAGTTGTTATTGTACACCGGTTGGTGCAACAGCTACTTATGGTATTGCAAACTTCTCAACAACAGGTGCATTAACTAATATCTCCAACCTCAATAATGGTTTATATACAACATCAAATGGTTATAGCGATTTCACAGCAAATCCTGCCCTTACGTTGTTGACTTTACCTAATCAGGTGGTGACGTTTACTGCATCTTTCCAACCGAGTGGTTATACCTACGGTTATGCTCTTTGGATTGACTATAATCATAATGGTTCTTTTGCAGATGCAGGCGAACAAATTTATATTTCCTCTACTTATGTAGGAAGTGTTACTGCTTCATTTACTATTCCAGCAACCGCATTAACGGGACAAACCCGCATGAGGATGATTGCTGACTACTTATGGAGTATTCCAACAGCAGGTTATTGTACTGCAACCAATCCTACTTATGCTGAATGGGAAGACTATATGATCAATATAGTACAACCGGTAGCTTGTAGTGGAACGCCAAATGCAACAACTGTAAATGCTCCTGTTTCTGTTTGTCCTAACCAAAGTTTTACCATGTCAGCAGCAGGTTGGGATCCAGCAGCAGCTAACATGTTCTACAGATGGGAAAAATACAATACAGTAACTCAGGTTTGGGATTCTATAGTAGGTGCAAATAATACTTATTATACGGTTACAGGTGGTATCTCAGTTCCAACTGATTACCATTTTGTAAGTACTTGTCTTAATAGTGGATTATCTACAGTATCACCAAATGCTTCGTTGTCTTTAAATCCATATTATGGATGTTATTGTACTCCTGCAAGCACTTGTACTAACGAAGGTATTTTGAATGTTACTTACGGTACATTAAATAATACTTCTCTTTCTTGTAACAATGCTTCAGGTTATAGTGATTATAAAGGCTTAGGATCATTGACAAACGTGAATGCTGGTGTTTCTACCTCTATTTCTGTCAATGCTCAGATTAATTCAAATCCTGCGAGCGTTGGTGTATGGATAGATTATAATCATAGTGGTACTTATGACGCTAATGAATTTACCCTTATTGGTTCAACTACTGGTATTCTAACACTCCCAACACAACATGTTTATACCGCTGGTATATTCATTCCGGTGAGTGCTATGACTGGTGTTACTGGTATGCGTGTACGTTCTGCAAATCAAGGTGGCATTACTAATGCTTCTGCTTGTACCAACTCTGGTGTATTTGGTGAATATGAAGATTATTTAATTACTATTCTTCCTCCTCCAAACTGTACTGGTACTCCAGCAACACCGGCTCCAACCGCAACAACAGGTGTTTGTCCTTCCGTTTCAATAACGTTAAATGATACAACTTCGGCTGTTTATTTTGGTGGTACTAACTTCCAATGGGAATCATCGCCTGTTGGACAAAATACGTGGACACAAGTTCCTGGTGCTACCGTTCAGAATTATATTATCGCAAGTGGTTTAATGGCATCTACTGATTTCCATTTAATTGCTACTTGTAGCTTTACGGGTCAAGCTAGTATTTCTGCTACTGTTACATCCAATATCAATAGCTTCATGTCTTGTTATTGCACTTCAAACGCAACTTCTACTGGTGATGAAGAGCTTTGGAATGTAACTATTGGTACTTTGAATAATACATCTGCTTGTGGCGATACTGCCTTGAGTACGGGAAATATACCGTATGAGTACAATAACTATAAGTATTTGACGCCACCTAGTCTTCAAGCTGGTGCGCCAATTCCATTTAGTGTTACTATTGGCTATTGTCTTACAGGTGTGTACTCAAATGTTGCAGCAATCTATATGGACCTTAACCATAACGGTACCTTTACCGATGCTGGTGAAAATGTATATACTTCGTCTTATGCAGCTGGTACTTCTGCTACTGCAGGTCGTCTTATTACAGGTGCATTAACTATTCCAATTACTGCGTTAACTGGTAATACAGTAATGCGTGTTGTTGCTGTAGAAGGTTCGGCTGTTAGCCCATGTGGAACTTATACTTGGGGTGAAACTGAAGATTATACAGTTAATATTACTGCTCCAATTCCTTGTGCTGGTACGCCAAGTGCGGGTGTTTCGTATGCAAATACAAATGGAGTATGTCCAAACACTGCATTTAACCTATCAGATTCTACGTTTTCTTTTGGATTAGGAATTAGCTATCAATGGCAGTCATCAGCAGCTGGTCTAAATAACTGGTCTAATGTAGCTGGTGCTACAAATCCAAGCTTTAATGTTACAGGAATTATGGTTGCAACAGATTATCGTTTTGTTGTTACTTGCTCTAATAGTAACATTACTTCTTACTCTAACGTAACGAATGTTAATGTACTTGGATTTTATGGTTGTTATTGTGCTGTAACCAATTCAGGTGGTACTGGTACCTTTATGAACCAAGTATCATTTAATACAATGATAAATAATACCTCTTCAAGTAACCCAAGTGCGTCACCATATTATTCAAACTTTGCAGGTAATACTAGTTTGATTACAACGGTTACGGGTGGTAATACTTATCCAATGAGTATCTTAGTTGATGCTCCAGGAACTTATACAGGTGCTATTATTTCTGTTTGGATTGACTTTAACCACGATGGCACCTATTCTTCAACTGAATGGACTCAAATTGGTACAGCTTGTCCAGGTGGTCAAACTACTACCACAAACGTTACTATTCCTGCCAGTGCTTTATCTGGTGTAACAGGAATGCGTATTCGTTCTCGTGGAGCTGGTAATACAAACGGTGCTATTGACGCTTGTACTGTATTTGGCTCAGGTGAAACAGAAGATTATGCAATAAATATTGCTGTTCCACCACCATGTACAGGCATGCCAAATGCCGGTAATATTGCTGGTCCTACAAGTGCTTGTCCTAATAGTACATTTACCCTTGTAGATACAGGAGCAACTTATGCATTGTATGTATATTATCAATGGTTCTCAAGTCCTCAAGGTCAAAGTGCTTGGACCCCAATAACAGGTGCAACTAGTAATTCATATACTTCTCCAAGTATCACTACAAACACAGATTATCGTGTTAGATCTATTTGTACTCAAACAAACGATACTGCTTATACTTCTTCATTCTCAGTAACTGCTAATGGATTTGTTAACTGTTATTGTGCTTCAATGCCTTCAACTACAGCTGATGAAGAAATTTACAGTGTTACTGTAAATGGCTCAAATAGCGGAACATTTGCTGGGTATAATGGTTCTACCATAACTGCTTGTAATACAGCAGCACCGGGTCCTGGTTCTATATTGAATAGGTATTCTAACTTTAAAACATTAGGAACTTTTGCCAGCCTTGGATTGGGAGCGTCCGTGCCATTTACCGTTGAAGAAAACGAATGTGATGGTGCTACTTATTTTGCGTTTGGTACTTCTATTTGGATTGACTTAAACCACAATGGATCGTTTACTGATGCTGGTGAACAATTATTCGTCGAAACAGCAACAGCTACTGGACCAAGAAACGTTAATGGAAACATTACAATTCCTACTACAGCTTTAACGGGTGTAACAGTAATGCGTATTACTTGTGCTGAAGGATATTCAGGAGCAACCTTAACGCCTTGCTTGTCTTATGGTTATGGTGAAACTGAAGATTATCTAGTTGAAATTACACCGCCATGTTCTGGTACACCAAATACACCGGTTGTTGCTGCTACTAATGCAACAATTTGTTCTGGTGCTACTGCTCATTTTACAGCTACTGGTACATCATCAGCAAGTGGTATTGTGAATGCATGGATGACGTCAAGTTCAGCAAGTGGACCATGGACACAGGTATCAACTGGTTCTGGACCATTATCTACTTCATTGACAACAAGTGCATTGACATCTGGTACTTATTATTACATGATGAATTCAACTTGTACTACATCTAGTACTACAGTTAGTTCTAACGTAATAATGATCACTGTAAATTCAAATCCAACGGTAACGATTACGCCATCATTTAATGGTGTGTTCTGTGGAAATGGTCAACTGACTGCAAATGGTGCTGCAACTTATGTTTGGAGCCCTGCAAATCTGTTGATTTCAAGCACAGGTGCTTCAGTTACTTCTATCGCAACTGCTAATACTACATTTACTGTAGTAGGTACAGATGCTAACGGTTGTACGAATACTGCAACTCAGGCAATAACATTTACAGCTGCGCCTGCAGTTACAGTTTCTTCTACTATTCCTTCCTTCTGTGTTGGTAATGGTGGTGGTTCAACTACGTTGACTGCATCTTCTACTAATAGTGCTTATGTTTATAGCTTCACAGCTTTAGATGGTGCGGTATTAAGTAACCAAACAGCAAACTCCGTTAATGCGGCTGTTACTCAGACTAGTGCTATTCAAGTTACTGGTACTGATGCTGCTACTGGTTGTATCGGTGTTAATGTTTATAGTGTAGGTGTTTATCCTTATCCTACTGCTACCGTGTCAACTTCTGCTACGGGTGTTTGTCCTGGTACTCCTGCTACTATTAATACAGGTTTGAGTGCAGGTAACTTTGCGGTTGCTTGTATTACAGCGCCAACAAGTTTATCAACCCCTCCACAGGGTGCTGTTACACTTGCTAACAGCGGTGCTGCTACTACAACTTTGAGTAATGGTACATTGGATGATGGTTATTGGAATGCACGTCCACTTGGATTTACTTTCAATTATTTCGGACATAACTATAGTACTATCAACATCAGTACGAATGGTGTGTTAGACTTTACGTCTTCTGGTACTTCACAGTACGCATTTAGTGGTTTCCCAAGTAACGCAAGCCCTGCAAATACTATTGCAGCATGTGCTCGTGACTTAAACTTGACTTCTGCAGGTTCTATTAAAACTTGGAACGAAGGTTATGCGCCTAACCGCAGATTTGTAGTTCAGTATAATAACTGTCCTACCTATGCTGCAAGTGGAACTGCAGGTACACAGTCTATCGAAGTAGTGTTGTCTGAGACCTTAGGAAGTGTAGAAATCCGTGCGATTTCAGCTACTAACGGAACCCAAACAAATCCTTTAACAATAACAAAAGTTATTGGTTTACAGGATACTACCAAGACAATAGGTGCAACTGCTCCAGATTGTTCAAACAGTACTCCTAATTACTGGAATAATCAGACTGCTGAGATTACTTCACCAATGGCATGGCGCTTTACACCACCGGCTAACTATACGACTACTTGGTTTGCAAACGGAACACAGTTTGCAACCGGTACAAATATCTTTAGTCAGTCTGTAGCACCAACTACTACCACTACTTATTCTATTACGTACACTAACCAAATTACAGGATGTACTAATGCTGCAGGTGCTGCACAGGCAACCATGCAGATTTTGGGTACTGTTGCACCGAGTGGTGTGAACACCCTTACAAGTGCACCAAGTGTTTGTACAGGTGGAACCGTAAATTTAAGTACTGATTATACAGGTTCATTGGCTGGTCTTACTTTCCAATGGCAGAAAATGAATAATACAACGGGTGGTTGGGCTAATATCCCTGGTGCTACTAATATTACAGCAACCGATATGCTAACAGAACCTACTCAGTATTATTTATTGATATCTTCATGTGGTGGTTATGCAGATTACTCTTCGGCAGCTTACGTTGACATCAGTCAATGGTTTGATTGTTATTGCGTATCTTCTGCTACTAGTAGTTTGAATGAGGATATCACACAGGTAACTTTTGGATTAGCTACGAATGGTACTACAATTAACAATTTAACAAACTGTGGTCAAGTAGGAACTGTATTCGGTAGTGTTGCTAGTCAATACAACAGTTATACAACACTTCCTGCTGCTGTG
This sequence comes from uncultured Bacteroidota bacterium, assembly GCA_903853805.1. Classification (GTDB taxonomy): domain Bacteria; phylum Bacteroidota; class Bacteroidia; order Chitinophagales; family Chitinophagaceae; genus JAFIGV01. Next base: position 57,670 of record CAINUN010000036.1, read on the forward strand.
GTTTATCCTGGTCAGTCAATTCCATTTACTGTGAAGGTTAAATATTGTAGCAATACGTTACACAACAATAAAGTAGCTATCTACATTGATTACAATCAGAATGGTGTATATGACGCTAGTGAAGTTGCTTATACTTCTACTTCAGCAGCAGGTACATTATTAGCAGGACGTACACTAACAGGTAATATTTCTGTCCCTGCAACAGCTGCAGTTGGCATTACTGGTATGCGTGTTGTTGTTACTGAAGCTACAAACGTTAGTGCATGTGGTACATACACTTATGGTGAGACTGAGGATTACTTAGTTGACATTACAGCATGTGCAACACCGACTGTAAATATTGCTGCGTCGAACACAACTATATG
>CAINUN010000037.1 GCA_903853805.1 uncultured Bacteroidota bacterium
CCCTTTCTACGCTGATGTAGATTTCTCCTTGCATTTTTTTCGGACCTTCTGAAAGGTCGAAGGTGATGATGTCGGTGAGGGTGTCGTGCTGAAGGTATTCTTTATTGATAGCTAACAAATAAGCATCATCGCAAAAGATATAAACAAGGTCTAACCCCTTTATTTGGGGTAATTGTCTTCTGATAAGAGATTGCAAGAAGGTGGAAAGCTTCCTTTTGTTTTTCAGGTTGGCTTTTACTTGTTGTTCATAATAGACCACTGCCATAGGCTGCCTTTAAATTTGTGTAAAGGTCGAACATTTTTTAAGTTGGTCGGCTTGAAAATGTATTTTTGCCCAAGATGAATGCTACCGAAGAAAAAATATTGCCTCTTTCCCGTTTGCCTATTGGAGAAAAAGGGGTCATTCAGTTTCATGAGCCTAATGACTTTCAGCTAACGCTGATGGAAATGGGCTGTGTGCCCGGTGAGTGTGTTTGCGTACAGATGATTGCGCCGCTTGGCGACCCAATGGCTATTAGTGTTGCGGGCTATTACCTTAGCATTCGTAAAGAAGATGCAGAAAAAATAATGGTTTCCTTAAGTAAAACCTGTTGTAAGGACAAATAACTATGAATATCGGTCTCTTTTTCGGCAGTTTCAATCCTATTCATATTGGGCACCTCATCATTGCCAACCACATTGTGGACCATACCGACATTGATAAGATTTGGTTTGTGCTTTCGCCGCATAATCCTTTGAAAGATGCGCAAAAGATATTGAACGAATATCACCGCTTACAAATGGTGGAGCTTGCTATAAAAGACAATACCAAGTTCCGCGCTAGCAATGTGGAGTTTCGCCTCTCAAAACCTTCTTATACCTACGACACGCTGAAGCATTTGCGCGAGCAGTTTCCGTTGGAAAAGTTTACGGTGATTATGGGTAGCGACAACTGGCAACAAATTCATCGTTGGAAGAACTTTGAGCAAATTATTGCCGCTCATCCTATCATTATTTATAACCGACCGGGGCATGAAATCACGGAAAAGCATGGTGCCAACCTTACTGAAATGGAAGCGCCGCTGCTGAATGTTTCTTCTACTTTTATTAGGAAGGAAATCAAGGAGAAAAAGTCGTTGCGGTACTTGCTATCGCAGCCCGTGATTGATTATATAGAGGCAAATAAGCTTTACTTGTAGGGATTCCGATTATAGAATGCATTAGTCGGGCAAAAAAGTGCTATCTCCACTTCAGGATACTTTATCTCATCGTCTTGGTACGTTATCTCTCTTCAAGGGTAAGCTATCTCATCGTCTTGGAGCGTTATCTCTCTTCAAGGGTAAGCTATCTCATCGTCTTGGAACGCTATCACCCTTCAAGGGTCTTCTATCTCTTCGTCTTGGACTTCTATCTCCCTCTCTTGGAACGCTATCTCATCGTCTTGGAACGCTATCTCCCTCGCGCGATATTTATTATATGAATGAAATAAGGCTACCTTTTGGGGGTAGCCTTAGGAGTATTTCAAAAAATATTATTAAACGAGGTTGAAGTCGTGGACTGATGCCTGACCTTTGGTGATAGTGATGTTGATGGTTTGAGGGGCTTTGCCAGCGGCGGTTACATTTACAAGATATTCGCCTTCTAGTAAAGATGCTATAAGGAATTCTCCATTTAATTTGGATGTTGCTGTGCGACGACGGCCACCTGCAAGTGGAAGCAATTCGATTTTAGCACCTTTTAAAGGCGTAGTTCCTGAGGTGATATTGCCTGTGAATTTAGTATTTGTACGTTCTTGATTGACCCGGCGCTTGAGGACTGCCATGGTAAAGTCGTCTACTTTATTGGCGTTGATGGTGTGTTTATAGATGCGTTTTCCTGCATCGCAAATGTCGGTGAGTTTTAACCAAAATGCATTGATTTTGCCATAGTTGGCAACCACTTTATTGTTGCGTTCATTGAGCTTGGTGTTTTGAGCAACATTGTCGTTTTTGAGTTGGGATTGAATGGTGGTCAATGCTGTGTTTTGCGCAGCAGTAAAGCCTTTGGCAGTGAGGGCAGCCATGTTGTTACCAACATTGGTGAGGAGGAAACCGAGCGCTGAAACTACGCCTTCGATATCTCCATTATTGTTTTTGGTGCGTACGGCACTGATGCCAAAATCTTTTTTATTAATAGTAAGCCCTGTGGCGCGATTGATGTAGCCTTCGAGGAAATCGAGTTTTGGGCGAAGAGCGGCTTGATTGGTATATATTCTGCCTGTGATGACTTTGAGTTCGGCGGTGAGTTGTTTGGGGTTGATGAGTCCTTCGATGGTTGTGAGGTCGCCTTTGATGGTGGTGAGGTAAGCTGGGCTATAATCGGGAGAATAGCCTGTGAAATCGGCAAGATTTGTTTCGAGTGAACCAATGATCATTCCGCCAATAGCAGGCACTTCTTCGATGCGACATTTGATGAGAAGAGGAGTTGTGGACATGGTTTTGTGTTTTTTGATTTGGTAATTATGGGAATAAATTTAGGAAGTTTTTGAAACGAGCAAAATATTTTTTGGAGTGGTGATTTGACGAGCTACTAAGAAATCAGGGTATGCAATTTGGAAATTGCTTACCGCAAAGACGAAGTCGTAAGACTTCGCTTAACTAGGTAGGCTTTAGTAAAAAGAAATTAATACTTTTGATATTCTTCAACATTACCGATATTCGTATTGTTATGGCTGTTGGTGACAACACCAACAGCGGCGAAAAATTCAAAAAATAAATACGAAAATGGAATTCGATATAACACAACTTGATAAAACACTTCTTATTCAAACACTTTTTTTACACTCAAATCCTATTGGATTAGGAAAAATAGAACACGGAATAAGAAGAAGATTCAATGATAATGTTGATGGATTATCTGTCGAAGAATGTCAAGAGTTTTTGGTACAATTTGATAATGACAATAGCACTTCAAAAACTTTCTTCATCGTCGATTATTGTAAAGGAAAGCCTATCAAAATTAATTTTTACAGAAATAAAAACGGGCGTGTAATTGTAGATTCTGGAAGCTATGATTCTAGAAATGGAAAGTATAGGTTTTTGGAAGCAATGCTCAATATCTTTTCAATTGACGAAATACTAATAACCAAAAAAGGCTATCGGCTTTTTGTTATTTCTGATATTCCAAACGATTTAGTTAGACCTAAAGAACAAGAAAAAAAGTTTAAAGAAATAATAATGACCAGCACACTTCATGAAAATGCTTACGGTAAACATTGGGTAATAGATGAAACCAAAGTTTCTTATAAATCCCCGCTTTCAATCTAGTAACAATTCAATAATGGTATAGGTGAGTATAGAATGCAACTAATCTTTATTGATTTTTATTGTTTTGGAATTATGTTCTGTACTAAAACATTGAATTAAATATAGTCCACTTGGATAGATACTTATATCAATGCTTACCTCTGATTTACCAGCGTAACTATGATCAATTAATAAACATCCTATTGGGTTAAAAATTTTTACACTTGAAATGTTTTGCCTTAAAGACTTTATTGTCAATAAACCTTTTGTTGGATTAGGGAACAAACAAAATGATTGTTCTGATACAATTTCATTAACTGAAACGTTAGTTACAATAAAACCTAGTGACTCACCAATACAGCCATTAACATCAGAGACTACGACTTTATAAGTTCCATTTGCCATTGGAAGATAGTTTTGATTTGTTGCACCACTAATTGGATTGCCATTTAGAAACCATTGATAATTAAGGTAGCTATTTACATTTAAAGTAGTTCCTAGTTGGGTGATAACTGGGGTTGGTGATGGGTTTACAATAACGGTTTTACTTGCAGTATCAGAACCGCAGGCATCAGTCAATATGTACTTAATTACTGTGGAGCCCGCATTTAAAGAAGTACATATTCCAACGTGATTAATTGTTGCAACTGATGTATCATTTGAAGTCCAAATGCCTCCAGGTGTACTGTTAGATAAATTAACCGAATCTCCCAGACAAAGTGAATTAGCTCCAACGATTGAGTCAACAAGAGTAACTGAACATGAAAAATCAAATTTCGCAAGAAAAGCATCTTGCGAAAGGTTACTTATTGTTGATTGATAAGCCCCTGTTGTTGCAATATTTGTAGGGCTTTGAGTGTAACCTGTAAAGAAGATATTATCGTTATTATCCCTAAAGATTGCTTTGCCATAATCAAAATTACTACCTCCATAATACGAAGACCATAATAGCGTTCCTCCACCATTAAACTTTGAAATAAAAGCATCTGCTCCTCCATTGTTTGTTGTTTGATATGAACTTGGTGTGGAAATATTTGATGTGCTTATTGTGTAACCAGTTAGATATACATCACCCAATGAATTAGTTACTAACCCATATCCTTCGTCAGTATCAGCACCTCCAAAATACGTAGACCATAGCAAAAAACCGCCAGTATCAAACTTTGCTAAAAAAACATCATCACCACCACTATTTGAAACTTGATAAGCATTTGCAGTTGCAATGTTAGAAGTGCTTTGTGTAAACCCTGTCATGTAAACAAAACCATTATTATCGGTGGTAATGTAATTCCCATAATCATTACTAGTCCCTCCAAAATATGTAGCCCATTGCCTAGCACCGCCACTATTAAACTTTGCAATAAAAGCATCATTAGCGCCTCCTAATAATGTTTGGTAAGCCCCTGGTGTGGCTATATCAGTAACATTAGCCGTATTTCCCAAAAGATAAACATTTCCATCAAAGTCAGTAGTAACACCATAGCCTTTTGCACCTACAGTTCCACCATAATAGGTAGCCCAATCTCGAACACCATTATTATTAAACTTAACTAAAAAGGCATTTACATTACCACCAAAATATTGTTGAAAAGCTCCTGTTGTAGCTAAGTTTGAACTACCAGCTAAACCTGTAACATATATATTGCCAGTTGTGTCGGAAGCAATAGACATTCCAACATCATCTCCAGTACCACCATAATAAGTAGACCAAACTCTTATTCCACTATCATTAAATTTTGCAACGAAAGCATCATTAAGCATACCAGTACCGCCAAAAATATTCTGAAAAGATGATGGTGTAGCAATGTTTGAAGCACTTTTAGTATATCCCGTGATATACACATTGTTGGCTGTGTCAACAGTAATACTCCTGCTATCATCATCTTCTGTTCCACCATAATAAGTAGCCCATTGAATTGCCCCGCTATTATTGAACTTTGCTATAAATGCATCCCAAGCTCCGCCACCATGAGTTGTTTGATATGCTCCAGTTGTTGCAATGTTTGATACGCTGTTTGTGTATCCTGTTATATATACACTTCCCATAGCATCTGTCGTTACACTTTTTGCATTATCCGTTGCTATACCACCATAATAGGTAGCCCAAATCAAAGTTGGGTCTATCACCAAAGTGCCTTCATAATTGCCCACTTCGTAGCTCAATACATTTTCTTTCAAAACAAAACTGCTCTTTACTTGCTCTCCTTCTTTTGTGTAGGAAACAGGTGCTTGTTCTGTAATTCTTCCTTGTGGTGTGGTGGCTTCAATACTACCTTTTGGGGTAAGTTGTAATTTAGTAGCACCGCTGTACTTCAGTTTTATGTCTTTTGGATTACCACTTTCTTTTACTACAAACTCATGTTTCATTGTTCCTTCTTTAGTATAAAGCACCCAATCAATGTTTGGGTAAATGTCTTTGTAAATAATCTTGTCATAAGAAAACACTTTTGCTCCATTTTCCTCTGTGCCAATAGTGTAGTAATTCTCATAGTAATCCTGTTTACCTTCAGTTATTACTTTTGCATGTTTATTCGCCCCTATTAGTTCTACATCCATTCGGTACATAGTAAAAGTTGTAGTGTCAAGCATTTCATCACCTTTGGTTTTAGGTTCAAGCAATCTATCAGCATTGGCAAATTGATAATGAATCTTTCCTTCGCCAATAAAAATTGTAAGCCCATTTGCTGCACTCACCTTAAACTGAATATCAGACCTCGGCTGAAAGTTTTCGTTAGTAATCTGCCCATTGTTTTCCATAAACGAAAAGGGCAATTTTTTATTAGTAAATGTTTTTGAGGAAGGTGTATTGTTGGTTCTTGCAAAAGTTGCAAAAAGGGAGATCATGCAAGAAATAAGGAGTATAGCTTTTTTCATAGCGCTAATATTTTGCAATAAAGATAAAAACTTTCACTAAAGCCTGCGTGAGGGATGGCAGCGGAAATCCTTTTTGCTTTTCGCAAAAAGATTACTCACTAGTTTATTTGATTTTTATTGGTGTTCGTGAAAACGCTTCGCTTAGTTGTAGCGAACAGCCCGACCCGTAGGGGCACGCCCAAAATATTATTGTAAACAACTAAAGAATGGCATTCAAAGTTCCTCCTTTGTTGGTGTTATCACCAACAAACCCCATTTTGGCATCAGATGCTTCGCCAATTTCTTTTCTAAAAACTTAGTGGTCTTAGTGCCTTCTTTGGGTTCTTAGTGGTAAAAAATTACTTCACTTTACACCAAAACTTTTGGACGCCATAAATAAACTCGCTTTCGAGGAGCGTGATATTGCAATCGAGCAGGAGTTGTTTGATTTCTTCGCGGTCGAATTCGGAGATATGGTCGTCGTCGGAGTAGATGATGGGCAGGTTTAAATCTTTGCGGTAAAGGTTGAGGTAATATCGGTCGAAGTCGGGCACTTCGATATAGATGTAATTGAAAAAATCTTTGAATTTTAAGAGAAAATCTTTGGGGTTATCGAGGTGTTCGAGGATGTGAGAAAGAATGAGCACATCGAATTGGTTGTTGTTTTTTTGAAGATAATCGTACGCCTCGGCACAATGAAACTCTAGGTTTTCGCGCTGATATCGTTGCTTAGCCGTTTCGATGGCTTTGGGTGCATAATCGATGCCCACCACGCGTTTTGCTTTTTCGGCAATGCGAAAACTGATGTCGCCGAGATTGCAACCAAGATCGAGCACATTGTCGGAAGTCTTGATGTGGCTGAGCATGTATTTATAAGAGTAAATGCGCGCAGGGTGATTGGCGGGAGTGTAGTTTTTGTAAGCAAATTCATGAGACAGCCTATCGAACAACCATTCGAGATTGAGAAATAGTTTGAGTTTTGCTTTATTGCTCATGAAAGGCAATTTGCTGAGCCTGTAAATCAGCGAGTTTAAAGCGTTTTTCGGTTTTTGTCTAGGAAGTTTTACGCCCATGATTTCATTATTGCTTGAGGGGTGAAATTAGTATTTATTCTTGCTGAAAAAACAAAAAGGCGTTGCATTAACGTCTCAATTAGTACATTAGGACTCAATTTTAAAAATACTGCAAATCCATGCGCTGCTTTGCATTTACACGTTTTCTGAAGGAGCAATTTATATTTCTTCTGTTGTTGGTATTTGTTTTTCCAAACAAAATTGTTGCGCAAGATAATTTCCAACTGAAATCGGGGCCAAGCCCCGCACGGGTGCTTTCTCCTATTGGCAAGGGAACTGACGGTTATATTAACTCCTTGAAAGTGAGCAAAAACAACATGAAATTATATGTTGGAGGCAGCTTTACTATCGTTGACAGCACGAAGCCTGCTAATAGCATTGCCTACTTGCTAGAACTAAATGGCAATTATTATTGGAATGCTATGGGCACGGGCGTAAATGGTGTGGTAAATGCTATTTGCGAATTTGATAATAAGGTTTTTGTAGGAGGCGAATTTCCTACTGCTGGTACATTGCCTGTGAATAATGTGGCGTTTTATGACGGTAGTAATTGGATGGATGCGGGTTGCATTTATGGGGTTGTTTATGACCTTACCGAGTTTAATGGAAATATGTATGCTGCTGGAGATTTTGATGTGTGTACAGCTCCTAGTGAAGTGAATTTTGCAAAGTGGAATAATGGCATGTGGCAACAAATTGTGGGCATTGATGGATGGGTGAATACGCTTGAGGTGGTAGATACGAATTTGTTTTTAGGCGGGAAATTCAAGCACAATAATGTAGACTACAATGTTCTGAAATGGAATGAAACTTCTGGTTTTCAGTTTTTCAATAATAGTATAGCCAATGAGGTGAAGGATTTTGAAGTTTTTCAAGACACAATGTATGCGGTGTGTAAAAGAACAAGTGCAACAGATTCGAACCTAGTGATGAAATTGGAGAATGACACTTGGGTGCCCTGCAAAGGGACAATAAAAGAACCTGAATATTTAAGTATTGTTGGTGGAAATGCATCGTTCAACACACTGTGTTCTGAAAACGACACCTTGATGGTTGGTGGCAAATTTGCTTATGAACCAAGCTCGGAAAACAATGTGGTATATAATAATGCAAGTCTTATTACGGCGGGTAATTTGCTGAACTGGTTTACCGTGGATGATGAGATTGAAAAGATGATTTTATTTAAAGGGGCTTTTATTACAGCCGGCAAGTTTGTAAGGGGTTATAATTATAAAACTTGTGATTCTGTGACCCTGAATCATATTGGCAAAAAGGCTTACAGCCACACGAATGCAATTACCAACATCAACTATCCTGAACCTCAATTTATTGTTTACCCCAACCCAGTTACAGGCAGTAATATTACAGTGGTGAATGATTTTCATGCTAGTGAAGTCTTGATTTATGACTTGATGGGAAGGGAGGTTTTTCAACAAAATATTGAGCAAGTAAGCCAACAGGTTTTAATCCCTGATTTTATAAAGGGGCATTTTATCATTACCCTTGTCAACAAAGAGGGGCTGAAGCAATCTCAGAAATTGATAGCGGAGTAAATAGAATTAGCGCTATTAAAAATTCAACTACTTACTTTTCGCTTTAAACTGCGCAATAGCATTGCGTGTAAAATCACTCAACACTAATCGACCGCTTATGGCAGCACGTTGTGCCAATAAATCATCCCAATCTTCAGTGCCTCGCCAGAAAATAGTTTTAAGTTCTTGCATGGCTTCAGGGCTGCTTTTGGCAAGTCTTTTTGCAAGAACTTGGATGGCTTCATCCATTTCGTCAACATTACTGTGTACTTCAGCATAAATCCCGTGAGTCTTTGCCCATTCAGCACTGCGCCATTCGGTAGCATCAATAGAAAGTTGTGAAAAACAAGATAGACCAACTTTTCTTTCTACCGCAGGACCCACCACAAAAGGACCAATACCCACAGCCAATTCACTAAGTTTTACGCTTGCATCCTCGGTAGCAATGGCATAATCAACAGAAGATGCCAAACCCACGCCACCACCCACAGCCTTACCATGAATGCGACCAATAATGAGTTTACTGCTTTTGCGCATAGCATTAATGACCAAGGCAAAACCACTGAAAAAAGTTTTGCCTTCTTCATCTGAGCTTATAGCTACCAATTCATCAAAAGAAGCACCTGCACAAAATGCTTTTTCACCTGCACTACGTAGAATAATGACTTTTACATCGGTCTTAGAACTCACCTCTGTAATTGTTGAAGCAAGTTGACGAAGAATAGCTCCCGGGAGGGAATTAGATTGCGGATGAAAGAATTCTACGGATGCAATTCCTTCATTGATTTCGTGATGTACGTATGGTATAGTTGATTGCATTTATCTTTAAATTTATTCCTGATTTCTTTTTTTCACCATCGTTAAAATAGTAGCAATAGCTACAGTTTCGCCAGTTTCGTCATAAACATCTACCAGCCATCTAACAATGCCTTTGGCAATATCTTCTTCGCTGCGTTTTTCTTGATCTACTTTTTCTTTTACAGTCAGTTTTACACCAATAGTAGCACCTGGATAAACAGGTTTAGTAAAACGACATTCATCAATGCCGTAATTCAATAATACTGGACCTTTCTTGGCATCTACAAACAAACCTGCTGCTTTAGAAAGAATGAAATAACCATGAGCCACACGGCGTTCAAAAATAGTTCCTTCCAAAGAAGTAGCATCCATGTGTGCGTAGAAATTATCGCCGCTTACATTGGCAAAGTTCGTGATGTCGGTTTCAGTAACGGTGTGTTTAGCAGTGATTAAAGTTTCACCAACAAACAGGTCTTCAAAATATTTCTTGAAAGGATGAACATCAGTTTCTGTTTGCTTGCCACCTTGTTGGTAAACATTGGTGACTTTTGAAAGTGTAGTTGGTGACCCTTGAATGGCAGTACGCTGTAAATAATGCATCACACCGCGCTTGCCGCCCATTTCTTCTCCGCCACCCGCACGACCAGGACCACCATGAACCAATAAAGGCATTGGCGAACCATGACCCGTACTTTCTTTAGCACAATCGTTATTTAACACCAAAATCCTTCCGTGCATAGAAGCTGCGCCCAATACAAACTCACGCGCTAAATCATCGTCTTTGGTAATGATGGAACAAACCAACGAGCCTTTACCCAACTTCGCCAATTCAATAGCTTCCTCTACTGTGTTGTAAGGGATTATAGTAGAAACTGGCCCGAAGGCTTCAATATTGTGGCAATCAGTTTTTTGGAAAGGAGCATCGTTGAAGAAAACAATCGGCGGAAGGAAAGCACCTTTTTCTTTGTCGGCACCCACCACTTCAAATTGTTCCAAATTGCCAATCACAATTTCCTGAGATTTTGCTAGATGCAAAACCTTTTCTCTCACTTCATTTCTTTGAACAATGCCTGCCAAAGGACCCATGCGTACTCCTTCTTTCGAAGGGTCTCCAATAACCGTTCCTTTCAAGCGTTTGCCCAATGCAATTTGCACATCTTCCACTCTATCGGCAGGAACAATAATGCGACGAATAGCTGTACACTTTTGCCCTGCTTTGGTGGTCATTTCACGAACCACTTCTTTTATGAAAATATCAAACTCAGGCATATTAGTTTGCACATCATTGCCTAACACACAACAGTTCAAAGAATCGGCTTCCATGTTGAAGGAAACAGATTCACTCAAAATTCGCTGGTGTGATTTTAGTTTCTTACCCGTTTCGGCAGAACCTGTAAACGTTACAACATCTTGCGTTTCAACTGTATCTAAAATTCCTCGAGCTGAACCACAAATCAATTGCAAGCTACCTTCGGGTAGAATATTGGACTTTATGATTTCTTCAAAAACCACTTCTGTAAGATAAGAAGTAAGTGTTGCTGGCTTAACAATGGCTGGAACACCGGCTAACAAATTCACTGCAATTTTTTCCAACATACCCCACACAGGGAAATTAAATGCATTAATATGAATAGCAACTCCTTCACGAGGCACCATAATATGATGTCCAATAAAAGTTCCATTTTTTGAAAGTTTTGCAGCATCGCCATCAACATAATATCGTTCGTTGGGAAACTGGCGGCGCAGGCTTGCATAGGTAAACAAGTTGCCAATGCCTCCTTCAATATCTACCCAGCTATCAATGCGGGTTGCTCCTGTCAAGGCGCTGATAGTGTAGAAATATTCTTTCTTTTCCATCAAATACATCGCCAATGACTTCAACATTCGACCTCTTTCTTGAAAAGTGAGTTTGCGCAACTTGGGTCCACCTACTTTACGTGCATAGTGCATCATCGCTCCAAAATCGAGTCCTTCGCTGCTCGCTGTATAAATAGACTCTCCAGTAATGGCATTAAACAACACATCACCTCCCTTAGATGCGGTCATCCATTTTCCTTCCGCGTAGTTTTTCAGTTGCTTTAAAGACATAGTGTAATTGAAAATTTTTAGTCGTGCAATTTAGTTTATTCCCCGAAAGAAGTTGAAATGCTACTTTTGGCAGCATGCTACCCTCTTTGCAAGAAAAGTATTTCAATAAACTGCTCCAATATTTTGCATTTGCACTTATTCTCTTAGGAATTGTAGTGCGTATTGTGGTATTAATTCACAATCGTGACCTCATCATTGACGAAGCCAATATTGCACGCAATGTTTTTGAACGTGGTTTTGTTGATTTGGCAAAGCCTTTAAGTTATGAACAATATGCACCCCCTGTTTTTATGTGGGTGTTGAAAATTATGACGGCATTCTTTGGTTTTAGTGAATTGGGATTGAGGCTTTATCCTTTGTTAAGCGGTGTCTGTTTGTTGGTGATGATGTATCTTTTGATGAAAGAACTTACTTCTATAAAAACCGCTTGGTATCCTGTTGGCATGTTGGTAGTGAGTTACACAATGATTCGCTATTCAACAGAAGTGAAACAATACATGTGCGACGCATTGATTGTTTTGAGCTTGATATACCTCGCTATTAAAATTGAAATGGGCAGCTTCTCCAAAACTAGGTTTTTCTTCATATGGTTTATCATAGGTAGCATAGCCATTTGGTCGTCTATGCCTAGTGTTTTTTTGTTGTCCGGCATTGGTGCTTTTTATTTCTTTAAAGCAATTGGAGAAAAGAACTGGAAGAATGCAGGAGTCATTGTAGGTGTAAGTTTTGCTTGGCTGTTGCAATTTGCTTTTTATTATTTCACCATTCTCAAGCCGCAAATAGATTCAAACTACCTGCAAAACTATCATCAAGAATATTTCCTATTTGCCACACCATCTAACAAAGGGGAGTGGATTCACAATTTTACAGTTGTCAATGATTTAATAAAACATGCTGTTGGCTTCAATCATTATGTCAATGTCATCAATATCATCTTGATATTTAGTGGTGCTGTCCTTTTCTTTCTCCGTAGCAAAGCAAAGTCATTGCTTATTCTAGTGCCTATAGTGCTCACATTAATTGCTGCTGCACTCAATCAATTCTCGCTTATTCCGCGTGTGGCTATTTTTATCATGCCTTTATTTTTGGTTTTGGCATGTATTGGTTTAGAAGAACTCATGAAGTTGAAATGGGTTGCCCTTAAATTAGGGACAGTAGCTATGGGAACAGCGTTTATCTATTATTTAAGCGACATAAAACAACAGCTGACTGAAAAAACGGAAAGTGAAAAAATGTCTAAGGCAATGAATTATTTGATGGATAGTACACAGTATTTAGCGCCACAAATTTTTATTCACAACGGAGCAAGACCTGCATTTATTTATTACTCACAAATTCATCCCGACCAAAATAAATGGGCTAGAATTAGAGAAGCACATCTTTTGAGTTGGGATGCCAATTATGACTCGATTGCAGTCCATCAAGATAGCAACATGGTTTTAGTTCTTACCAATGCCTACGAAGAAGACCTAAAAAAGACCCGAGCCACCATAGAAAAGTATAAAACAGGTACCACTAAGATAGACGAGTATGGCTGTCATGTGTTTTTATACAGATAACTGCATAAAATCTACAATCCTAAAAGTCCGTTCCGATGGAGAAATACCAAAGTGGCTTTACGCGTCCATCAATATTCCATGCAGCATCTAGGCGCATAAAATAACCCAACATCATCGTGCGAATGCCCGTTCCAAAACCTAAAGCAGAACTCCAAGTAGGTGCCTCTATTTTCACTTCAAGATTATTCTCGCTGTTGACAAAAGTATAGTATTGAGTCTCTTTACTTGCATTAGGCAATAGCCCGTTCCAAGCATTTCCAAAATCGAGGAAAGGCACTAATTGAAGGTTTTTCAGGAAAGTACTTTGAATATTTTGATGAGCAAAGGTGGTGATAAGCGGTATTCTCATTTCAAGGTTGATGACGCCATACGTATTACCATTGCGCGCATTTTGTTCATATCCACGTAGGTTAGTAGTAAGGGTTTGGAATGCAAAATCTTGTCCAGGTGGGGGTGGTGTTTTTGCTGTTTTAGGAAAAAGCCAATTATCAACACCTCCCATCACATAATTCACCTTCATATCTCCCATTGAATGTGCATAAGCAATCCTTCCTGCAGCAATCACATTCTTGTAAATGGGATGATAGTAACGAATATCGGTGCCTACATTAAAGAAACCGCCATTGTCCTGAGAAAGTTTGAAGAAATATTCTCCATAGAATTTCCAGCGTAGTCCAAAGAGAATATTTATTGCAGGACTATGAGTATTATCATAGATATACTCTGCCCGAGTCATGTTCCAATAAATGTTTTCAGGACCCGTTTCATACCTTAGACTTAAGTAATCTTTAGCTTTGAAGTTAAATTTATCTTGCCTAAAAGCCATGGTAAATCTAATGCTTCTTCTTCTATCAAAAGGATGGCTGAGGCTACCTTGCAAGAGATTAGAAATCAGTTTCCCAGTTTGTGTATTATAGCCAAGATACACTCCGGAAGTATCATAATAATCTACTCGATAATTGTAAGAATTAGTAGTCCTTAAATAGAGTATGCCCCAGTCGTTTCGTCGAGCAACATTTTCATATTGCAGGAAGAAAGCCGAACCGTTGAAGGAAAGAGGCATTCTATATCCACCTGTAAAACGATGATTTTCCAAAGCATCATTCAAACTAATAGAGAGCATTCCACCCAGGCTCTGATTAATGTTTTGGTCAAGTGATTGATATTTATTGAAGAGAATACTATTGTCAAGTTTTACACTAAAAAAATCAGGCTTGAAAGAAAGGCGATATGGCATAGCTTTCATCTTTACATAAGTGCTATCCACAAGAATTGAATCAACAGTTGTATCAGCAGCATCATACAATTCGGGTTCAATAAGATCAATTAAATCGGACTCAGCAGCTGTGTTTTCTTTTACATCATCCTGAATTTTAGTAATTTCTTTAGGACCTTCTTTGTTTGGATTTGTTTTAGCAATAGTATTATCAAATTCAGTTTGAAAAACATCTCCAGTGTCTAAAACAGGTGCTTGATAATTTGAGGGTTGTTCGGTTTGAGGTATTACGGTATTCAAAGAAGTAACAGGTGCAACCACTACATCGTTGGCTAAAGAAAGGGTTGTCCTTTTTAACTCTTTAATTTGAAACTTCGGATTATTGGGTAAAATTACTGGCTTCCAATAGACATTATAATAGTCCCCTACCTGAATGACTTCAGCAGCTTGCTTGCTCATTGGGTTATATTGATGAGCTATAATGCTTTGCGAATAGTTACTAATAGGAACAGCATAAGCAGAATCTTTATTGTTTTTATCTCGATCAAAAACCACCAAATATTTATTGACAATACCATTGCTGTCGTATAAAAATGCAAAATTGTCACCGCCATATTGAATGGGTTGTGTCAACGTTCCTTTGTCCATAGAACTTAGTCGCAACAATTCAGGTCTTTGTGTTTTAGTGTCGTAGAAATAAGCATTCATAGCGCCTGTAGGCAACTCATTTACTTTGATGGGAACATTCAGGTTAGGCTCTGGTCGATTAGAAAGAAAAACAACACCTCTTCTTGAGCCACCGCTGACAAACCAAGGTTGTTGGTCATCCCAAGCATCATTGGTAATAGGGGTTACTTTGGAGCCTTTGATACGGAATTCATATAAATCGGTCTTACTCTTTTTAACAGCTGAAAAAACAAGGAAGTTGTCGTCTTCCATAAAAGTGACTCCTTGAATTCTATCAAATCGATTGGCAGGAATAGTGTAGTTCTGTATTCTTGCTTTGTAACTATTCCAAACCCGCATTTTCAGCTTTCTTCCTTGGGGGTAAATGATGGCAAGTTTGGTTCCATCATTCGACCAAGCAAGTAAAGGGTAATTTGGATCTGGCACTTCATTGTAATCCTTATTTCCTCCTTCCAGCAATATTCGTTTCTTCTCATTTGCTTCAGTGTATTGAAGAATCACCTGAAACTCTCCATCTTTCCAAACAACATAAGCGACCGAATATCCTTTAGGAGACACTCGAAAACTCCGTAATTGTGTATTGTCTTTAGGGATATCAATTGATAATATTGCTTCGCCAATTGAATCTGGATGTTCCTGTACTTGAGCATCTGCTATGTAAATATTTTTGTAATAATTGACGACCGAATCAAATGTTTGTTCTAGGGTTTGCCCCAAAGTAAGCGCGACCCCTTCATCAAGATTACTTTTTAGTTGAATAGTATAAAGAAGGTTTTTCACATTGCTCTCTCCATGCTTTTCCGAAACATATTTCCAAAAGGCTTTGCCAGCTAATTCGGAGTTTTTTTCACTTAAGAAAAAGAAGCCCTTATTGGGATATGCTTGCAATAAGTTCTTCCAATCCGTTTCACTTTTAGTGTCCCATCCATCAACCGTGTAAGCAATAAAACCATTGACCACCCAATCTGGAAGATTAAGCATGATGGCATTCTTCACCATCTCTTTAAAATTCTCACCAAATATCATTCGCTCCATCACCACTTTACTCATACCAGCTCGAAGTTGTCGCCGTAAATCTGTATGAACCCCAGTGAAATAAACCACCAATCTATCTCCTGCAAGATTGAGCATTCCTGTTGGTATATCTTGGATTTGTGATTCGTATTTTCTACCTACGTTTGTTTGTAAATATTCGTCGTAGTTGTTGTAAAGAATAATATTGAATCGTTCAGGAAACTTACCACTCATTTTCTGTTCAATGATTCGAATATCTTTCTCAGCCTGCTCTGCAACATATCGAGCCAAATGACGCCCAGCAGCATCATAATGATACACGCGAAAATGTTGGGTTTCGAAATAGCGCCAATTAAACTTGCGATATTGAACACGATTTTGTCCGTATGTTTCGGTGTAGATCTGACCTTTTGTAATTGAAAAATTTGCAAAGAAAAAAAACAACAACATTATTACCTGTCTATTTAATTGCAGCTTCGGCATGTACGATAAGCAAGTCATTTTGTTGTATTTATTTTCTACTTTTCCCTTGTTGAAGATGAAGCTTTATTGATAAGTTTGCCCTGTAAATTACTTAAAAAAACATCAGCCAAAATGCTACGCGTTCAAACTTTTACTTTCAATCCTTTTCAGGAAAACACCTATCTAATCATTAACGATAAAAACCAGTGTTGGATTGTGGACCCAGGCATGTATAATGCAGCAGAATCCAAGCATTTCGTCGAAAACATTCAACAACTACAATTAAAACCTCAAGCCGTTATCAACACCCACTGCCATATTGACCACATTTTTGGAGTGAAGGAAATGACAGAAGTTTATAAGATTCCCTTCTTCATTCATGAAAAGGAATTGACCGTTCTTAATAGTGCAAAATCCTCTGCAGCATTGTTTGGCTTGGTTTTTAATGACACTCCATCCCCTTCAGGGTATTTAAAAGCATCACACCATTTCATGTTAGGAGAAGACGAGATTGCAATATTATTTACCCCAGGGCATAGCCCTGGCAGCATTTGTTTTTATGATATCGTAGGTGGTTGGGTTATTGGTGGCGATGTTTTGTTTCAGGGAAGTATTGGTCGAACAGACTTGCCCGGCGGACATCATCAAACTTTACTTGACAGTATTGAAAATGAACTGATGAATTTGCCTGATGGTGTTGTGGTTTACCCTGGGCATGGAACAAGCACAACAATTGGAGCTGAAAGAAAGAACAACCCATTTTTTAATTAGTGCTGTGTTAGTTTCAATAAATCAGCTTAACAAATAAGCTATATCGTCCCGTGTAAGTCGTTTAAGGAATGCAGTATCATCAGCTACTAATTCACTTGCAAGTTGACGTTTTCTATCTTGTAGAATGAGCATTTTTTCTTCGATGGTATCTTTGCAAATTAGTCGGTAAGCAAAAATATTTTTTGTTTGACCTATACGGTGCGTACGGTCAATTGCTTGTTGTTCTACTGCCGGGTTCCACCAAGGATCCACGATATAAACATAGTCTGCAGCAGTAAGGTTCAAACCTATACCACCTGCTTTTAGTGAGATTAGAAATACTCTTGTTTGCTCATTGTTTTGAAATAACTGAATTGCTTTTTCGCGTTCGGTGGTTGATGTGCTTCCATCGAAATAAGCATAAGGAATCTTAAGCTCATCAAGCTTCTGACGAATTAAGGCAAGCATTCCTAAAAACTGAGAAAAAATAAGTGCTTTGTGGTTCCCAACATTTTCAGAAAGTTCTCGCATGATTTCATCAATCTTGATGGAAAAATTTGGAAACTTTTCTTCTTCATTCAATATAGCAGGCGAATCGCAAATCTGTCGAAGCTTTGTAAGTCCTGCAAGAATATGCATTTGCGAACGTTCAATGCCTCGTTCTTCAATCATGCCCATTATTTGGTCTTTGTAAGACACACGATAAGCATCATAAATCTTGCGTTGGTCTTTAGCCATTTCACAAAAAAGAATTGTTTCTGTTTTTTCCGGAAGATCTTTTGCCACCTGTTCCTTCGTTCTTCTCAACATGAAAGGAAAAATGAGTTTGCGTAATTGTTGTTTGATTTCGTCTTCCTGAAACTTATCAATAGGTGTTGCAAATTCATTCATAAAAAATTCTCTGCTACCCAACAAGCCGGGGTTAAGAAAATTCATTTGAGAAAACAAATCGAATGTATTGTTTTGAACAGGTGTACCGCTCAGTGCGAGGCGGTGCTTAGCATTAATCATCAAGGCAGATTTTGCCACTTGAGATTGTGGATTTTTTATAGCCTGCGATTCGTCGAGAATTGCATACTCCCACTCAAAAAAATGGAAGAGCTTTATGTCACTTCGAAGTGTACCGTAAGAAGTGATAACAATGTCGTGTTGCTTAAATTCTTTGGTGCCCATCACCCGCTTCGGTCCATGATGTATGAAATGGGTCATAGTTGGGGTAAACTTCTTGATTTCATTTTCCCAGTTATACATCAACGTAGTAGGGCATACAACAAGAAACTTTGCTTCTCGGTTTTGGTTTTTAACATGTTGCAAAAAAGCAAGTGCTTGAACTGTTTTACCAAGCCCCATATCGTCTGCAAGAATACCTCCCCATTTAGCTTCATGCAAAAAACTTAACCATTGAAATCCTGCAAGTTGATAAGGACGTAGTGTTGCCACCAATTGCTCAGGTGGTTGCAGCGATGAGAAATCATTTTCAATGATTTCTGCAAGTCGTTCTTTCTTCTCTTCTAGCTCATTATAAACAACCTCTTCATCCATCTCACTCATCAACTCATTCAATGCACTGAAGTGATATTTTTTCAAACGAATTTTAGTGCCCTTCGCTTCGCCCATTTTCATGAGCAGACTATACTTCTTTAACCATTCTTCGGGCAACAAACCAACAGTTCCATCACCTAAACGCACAAAATTGACCTTTTGAGCTAATGCACGTTTTACTTCAGCTATAGTAATACGTTGATCTCCAAACGCTATTTCCACCTCAGCATCAAACCAATCAATACTACTACTTACAACTACTTTTGTTTCAGGCTTATATTGATTAATGCGCAAGTTTTTCAATCCTTCAAAACCAAACAACTCCACATTCATTTCTTTTAGCTCATCCATGAATCGGAAAAACCAATTATTAGCAAGTACTGAATTGGCGTGGAGATAAAGAAAATAGTCCTTGTTGTTTTGCAACATGTCGCTATGCATGTTTTTCAAAGCTTGAATGAATTTTTCTTCAGCTTCTTCCTGCCTGAAAATGATATGGACCTTCCCATTTTGTGGCTTTATTACGTTCCCTTGAAAACCCCATTTGATATTCATTCCATTATAGGAAAATGCAGGTTGCATAATGAGCATTTGCTCACGCTCCTGAAGAAACAATTGAAAATGAGGTAGTGCATTTTCGCTCTTTTCCAATAGTGCCTCATCAAATTGAACGTCTAGAATTTTGCACCAATCCATCACTTTGGTTTCCAAAAACAAATTCCATTCATCAAGAGGAACTTCTAATTTACCGTCCTGTAAAAAGGCATCGACGATATTTAACTCTTGAAGACTATTTATAGCATGAACAACATCTTGGTAAATCATCATGCCAGCATTCAGCATCTTTATTTCTTCAAAAGGAATGACTGAATGATCAATCTTCCACGAAAGAGCAATACAATAACAATTTTCTTCGTTTGTAATAACTAGCAGCGGGCTTGCCTTCTTTGCACCAAAGGTTATAGGTTTAATCGTTTTTGAGGAAAGCGACTTTTGTTTTGTGTTGTATAAAAAGCAAAGGGGGAAACCAGAAAAACGCTCTAATAGTTTTTGATATTTTGGCAATAAATACTCCCAAACTTGTTCTTTGATTTCATCAGCAGGCATCTCTTTAAACACCCCTTCGTAATCGCTAAGAAAATCGCCAAATGGCAAATTCTTTTTGAAATACTTCATGATTTCATCGGGCAAAAATTTTCGAACAATAGGAATGAGATCTCTATCCGTTTCTGTAAAATAAACTGCATTGATGTATTGACTCAATTCCAGCTTCTCAATGCCACTCACAAATGCGTCCTGTATTTCGTTCACATTTCCAGTTACAAGATGAAGTTGCAAAAACGGATAATAGGGCGTTGTCGTATCCAACACAATCCCTATTCTCTTTTCTTCATGTTTTATTTCATTAGCATTGGGTACTGTCTTTTCTTGATGGTCAATCTTTTTGATGTTGGGGTCGAGGACGCGAAGAAAAGGCTTGCCGTTTTCATAAGTGAACGTAAACTTGTTAGTCAAGTCATCTTCAAGTGAATATCCATAAAGACGAAGCAGCTTATTTTTCTGTTCATCCCAATTGCGCATTGTCTGAAAATACTGTGTACCATAAGTATAAAGCATTTCATAAAACACAGCCATCTTGTGTTTGCAAAGTGGGAATTTTTCTTCATCGCATCCACATGAAGTATGAAACTCTCTATCTTCATTTTGTTTCAAAATCACCTTAAACGTTTCTTCACTATCGGCAACTTCCGCTTCTACAACATCATTTTTATTGGTGGTTATTATGACCTTATTCGTAGTCGCTAACGCCTCAGCTTCCTCCATAATTGATGGAGATGAAAATACAGACAATAGTTGCTTGTTAACTTGTTTTAGCCTTACTACAGTGTGTTTTTGACTGTAGGCAACATCTGCATTATCAAAAAAACCTGCGTGTGTTAAATCGTTAAGGTGAAAAAGCGCCGCTGCCTCATGCCTACAAATCTCACCAAGATTATATGGGCATTGACATCGCAAAGAAATCTTCTTTGGCTGTGTAAAATTATTGATAGTTACCGTGTAGTAATTCTGGTATAAATCATTCCTTACCCTAAACCGAACTTGATCTTGAAGATGATCAACATCCATAAACTGCACACCCGAAGTGAGGTAAATTTTCTTACCTCTCCTTATGACTTCTTCACTGCCATAGTTGTAGATGTGTTTGATGAGAATTGGTAAAGACATGGGTCAGAAAAAGGCAAGTCCCAAATGTAGGCAAAAGAGGGGCGCTTTAGTTCTATTTCTTTAAAGTTTTTGGGAAATGTTCTCTCTAAAAACAAACGAGCCTCGCTTTCGCGAGGCTCGTTGTATGTTGAAGACTGAAGTCTGCTCAGTCACTCATCTTCAATTACTGTTTAGTAATCTTGATAGTGCCTGTTCTTCCTTCGCCATCTTTGTAACGGATTAAGTAAA
>CAINUN010000038.1 GCA_903853805.1 uncultured Bacteroidota bacterium
AAGAAACTTTTGGAGAACAAAACACCCTCCTCATTTCTAAAACGAGCAAGTAATGGTTTCGCGTTTGCAACGCAACATTGAGCAAAAATGCTACCCAATCTAATTTTTACGGAGTAGCCGAGTTGGCAAGGTGAATGTTATCTTATACAAAGTGTACGGTTTGAATAAAATGATTAGTTTCGAAAGCTAACAATAAGCATGAAACAAATCAGTTTTATATTCCTAGCATTTCTTTTTTGGGTACCCTGTTGGGCGCAAATAATTTATGGTGCTAATAATTATACCGAATACCATAAGGGTTCTTTGCCGGTAGTCATTTCTGTACCACATGGAGGGTATCTTACACCAACAAGCATTCCCGACCGAACGTGTAATAGTGCTGTAACAGTAACTGATGCCAATACTATTGAATTAGCACAACAAATCGATTCCGCTTTTTGGATAGCAACGGGTTGTCATCCATCAATCATTTACTGCAATTTACACAGAGCTAAATTAGACTGTAACCGTAACCTATCCGATGGTGCTTGTGGCAATGCCATTGCCGAAAATGCTTGGCATGAATTCAATGATTTTATTGATAGCGCCCAAGTAGCAGCTAAAAATGCATGGGGAGGCAAAGCTTTTTATATTGATTTACATGGGCATGGCAACCCCACCTCGTCCTCGTTTCCAAAACGAGGATGTAATGGTTTCGCGTTTGCAACGTAACATTGTGAGAAGTTCAGAATGTACTTAGCTTAGTGGGTAAGATTGCTTGGTGCCTCGCAAAGACGGTGAATCAACGAAAATTCATTCATGCTTAGGTGCATCCTGCTATCTACCTTAAACAGTGTAAGTGGGGAAGGAAAATAATTTTAGAGATTGGGAAAATACTTAAATTTGAAGATTAATGAAACAGTCTGTCACTTATCTTGATTTTGAAGTGGATAAACTTACTCGCTCTATTGAAAATGCAGTCACAGGCGATAGTTTTCCAACTGAAATTTCCTACCTATTAAAAACTGATTTGAAAACTATACTTAAAACTAAAGGTTGGAAATTTGATTGGAAAAAAGAACTATCATTTGATGATAGAGAAGTTTATAAGCTTACTATTCTTAATAATCCGTCAATAGTTCAGGCTTTAGTAAGTTTGCGCATTGAAAATGACCATGTGTATATGCCATTAATTGAAAGTGCGCCATTTAATAGAGGCAAGGACAAAATGTATCTTGGTGCACCGGGTAATTTGGTTGCTTTTGCTTGTCGTTTGTCTTTTCAAAAAGGTTTTGAAGGGTTTGTTTCATTTCATTCAAAAACAAAATTGATGGAACATTATGAAAAGACATTAGAAGCACAACATTTTGGCGGACAATTAATGATTATCAATACAAAGGCTGCAAAAAAACTAGTTGATAAATACTTTAAATCATAGTTAATATGGGTATAGTAAAAGAACCAAAGGGTGTAGATTTTGAATTCTTACCACAGTTACTAACTGTTGAAGAGAAAAATACAATTAGTGATTACATTAAGGACTATAAATCAAAACACGCATTGAAGAATAAAGTTACAAAAAAGGCTACTAAAATTAGGAAAAGTAGCGTCCTGCAAACGTCTTAACAGCAAAACCTTTGAAGCAAGGGTTAGCTGTTTGCAACCCAAACTTTTATTCAAGGCTTTTTATGCTGTATTTTTTGAAGGGTTTCAATGTCTAGTTTATCTTTTAGTCTTCCGGCGGATATTTTGGAAACTATTAAATGATTCAAATGGATAAATGGAATTGGGACATCATCAATTACTGCATCTGTCTTTACATTCCAAGCTTCATTGAATTCCACCCCTGATATTCTTGTTAAAAAATCGATTTTAAAAGGTTCTTCTCCATCTGAAAAAACCAATGCTTTAGTAAAATCCATCTTAAAAATTGCAGCTAAAATATCTTCTTGAATACTTAATGTTTTAAATGCCTGTATTAACCTTGGTTTGTTATTTTCATTATCGGGTTGTATCCAAATATCAATATCACCTGTTGTTCTTCGGTATCCATAATAGTTGACAGCATATCCCCCAACTACTAAATACTTAACCGTAGCTTTATTTAATGCTAATACTACTTGCCTAGTATAGTCATCGAATATATTCATAGTGTTTCGCCAGAAATAATTTTAAGGGTATGTTGTTTGGGTAAATTATGGGGGTCAAAACCATGCATTCCATAGGCAAGATTAATGAGTTGTCTCATTTGTTGTAATCTTTCAATAGGTGTCAATAATGCCATTGCTTGTAATGATGCTGTTTCTTGTTCTTCAAAACTTTGAAAGAAATTGAAATTGCTGTAACCAACAATAGGTTCATTCAGCTCATTTTTGTTTTCTTCTTGTTCCACAACAATCAATTTTTACAAAGATATATGATTTCTGTTTTGCAAACATCTTAACAGTAGAGCCTTTAGGGAAGGGTTAGCCGTTTGTAAATAGATTACAGATACCTAACGACCTTGCTATGCTTCATTACGACTTCGCTAAATGCCCAATAAAAGAAACTTTTGGAGAACAAAACACCCTCCTCATTTCTAAAACGAGCAAGTAATGGTTTCGCGTTTGCAACGCAACATTGAGCAAAAATGCTACCCAATCTAATTTTTACGGAGTAGCCGAGTTGGCAAGGTGAATGTTAT
>CAINUN010000039.1 GCA_903853805.1 uncultured Bacteroidota bacterium
AAAATGTCATCCAGAGCTTGTCGAAGGATTGTGCCAAAAGGGCTTCGACAATTCAACTCCTCATTGACCGAAGCCTGACCACTGACCACTGATAACTGACAACTGAAAAGAAAATGTCACCCTGAGCTTGTCGAAGGGTTATGCCAAAAGGGCTTCGACAAGCTCAGCCTGACAACTAACAACCATCAACTAACTTTAAATGACGAAAATCATTTTTTTCAATTAAAAGAAAGTACTTAAATTGCAAGTGTTGGAATGAAATGCAAAGTTCCTTTTGATGATTTGGAGCTTTAAAATTATAAATTTGTTTGGAAGGATAACGGCAGTATCCTTTTAAACAAACTTGCCGTTAGCCAACTGAAAAAGGTGGTTAATGGGCAAGAAAAAAGAAAAGTACTGCCGTTATAAACAAGTTATGCGTCATGCCATAAGAGACACAATAAACATTAAACTAACTTCAAATAAACAACATATGAAAAAATATCTACTTCTTTTATTGACAACAGTTATTGTTTTGTCTGGCTTTTCCCAAAACCAACAACTCATCGATTCTTTGTCTCCTCTTTTAATCACCGCAAAGGAAGATACTACAAAAGCAAATATTTTAAATAAACTCTCCGGAGCTTATCAAGGTAATGACCCTGACAAGGCAATGGAATTCGCAAAACAAAGTCTTGATTTGTCAGAACAAATTGATTTCAAAAAAGGAATTGCCAATGCTTATAACAGCATGGGTATTATTAACCGTGATAATGGCAATTTTTTGCCCGCTTTGGATTTTCAAAAAAAAGCATTAAAGGTCAGCGAAGAGATTGGCTACAAAAGAGGTATTATCTGGTCGACAATGGGCATTGGAATTATTTATCATCAACAAGGCAATTACCCCGAAGCATTGAAGAATTATTTCGCAGCTTTAAAAATAGGAGAAGAAATTGGAGATAAAAGAAGCATAGCAGGTTCTTACAATAATATCGGAACTGTTTATAGGGAGCAAGGTGATTATACTGAAGCATTGAAGAATTTTATTGCATGTTTAAAAATAAAACAAGAAATTGGAGATAAAGGAGATAAAAAAGGCATAGCAGGTGCTTACAATAATATTGGAACTGTTTATTTCGATCAAGGCAATTACCCAGAAGCATTAAAGAATCATTTGGCTTCTTTAAAAATAGTAGAAGAAATTGGAAATAAACAAGGCGCCGCTTCATCTTACATTAATATCGGAAATGTTTATAAGTTGCAAGGCAATTACCCCGAAGCATGGAAGAATTATTTTACTTCTTCAAAAATAGCAGAAGGAATTGGAGATAAAATAGCCATGGCAACATCTTACAATGCCATAGGAGGTGTTTATACTACACAAAACAAATATCATGATGCATACGTATATTTGAATAAAGCATTATCTCTTTCCAAAGAGATTGGTAGCGTAGACAATATAAATGCAGTCTATGATAATTTGACAACATTAGACAGTGCGCAAGGCAATTTTAAACAAGCATTAGAACACCACAAACTATATATCGCTACCCGTGATAGCTTATTGAATAATGAGAATACAAAAAAAATAACCCAACAGCAAATGCAATACGATTTTGATAAAAAAGAATTGGCAACTAAAGCGGCACAAGACAAGAAAGATGATGCACAACGGATTATTAGAAGTGTATTGCTTGGCGGATTATTTTCTATGGGCATATTCTCAATCGTTTTTTTTAGGCAAAGAAATAAAATAGCAAAAGGTAAAAAGAAAAGCGATGAGCTACTTTTAAATATTCTGCCAGCCGAAGTTGCTGAAGAATTAAAAAACAACGGAAGTTCTGAAGCAAGAGATTATGAAATGGCAACGGTGATGTTTACCGACTTTAAAGATTTTACAATAATTGGTGAGCAATTAAGTCCGGCGAAATTGGTGGAAGAAATTAATGAATGTTTTTCTGCGTTCGATAATATTATTCATCAACACAACATCGAAAAAATAAAGACCATTGGTGATGCCTACATGTGCGCTGGAGGCTTACCCATAAAAAATGCAACTCATGCCGAAGACACAATCAAAGCAGCCATTGAAATAGTAGATTTTATGAACGGTTACAACAAAACTAAAACCGATAAAGGTGAGATGCCTTTTGAGATAAGAATTGGAATTAATACAGGACCTTTAGTGGCGGGCATAGTAGGTGTTAAGAAGTTTGCTTATGATATTTGGGGTGACACTGTAAACATTGCATCACGAATGGAAAGCAATAGCGAAGCAGGCAAAATAAATATCAGCGGAGCAACGTATGAATTAGTAAAAACAAAATTCAATTGTGTTCATCGCGGAAAAATTGAGGCGAAGAATAAAGGCGAGGTGGATATGTATTTTGTAGAGAGTAGCACGAACGCATAACATTGGCTAAAAAGAAAGAAGGGCATTTGTGCAAGTGTTCAACATTTTTTCTATCTTCATCTTTCGGAAGTAATTAAGCAGATGTGCTTTCTATCCCCTTCCTTCTTTTAGCCAAAAAACGTTGTGTGCAACTGTATGACGACAAAATTCAACTTCATTACAGACAATAGAAATGGGACTATTTGACAAAATATTTAAGGTGACAACGCTCGACCAAATCAAAAAAGCTTTTGATTTTTTAATAACTGACTTTTCCTTTGAATTAATAACCGTAGAAACTCATAAAGGTCTGAAAGCTGACAATTTTCTAATTTACCGAAATGAAAACTCAAAACTACAAGTTGAAATTTGTGCAGACGAAAGTTGGTTTCATTGTGAATTAAGACGAATAATAAACGGACAACCTGCAAAATACAGTGATAAAAATAATTGTATCGGTTTTGAAGATTTAGCAATTTTAGAAAGCAATCATAAATACGACCATTTTGACTACTATGCAGGAGGCAGCACTGGATTAAAAGGAGTTTTAGAAAATACATCTAAACTATTCAAAAGAAATTCAACATTTTTCACAACAGACAATTGGCTTGACACAAAAAAAATAGAAAATTTAAAAGAACAAGAATTCACAAAACAATTTGGCAAAATTCCTGATAAATCCCAACCAACATATTTTGACAAATTAAGAAGCATTGCTACAAAACTATTTTTTGACAACGGGTTTATTTTGACGCTTGACAGTGAGGAACTCTCACCTTTTGAGAGTAACTCAATGACAAACAAATTAATTTTTAAAAAAGATGAAAAAGTAGTAGAAGTTTCTCAAGTTGACTGGCGAGACGACTACTTTGTGTATCAAATTATAAAAGACAATACCAAAATATTTAACGTTGACACAAGCATAATTGAACTTGATAAAGCTGTAGAATTAACTATAAACAAATTGAAAACTTGCTTGTAAGACAGAGAACAGCTGCACACAACATTAGGTTTGGCATTATTGGGGCTTGACGAATATTGCCTCATCATTTGTTCATTATTGTGCTTCAGTTCGGGCAGGACGTTATTAATTTGACTTATGAATAAAACATCAGCAATATTGCAATTATTGGGCTTTGGTTATGGGCAGACGGAATACTAATTCCCCAACAAACGCCAAGCCTTTTTCGTTATGCGGCATTTTAACGGACGACAAAACAATGGATAGATATAAAGAAACATTTGAAACTTGGAACAAAGTTGCTTCACTATATCAAGACAAGTTTATGGACTTGAACTTGTATAATGACACTTATGATTTTATTTGCAATTTAATTACAAAAGACAAAGCTAAACTATTAGAAATTGGCTGTGGACCTGGAAATATCACAAAGTATCTTTTATCAAAACGACCAGACTTTAATATTTTCGGAATTGATATAGCACCGAATATGATTGAACTGGCTAAAAAGAATAACCCAACAGCAAGTTTTGCCATTATGGACAGCAGACATATTTCCGACCTTGAAACAAAATATGATGGAATTGTTTGCGGTTTCTGTTTACCATATTTATCTCAGACAGACAGTAAAATATTTATTTCCGACTGTTACAATCTACTCAATGAAAATGGACAATTATATTTAAGTTTTGTTGAAGGCGACCCCAATAAATCTGACTTTCAAGTTGGAAGCAGTGGTGACAGAATATATTTTTACTTTTACAACTTGGACGACCTGACAGAACAACTTAAAAAAAATAACTTTGAACAAATTAAAGTATTTAAAGTGGACTATAAGAAAGCAGAAAACGAAATGGACATACATACAATATTGACAGCGAAGAAAAAAACGACCGCATAACATTTAGCCGAATAGAAGAAAAGCCCCAATAAAAAAAGCCCACATCGGGGCTTTTTTGCTATTCGGTGTTAAGCGTACATTTCGCAGCTTTGGTGTTTTGTATAGGTGGATTTCTATGTTGTTTTTTGTCTGTTTTTATCTGTTTTTATTAGTGTTGTTTGTGCTTCCACAATAGCATCCCTTACCCAAGTTGGGTTGCTGTTTTTCCTGCATTTTAGTTTTCATGGTGAGTTGGGTTGATTTAGGTTAAGCTGTTTGGCATGGAGCCTTGTTGCGTGGCTTTTCATAAGTTTTTATCAACACACCTCGGTAGTAAGTGGCTACCATTTCCATGCGTCCATGCTTGCACATTGGGCATTTGCCAATGTCTTTACCATATTGTTCCAACATTCGTTGCGCCACAGGCACTTGCACTTTGGGCGGTGGTGGCGGTAGTTTTAGTAAAGCAAACAGTTGCTTTAACCGCTCTTGCCGCCTATGATTGCGCAAGTAACCATAATGCCTAATCTTTACAAATCGTTTGGGTAAAATGTGCTGCTCAAACCTTCGATTAAACTCGGCAATGGATAAGGTCATCTCTTGCTTTTCTTGGGCAGTGCCCCGCTTATGGTAGTCTTTGTAGGTAAAACGAATGGTTTGCTT
>CAINUN010000040.1 GCA_903853805.1 uncultured Bacteroidota bacterium
AACTGCAAATGCTACTGGCGGTTCTATCGCTTCTGGTTTCTCTGCAAGTGCTTATAACAGTTTGTCAGCTACTGCTGCCAACTTAATCACTAACGCAAGCTATGGTGGCAACCAAACTTTCTCTGTAAAGTATAAGGCTACCCCTGGTTTTGCATATCCTGCAGGAACATATGCTACTGATGTAGTGTATACTGCAACACAACAATAGGTTTTGTTTTATATACAAAAGCCCATGCTATCGCGCTGGGCTTTTTTTATTTTTAGGTAACTAATCTATTTCTCATTAATTTTCTGCTTTCAATATTATCCCATGAAAGCACTATTTCGTATTTTGATATTTTCTTTTCTTTTGCCAACAAGTTTATTTGCTCAAAACTGTAAAGAAATTGTTGGGTATTATCCTAATTGGCAATGGTATGACCGGAACAAACTGGTGAATCCTACCACAATTGATTATTCGAAATATACCGTCATCAACTACGCATTTTTTAAACCAGAGACCAATGGTACTATTTCGGGAACAGATAGTTGGGCAGATGATAATTTACTGAATGGTCCTATGAATTGGCAGACCAATGTTCAGGATTCTACGCAGTCTTTGGCGTATCGTTGTCATGTCAATAATGTAAAGTTTATGGCTTCAGTTGGAGGTTGGACATTAAGCGATAATTTCCCACAGATTGCAGCAAGTGCTACGAAGAGATCTGTATTTGCACATGCTTGTTTGCAATTGATATCGAGCTATCATTTTGATGGCATTGATATTGATTGGGAATACCCTTGTTTATTGGAACACTCTGGAACAATAGCCGACAAACAAAATTTCACCATATTCCTTCAACAAATCCGCGATTCACTCAATGCCAAAACACTCATTACTGGAAAGACCTATTATCTAAGTGCAGCGCTCCCCGCAGGACCCGATAATATGAATAATTTAGAATGGGGAAACATTGCGTCAATTCTTAGTTTTCTCAACATCATGACTTATGATTTCTTTGGGGCTTGGGATAATAGTGCCAATCATAATTGTCCTTTAAAATCACCTACTCAAGGCACTTCCACTTTTAATTGCGACAGCGCCATCTCCAAAATTCTCAATGTTTATAATGTTCCTGCCAATAAAGTGAATATGGGAGTAGCATTTTATGGTCGTTCTGCAAAGACCTTGAATGCACCTGCTTTGTTTGGTGCTATTGATAATCATCAAGTGGACAATGCTACTTTTTCGGCTGATGATGGTTGTCCGCTTTATTATAATATTTTACCAAAACTCAATCTCTTTACTCAATATTGGGACAGTTCGGCAAAAGTTCCTTACTTATTGGGCAATGTAAACTTAAAAACCTTTGTGAGTTTTGATGATACTATTAGTATAGCCTTAAAAGCACAGTACATCAATAACAAAAATCTTCGTGGGGCTATCATTTGGGAAATTACGGGAGACTATATCGAAACATCGATTGGAAGTGGGGTGATTGCAGGAACGCCAATGGTTAATAAACTAAATGCAGTGATGTGTGGTGCTACCATTACAAATTGCAATCCTACAAGTTCAACAACCAACATAATGGTTTGTTCAACTCAATTGCCCTATACTTGGAATAGCATTAATTATGCTTCCACAGGAATATACACACTACATTTTATCAATTCAGGTGGTTGCGATAGCGCAGCCGTGTTGAATTTGAGTGTTTATTCATTCCCTTCTACTCTAAAAATAAAAACCACTGGTGCTGTTTCTGTTTGCGAACCAGAAGTGGTTAACCTCGTTTTAGACCATGCAGCGGGCACGTTCACTGGTTGTAGTTTTCAATGGAATCTTGGTGGGGCATCTATTGTAGGTGCTATTGATAGTTTTTACAATGCCAATGCTTCTGGCAATTATACAGTGACTATTTCAAGCCCCAATGGGAATTGCTTTAAAAGCTCAGGTTCTAAATCTATAGCAAT
The DNA here is from genome assembly GCA_903853805.1 of uncultured Bacteroidota bacterium. GTDB lineage: Bacteria > Bacteroidota > Bacteroidia > Chitinophagales > Chitinophagaceae > JAFIGV01. The sequence goes on from CAINUN010000040.1 coordinate 1,954, forward strand.
AAAAACAAAACCACTTGCAGTTTTTTCTGCAAGTGGTGCTACTACTTTTTGTGCAGGGAGTAGCGTAACGCTTACAGCGCCCGTTATATCTGGTTATACTTATTATTGGTTGAAAGATGGAATTAATTTTGGTTCAGGTTCTTCAAAAGTGGTGAAACTTTCGGGTGATTATAATTTAATTGTGAAGTTGAATGGTTGTTATGATACATCCGACAATGCAATGAACGTAGCTGTGAACCCTTTACCTGTGGCATCTATTGCTGCTTTAGATTCAATCATTATTTGCGCAGGAGACAGCACTACTTTGCAAGCTATGCCATTAAGTTTTGGCAATTTGTTTTATTGGTACAATGGGAATGTTTTATTGGATTCTTCAATTGCCAATCAATTTGAAGCAAAAACTACTGGCAATTTTAAAGTGATGGTGAAAGACAACAATGGTTGTTTGAGTAAGGTTTCTGCGACAATGGTGAAGGAAAAAGTACGACTTGTACCCAATCCAATAATTACCCCTTTAGGCTCTACTGCAATTCCTTCAGGTGGGTATGTAAAACTGAAAGCAACACCAAGTATGGGTGTTATATGGCAATGGAATAAAAATGGCGTTCCAATTTCTGGTGCCACCTATAAAGGTTACGTAGCAACCCAAGCAGGTGATTATACTTTGTTTGTTAACCTAAATGGTTGTACTGCTACTTCATCAATAGTAACTGTGACGATGATGGGCAATAAAAAAGCTATAGTTGAAAATTATGTCATAGCTTATCCAAATCCGGTGAAAGATGAATTGACGATGAAGTTTTCTAATAATTTTTCAGGGAAAATAGTCTTATATGACATCAGTGGAAAGCAAATTAAATGGTGGAAATGGACTGAGCTAACAAATGAAATTCAACTAGATTTTAAAGATGTTCTTTTCGGTATTTATATGCTCAACATTGCGGATGATTCTGGAAATGTAAAGAATGTAAAATTGATTAAAGAATAAAATGGAATGCTGTTTGAAAAAAGCATAAAGACACCAATAGGCTTGATGAATGCCCTAGCAAGTGACGATGGAATTTGCTTGTTTGATTTTCCTTATAGAAAAATGATGCCGCAAATAAGACAAAGAGTTTTGCGTGCTTTTGAAGTAGAACCTGTAATTGAAGAACACCCTCTGTTCAATGAATTAGAAGAGCAACTCCTTGCATATTTCAATGGAACACTTCGTGAATTTGATTTGCCATTACAGTTTATTGGTACTGAATTTCAGCAACGTGTTTGGCAAGCCTTGCAATCTATTCCTTTTGGACAGACAAGAAGCTATAAACAACAATCTATTTTTCTTGGAAATGAAAGGGCAATTCGAGCTGTTGCTAAAGCCAATGGTGAAAATTGTTTGGCAATTCTTGTTCCCTGTCACCGTGTCATTGGTGAAGATGGTGCCTTAACAGGTTATGCGGGTGGTTTAAGAAACAAACAATGGTTATTGCAACATGAACTGAAATGGAGTGGAAAAGCCATGCAACAGCGCCTGTTTGAATGATGCTGCTATTCCATTGACTGTGCCACCATTTCTGCTATATCCAATACTTTGACATTATCTTCTTGCTCCTTGTTTTTCACCCCATCTGAGAGCATAGTTGTGCAGAATGGGCAGTTTGCAGCAATGATTGTTGCACCTGTTTCAATAGCTTCTTCAGAACGAGTAAAATTGATACGAGTATCGCCAGCTTCTTCTTCTTTAAACATTTGTGCGCCTCCGGCACCACAGCACAAACCATTGCTGCGGCATCGTTTCATTTCCACGAGTTCCACATCTAAAGCTTGCAATACTTCTCGAGGGGCTTCATAAACACCATTGCCTCTGCCAAGATAGCAACTGTCGTGGTAGGTTATTCTTTGACCTTTAAACGCACCGCCATCTTTTAACTTTATACGTCCGTCATCAATTAATTGTTGCAGCAAAGTAGTGTGATGAATTACGTCATAATTTCCGCCCAAAGCTGGGTATTCATTTCTCAAAACATTGAAGCAATGCGGACAAGCGGTAACTATTTTTTTGACACCATAACCATTCAATATTTGAATGTTATTGTATGCCATCATTTGAAACAAAAACTCATTTCCTGAGCGGCGTGTTGGGTCACCAGTACACATTTCTTCCTTGCCTAATACAGCAAAAGAAACACCTACTTTTTTAAGTATTTGGGCAAATGCTTTTGTTATTTTTTGTGCTCGTTGGTCAAAGCTTCCTGCACAACCTACCCAAAAAAGAATTTCTGGATTTACGCCATTAGAAGCATATTCTGCCATTGTTTTTATTGTAGTCATTACTTTTCTTTTTTTGAATTTTTAATTCATTTCATTCATCCATTGGTCTCTGTCGTCAGGACTAAATTTCCAAGGTGCCATATTGTTTTCAATATTGCCACTCATCATATTCCATTCTTGAGGCGCATTGCTTTCTTCCATGATTAAATAACGGCGTAGTTGATTGATAATAGATAAGGGTTCAATGCCCACCGGACAAGCTTCTACACAAGCCTGACAAGTAGTACATGCCCTCAATTCTTCGACAGTAATATAATCGTGAATCAATGATTTTCCATCATCCACAAAGCTCTTGTTAAGATTAAGATTGATGTTCGCGCCTACTTCTTCCAATCGATCGCGGGTATCCATCATGATTTTTCTTGGAGAAAGTTTCTTGCCTGTGATGTTGGCAGGACAATTAGAGGTACATCGCCCACATTCTGTACAACTATAAGCATCCAACAAGTTTTTCCAACTCAAATCCATTACATCTTTTGCGCCAAAGCGTTGTGGGGCAGTTTGTTCGCCGGTTGTAGTTGGTGCCAATTCAGGTTGCATCATATACAACACTTCATTTTGAATTTCCTTCATGTTGCTCATTTCTCCCTGTGGTTTCAGACGCATGTAATATGCATTTGGAAAAGCAAGAATAATGTGGAAGTGCTTTGAATAGGGGAGGTAATTAAGGAAAGCAAAAATGCCTATGATATGTCCCCACCAACAAGTGCGCTGAATGAGATGCAAGGTGTTTTCGTCCATTCCACTAAATAAGAAAGTCAAATGATTGCTGATGAAAAAACCTTCGTTTTTGGCAGCTCCTTCAGCAGCATTCATCAATAACAACATGGACATTAACACTATTTCAATGAAAAGAATCGTGTTTGCATCTTTCCTTGGGAAACCTTGTAATTCAGACATGTTGAACCGCTTTATTTTCATCACATTTCTGCGAATTAGAAATGCAATTACTGCCACTAAAGTGAGTACTGCCAATACTTCAAAAAAGCCAATAGCAAACGTATATATGCCACCTAAATAACCCTGAAAAATTCGCTCAGTTCCACAAATGCCGTCAATGAGAATCTCTACTATTTCTATATTGATTAATAGGAAACCTCCATAAACAAATAGGTGAAGGACAGCAGGTACCGGACGTTGAAACATTTTCTTTTGTCCAAGCGCCAAGAGTAAAACATTCTTCCATCTTTCTGATGGCATATCATTTAGGTCTTCTTCTTTACCTAATAAAATGTTGCGCCTAATTTCGCCCGCTTTTTTTGCAAAAATGTAAGAAGCAATTGCGGTAATAAGAATGAAAACAAGTTGCTGTATAATATGCATCCCCGCTGATTTATTTTGCCTTCGAAATTAGTCGGTTTTTGGCTAAAAACATAGTTTAACGATACAGCTTGTTATGCTTCTGAAAGATTTTTGTAGGTTTGAAAAAACTCTGAGCCTAATGTTGAAGAAGATAATTCACATCATTGCCGTATTTTTCTTTTTTGCAGCAAACACTTTTGCACAATCAATAACTGATGAACAAATGCAATTATTGAAGCATACAGAAGATTCGTTGGTATTGATGAGTGATTCAATGATGAATGCAATGATTCCAGATACTCGAGAAGGTTATTGCGAAAAATTTGTACGGCAGTTGGTACGCACATTGAAAATACCAAATTCTTATAGTTTCCCTTTTGAAAAACTAAAGTCTAAAATCAATATCATTATCTCTGGAGATAACCATTTTCGCATTTTCAACTGGTACATCTTACACGATGATATTCGTCCACGCTATTATGGTGCTATTCAAGTAAATACTCCAAAACTCAAACTGATACCACTTTTTGACCGAACTGCTGATCTTGGGAAAACCTTTGCAGATAGTATTCTGACAAATGAGCGTTGGTTTGGTGCATTGTATTATCGTATCCTCGAAAATGAGGTTGATGGTGAGAAAGTTTATATGCTATTCGGACTGAATACTACCAATATAGCTAGTAACAGAAAAGTATTAGAGCCAATGAAATTTACAGATAAAGGGGTTGATTTTGGCGCGCCTATTTTCTATTTAAAAGGGAAAACAGCCCTCAAACGTTTTGTGCTTGAGTACAAAAAAGATGTGCAAGTTTCCTTGAATTGGGATGGTGATTTGAAAACTATTTTCTTCGATAGATTAGTGTCATCTGTTAATGATACAAATCGCAAATACACGTTTGTGCCTAGCAGTCAATATGATGGTTTTCGTTGGGAAAACAATCAATGGAGTTTAGTTCAAGACTTAATACCTGCTCAAAACTTAAAAGATGGTCAGGCACCTACTCCAAAGCCTATGAAAAAAGGCGAATAGATGTTATTTTAATTGTAAATAAAGCACTCTAACCTAAAAATCTAACAGCTAACATTTCACCAACTTTTTGGTCAATTGGGAGTGTGAATATTGCGGCGTTTACTTCATTTTTGTCAAGCCAAAATGTGCGTTCGTTCTCCACATAATTAACTATTTGATTAGGGATATTATCAACTTTCACACAATAGTATATGCTGATGATTTGTGAATTATCAAATGCAGATTGTTGAAAGAAATCGGTGGTATAAAAATGGTTGAGGACTTCAATGTCAAGGTTCAATTCTTCTTTCCATTCACGAATTAATCCTTCCCTTGTACCCTCACCTAAATCAAGTCCACCACCTGGGAATTTGATGAAAGTTCTACCTCGAATTATTTCTTCATTGATTAGCAATTTGCCATCATTCACAAGTATTCCATAAACTCGAATATTGAACTTTTGAGGTAACATCAAAACCACTTCTTCTTGTAAAAATACCAGCTAGTAAGTACCGAAACAAAAACAGAAATAATTATGGCATAAAAGAAGCCTTCTATTTTATTTTCACCAGGGAAAATGACGTTCATTCCAAAGAAAGCAGCAACAAGACCAGGAACTGAAACAATAATTGTTATTGCAGTAAGACGTTTAATAACAATATTCATGTTGTTGTTGATAATGCTTGCAAATGCATCCATCGTACTACTTAGGATATTGGTATAAGTATCAGCCATCTCCAAGGCTTGGGAAAATTCTACAATCAAATCTGATAGAAATTCTCGCTCATCTTCATCACAATTCAGAAAGTTAGTACGTTCCATTTTCATCAATAATAATTCATTGGAACGAAGAGCAGTAACAAAATAAACCAAGCTCTTTTGAATGCGCATAAGTGCCAACAATTCTTCATTACGATTGGAATCGTAAAGTTTTTGTTCAACAATATTTCTGCGATGATTGATTTCTTTCAACACTTCCATAAAATCCATCACTACTTTCTCGAAAATCTTTAGCACCATCATATTTGGACGCTCGGGGTGACGCTTAGCAAACGAACTTAGGAAGCGGCGAATAGCTACATTCTCAAAAGAATTTACCGTAATTACCTGGTTTCTTTCGGTGATAATGATAGAGATAGGAATGGTTACATAAAAGGCATCGCTCTCGAAAACTGATTTGTTTTCTACAGGAGTTTTTAAAACAATAAGCTTAACGCCCTCATCAATTTCATATCGAGCACGCTCTTCGATATCGAGAGTGTCAGTAAGAAAATCTCGAGGTATGTCGAGATTTTGAGAAAGATTATCAATCTCTTTTTCTTGAAAAGGAGGCGTAACATTTATCCAGTTAGCGCCTTCGGGCTTTTCTATCTCTAAGGTCTGACGATTTATATTTTTGAAGTATTGAACCATAAAGCCCGCTTTTGAAAGCCTTGCAAATGTAAATGCTATGTCTTAGAAAAAGTCGTATGCCTTATTATTTTCTAAACATTTATCATTAGTATAAAAGATTCGGTTTATTACATTTGCATTCTAAACGATTCTTTAAATGAATTCTCCTAGAAAATTAATTACACTCGATGAATTTACAATTCAGGAAACCCGTCAATTTCCACAAGCTACTGGCGAGCTCTCCTCTTTATTGCGTGACATAGGACTTGCATGTAAAATTATCAATAAACAAGTACTGAAAGCTGGTTTAGTAGATATCTTAGGAAAACATGGCGCTACCAACATTCAAGGCGAAGAGCAAATGAAGCTCGACATTTATGCCAATGACATGTTGATTAGTGTACTTAATAACAGTGCCGATTGTGCTGGCATTGCTTCGGAAGAAAATGATGATTTCGTTCCTTTCACCGATGAGTTTTCAATGAACAGTAAATATGTAGTGCTTTTCGACCCGTTAGATGGTTCTTCAAATATTGATGTGAATGCCCCTATTGGTACTATTTTCTCCATTTATAAAAGAATAAGCCCATTAGGTATGCCTTGCACCGCTGAAGATTTTCTTCAACCTGGCAATAAACTTATGGCCGCAGGCTATGTTATATATGGTTCCAGTACAATGATGGTATATGCCACCAAAGTAAGTGCTAATGGGTTCACGTTGGAGCCCTCTATAGGTGAATTTTGCCTCTCACACCCAAATATTAAATGCCCTGAAAAAGGAAAAATATACTCCATCAACCAGGGGAATTCTTGCAAGTATGATGATGGCATGAAAGCCTTCCTCAATTATTGCATGGAAAATAATAAAGAAGACGGACGCCCTTACTCTCTTCGATATATTGGATCAATGGTTGCTGACCTACATCGTACTCTTATTAAAGGAGGTATTTTCATGTACCCTGCGGATCGTAGTAATGCAAAAGGGAAACTACGCTTACAATACGAATGCAACCCGATGTCATTCTTGATAGAAGCGGCTGGAGGTTTAGGTAGTTTTGGCGAAGGTCGAATTCTAGATATTGAACCTACAGAACTCCACCAACGCACGCCTATTTATATTGGATCAAAAAACTTGGTGAATAAAGCATTGGAATTTGTTTCTCCAAAAGTATTGGCAAATTAATTTGAACATTTGGTTCAATAAATTAAGTAACTCGGTAGCATTGTTACCGAGTTTTTTTAATTAATAACTTTCTATTCAAAATTGTTATTTAAGACTCCTTATTGCGAATGTAATTCAAGATTTCAAAGCGTTTGCTTATGTTTTTTATTATTTCTGTTGAGAAAATGATTATTCTAGAATATAATTTCTACATCTATCAGTAGACAATCAAAAAAAACCACCTTAACAATTAAGGTGGTTTTTAAAAGAGTGTAAACTAAAATTAAGAATGCAATTTTTCTTTCTTTGCTAAGAGGTCTTCAACTGTTTCACGATACATTTCATCCGGTACGCAACAGTCAACTGGGCATACAGCTGCGCATTGAGGCTCTTCATGAAATCCTTGACATTCTGTGCATTTGTCCGGGGAAATAAAGTACATATCAACAGAGACTGGGGCGTTTTTTGCATCTGCAGAAATTGAATCTCCACTCATCAAAATATAATCGCCTTTTACAGTAGTGCCATCGGACATTGCCCATTCAACACCACCTTCGTAAATCGCATTATTGGGACATTCTGGTTCACATGCCCCACAATTAATGCATTCATCAGTTATTTTAATTGCCATAAAAAAATGTTTTCGGTTTTATGATGTCAAAGTTACAATTTCGCTTCTCAAATTTCCAAGTCTTATGATTGCTTTTGAAAAAAGAATAGATTTATTAGAAAAATTGGGAGTTTACTTGCTTTCAGAAAATGAAGTATTACAAGATGTAAAACAGCGTGCCGTATATGCTAATTCATGGTTCACCATTGAAAATATTGAGCTTGCATTGAAGCAAATTGTTGAAAGTTTTTTGCAAAAAAAATTATTGGAAGCATGGGCGAAAAATTATCCAAAAGTTATTACCCAGAAGAAAGTTGGCATTGTGATGGCGGGCAATATTCCTCTAGTTGGATTTCATGATTTTCTTTGTGGTTTTGTGAGTGGACATCATTTGTTTTTAAAACTTTCATCGAAAGACGATGTGATACAAAAGCACATTATTGAAAAATTCATAGAGTGGGAACCAGAGGTGAATGATTCAATAACCGTTTCTGAACAGATCAAAAATTGTGAAGCATACATTGCTACTGGTAGTAATAATTCTTCAAGATATTTTGAACAGTATTTCGGAAAATACCCAAACATTATTCGCAAAAACAGAACTTCTGTTGCCATTTTAGACGGAAATGAAACAGAAGAAGATTTAGAGTTTTTAGCAAAAGATGTGTTTTTATATTTTGGCTTAGGATGCAGAAATGTGACTCAAGTTTGTGTGCCAAAGGGCTATGATTTTGAAAGTTTATTGCGTGTATTCAACAATCATGAAGACCTTATGATGCATCATAAATACAAAAACAATTTCGATTATTATCTAGCAATTTACCTTTTGAATAAAGTGCCTTACCTTACTAATAATTCATTGTTGATTGTTGAAAATGTATTGCCATTTTCAGCTGTTGCTGTGTTACATTATCGATATTATGACGATATGGAAATATTGGCAAATGAATTGAAAAACAGCAACGAAATACAAACCATTATTGGGAAAAAATTCACACCATTTGGTCAAGCGCAAAAACCATTATTAAATGATTATGCAGATGGTGTTGACACGATGAATTTTCTTTGTAATCTCTAAAATAAATTCATGAAAAAGGTTGCCTTTTTTGTTATTCTTTGTTCTTTTTTGAATACTGTTAACGCACAAAAGTTTTCTGTTGCAAAAATGGATAGTCTTATTATGCTTTTTGATCATAATGAAAAGGCAATGGGTCAATTGACGATTTCTAAAAATGGGCACAATGTTTATAGTAGAGCTTGGGGTTACTCACAGCTTAATGATAAAGTAAAGAAATTAGCAGATGTAAACACCAAATACCGTATTGGTTCTATTAGTAAGATGTTTACGGCAACTATGATTTTGCAATTAGTAGAAGAAGGGAAATTGACCTTGGAAACAAACCTTGCCGATTACTTCCCCCAAATACCAAACGCAAAGAAAATTACCATTGAACAATTGCTAAACCATCACAGTGGCGTTCATAATTTCACTGATGATTCTACATATCTTGTTTATTACACTCATCCTCAATCAAGAATTCAAATGCTGGGATTATTTGAACAACAAAAAGCAGATTTTCAACCAGGAGAAAAAGCAGCTTACAGCAATACCAATTATCTCTTACTAGCATATATAGTGGAAGATATAACTCATCTTAAGTTCAAGGATGCTATCAAGGTGAAAATTACAGATAAGGTTGGATTGAAAAACACTTATGTTGGAAGCAATATCAATAATGCTTTTAATGAAGCAACTTCTTTTCTTTATGACGGTAAAAATTGGATTATTTCTGACGAAACGGATATGAGCATAACTATTGGTGCTGGAAACATTGTTTCTACTACAGATGACTTAGATAAATTCATTACAGCTTTGTTTCAAGGAAAATTAATAAAACAATCATCACTTGAAATAATGACAAGCTTTAAAGAAAAATATGGTTTAGGCGTTTTTCAATTTCCTTTTTATAAAAGATATGCCATTGGACATACTGGAGGTATTGATGGTTTTAATTCCATGTTAGGTTATTTCCCAGATGATAGCTCTTCATTCGCTATTATTTGCAATGGTTTGAATTACCGGTTGAATGATATAGCTTTAGGAGCACTAAGCATTTTCTACAACAAAAAGTATGAACTACCAATATTCACTAACGTTAAAATTGATAGTCAAAAACTCAATAATTATGTTGGTGTATATTCTTCATCGCAAGTGCCTTTGAAAATTACAATTACGTTGGAAGCAGGTCATCTGACAGCTAAGGCAACAGGTCAATCTTCCTTTCCTTTAGAAGCAGAAAATGAATCAAAATTTAAGTTTGAACCAGCAGGTGTTGTAATTGAATTCGCTATCGAAAATGAAAAACAAATTACACAGTTTCATTTAAAACAGGGTGGTGGAGATTTTCTTTTTGAAAAGGAATAGTGCTTTGTGATTAGAAAATTTATTTTTGTACAAGAAGTTATTAACCATGTCCGAACACCAAAATCAAGAATTTAGAACTCACCGACTTTTGATAAAAGGGAAATCATCTATTTACCAAGTAAGGATTCTAGAGAATTCAAAAGTGACTATGAGTGATTGCAATTGTGGTAAACACAAATGTTATCACATACTGCAAGTATTGACAGGAAATACTACAAATCTTGTTTCGGAAGAAGATATTACCACTCAGAAAAGAATAATAGACTCACTAAATACAACAGAAAGAGGGCGGAAGAAATTGGCAAAGGTTGCTAGGCTCGTAAGTAAAAATAATTCTTGCCCTAATTGTTATGGTAGTAAAATAAAAGTTTATAAACGTTCTTTTATTGCTACTGAAATTTTTGGTTTATTGCAACGGTATGAATGTTTAACCTGCAATCATCTTTGGAAAAGTTGATAACTTTTCCAATTTTCTATTAAATCAGTTTGTTAAACCCATAGGTAATTTTATATTTGCATAGAGTAAAATCATTTGCTTTTATTGTTTCTTAATTTTTTGAGACAAAGTAGTAGTTGATTATTTAAGAATGAACTAAAAACTTTCTTTTTTAAAACACTCAAAATTTTCTTCAAGACCACAATTCTATTTTATGAAGATACTGACTAGGTTGACAATTTTAATTATCAGTTCTGTGTTGCTACTTAATTGCACAAAGCCATTTAAGTATGCAGGCATTAACGTCAACGAAGAGGTTTTTAAGTATGGTGTGACATTTCAATTTTGTAATGCAGGCGATACTACGGTACTTCCTCAATACGATATTTTTGTAAAAATTTCAGGAAGAGATGCAAATAGTATTTATGACTTTAATGGCAATAAATCATTTGGTGCTCTTCGAGGAATTATGAATGTAGGACTAGATCCTAAGAGGTTACCCACTGTTGCTAATCCAGTAAGTTTTGTTTTAGAAGTTTATGGTCCAGATTATCTGCCTGTAAAAATACCTGTGATTATAGATGGCTCATTGAGACAACAAAGAGTTTTGGTTACACTTGTTGATATTAAACGACCACCTAAAGGTGTAGCAATTTATCAATTCCCAACTATGGGTGTTAATGCTCAAGGAGCATTAAATTCCACCCAAATTATCAGCTCTACAATTAATAGTTCTACTCCAGAAGATGTCACAATTACAATACCAGCGGGTACAAAATTTTTAGATGGAAATGGAAATGTAATTTTACCTCAATCTGCAGGTGACTCTGTAAGCGGTTTGATAGCTTTCTTCAGCACAAGAACTGCCTATGCAATGAGTTCGTTTCCTGGAGGTTCTGTAATGGCAGATACAATTGTTACTCCCTCAGGAAAGATCGCAGGGTTTCATCAGTCGGCAGGAATGGTTTATCTTGAAATGACATTAGGAGGTAAAGATGTCAAATCATTTTCTAATCCCATTTCTTATAACGTAACTATGGACCCTAACTTTATTAGTGCCTCAACAAGTAGTCCTGTTGCAAGTGGTGACATTCTTTACGTTTGGAATTTTGATTATTCTAAAAATCGTTGGGATTACATTGTAAACGACACAATCTCGTACGTTGGAGGTACATTAAGAGGAACATTTAGCACAACTAAACTTAAATTCAATAGTCTAAGCTGGGTTACCCCACGTTGTACACAAACTACAAGCTTAACTATTAAAAATAATATTTATTTAGGTACAAGTTACTTGATTGACATTTTAAGCCAAAATGGAGATAAAAAGCATCCCTTGGTCGCTGGTTTGTTTGTTGAAGTACCATTTACAGGAACTGTAATTAAAAATGTACCAATGCCTACTGGACCAGTTGAAATTAGGGTTTACGAAAATTCTCTTGACAATAGCCAATACAATTATTTTACAAGAAGAAGACCTCCAGTAGCAGTTTACTCAGGAAATGCGTGTGGTGATAACATAGTTTTGAACATCAATAATCCACAAGACATGCAATGGCATTATTTTAATGTTGTTGGGTATTGTTCAAATAGTTATTACTATGTCTATCCTAGCATCCCTACATTCTATAAATTTGCTAATGCTAAGGTTAATTATTCTTTGCTTGGTTCTGTTCATATTGGTAAGTTCTCAACTACCAATTTAAAAATTAATACTGACTACCATTTCGCTTGGATAGCTGGTCAAGATTTATTTACTAAGGAAAAATTAATTGATAGCTCCTCGTATGTGCGTTCAATTGTGGTTCCAGAAACTTTCCCTGGAGATACACTTAGAAACCTTTGGTGTTATTAATGATTTGAAATAATAATAAAAAGGCGACAAATTATTTGTCGCCTTTTTATTAGATAAAACTTCCATTAATCATTAGCTTCTCAACTGGATTATTTCCAAAATCATAAGGGATGAAGGCAAGCGATGGAATATTCTTTGTGAGGATGAGATTAGCATTTTTTCCTACAGCAATTGAGCCTAATTCATGGCTCATTTCAAGCGCAGCAGCACCATTGATAGTAACTGCATTCATTGCTTCTTCAGGAGTCATCTTTAACTGAGTACAAGCGATGGTTAATAATAAAGGAACATTCCCAGAAGGGCAAGACCCAGGGTTATAGTCAGTGGCTAAACAAATTGGAAGACCAGCTTTTATCATTTTTCTTGCTGGTTGGTAGTTCATTCCTAAAAAGAAAGCAGCTGCTGGTAATAATGTAGGTATTGTTTTACTTTTTAAAAGAGTGTTTATTTCATCTTCGCCAACACATTCAAGATGGTCAACACTAATTGCATTATGTTTAACACCTACTTGAACTCCTCCGGAGAAGTGTAATTGATTAGCATGAATTTTTGGTTTAAGTCCATATTTCCATCCTGCTTCAAGAATTTTTTCAGTTTCTTCTACACTAAAAAATCCTTGTTCACAAAAAACATCCATGTACTCTGCCAAACCTTCATCCACTACTTGCGGAAGCATTTCATCAAGAATAAGTTTTAGATAGGTTTCATGATTTTGTTTGTATTCGATAGGGTAAGCGTGTGCAGCCAAAAAGGTCGCTTTAATTGGGATTAAAGAAGTTTCCTTTAATCTTTTTATGACACGTAACATTTTCAATTCTCCTTCAATTGAAAGTCCATAGCCACTTTTAATTTCAATTGCCCCCGTACCAAATGACATTACTTGATGTAGTCTTTGAAGAGAAATGTCAAATAATTCTGATTCAGAAATTTCGTTAAGTTTTTTCGCGGAATTAAGAATGCCACCGCCTCTACGTGCTATTTCCTCATAGCTTAGCCCTTTAATCCTGTTTTCAAATTCATGCTCTCTAGAAGCTGCAAAAACGAGATGGGTATGACTATCAACCCAGGCAGGTAAAATAGATTTTCCATTTGCATCAAATACATTTTCAGCATTCATTAAATCCATGTCTGCCATTTTACCAAAACTGTGAATTTTTTTGTCTTCTATATAAAGCCAAGCATGGTCTAAGCTTTCTACTTTTGACATTTCTTCACCGGAGAATCTTGCTTTTAGTTTTCCCGTTTTTTCAATGCCAAATAGGTGCCCGATATTCGTAATAAGGAGATGATGATGCATGATTAGAAAATCTGTTTAGCAAATTTATAGGGAAGTAACTTACAGAAAAATAAAAAAGCCTCGAAATTTTCGAGGCTTTTTTGAAAGTAGTCCGACCAGGATTCGAACCTAGACAGACAGTACCAAAAACTGTAGTGCTACCTTTACACCATCGGACTAACTCCCTGCTTGGGGCTGCAAATTTAGTTGACGAAACCGAATAGCCAAATTTTTAAAGAATTTTTTTTGGGAAGCTTTTACATCTTTCTAATTTTTAAAGAAAAATCATTGCGGCATGTTGTAGGTTTGCCACTCATTTTTCACTCCCAAAACACTTTACATTTATGTCCTTAGCGCACAATCCGCGCCAGATTGTGATACGATTTATCTTCATCAGTTTTGCGTTAGTAATTCTGTTGAGGTTATTGTTTTTACAATTGTTTGAGGATAAATATAAAGTGATGGCAAACGATATTGCGATCTACAAAAAAATCGTTTACCCACCACGTGGCGCTATTCTAGATAGAAATGGGAAAGCTATGTGCACAAATGAAGTTGTTTATGACTTAATGGTATCTCCTTTAAAAGTGCCTGTGAATATTGATACTGTTCGTTTGTGTGAAGTGTTAGGAATGGAAGTTGCAGATTTTGGGAAACTGATTTTTAAATCGAAAATGAAAAACGGACCTATGCGTCAGGGTATTTTCATTGAACAATTGAGCAAGGAGCAAACGGCGCGATTCAAAGAAAATCAGTTTTTGTTTGAAGGTTTTGAATTAAGGGAACGTTCTAATCGTTCTTATCCAAATGCAAGTGCTGGAATCATTCTAGGTTATATTGGTGAGGTTTCGCCTGTTATGTTGAAAAAACCTCGTTATGCTTCTTATAAACAAGGAGACTATACCGGTGTCAATGGTCTGGAAGGTTATTATGAAGAAGTGCTTCGAGGGCAACGTGGTGTTTATTTTTTTGAAAGAGATAATTTCAATCGTCCTCGTGATTCTTACCAAAATGGATCAATGGATACGCAAGCTATTGCTGGAAAATCTTTGGATTTGTACCTCGATGCTGCCATGCAAGAATATGCTGAGAAATTGATGGTGAATAAGATTGGTAGTGTCGTAGCTATTGACCCTAAAACTGGTGGCATTCTTACTTTAGTAAGTAGCCCAAATTTTGATCCTAATCTTTTGAAAGGAAGAGAAAGAGCTAAGAATTTTTCTGCATTGTATTCAGACTCAAAAAGACCACTTTTTAATCGAGCAACACAAGCAAGCTATCAACCGGGTTCAACTATGAAACCCATTACAGGTTTAGTAGCGTTGGATGAAGGCGTTGTTACTGCTTCTTATGGTTATCCTTGTTTTGGCGGTTATTATGCTTGCAATAGAAGAGTAGGTTGTAAACATGACGAAGCTGGTCATGCTGCGAATATGAGATTGGCACTTGCCCACTCTTGCAATTCTTACTTTGTTCATCTTTTTAGATTGATAGAAGACAACCGC
Source organism: uncultured Bacteroidota bacterium (assembly GCA_903853805.1). Taxonomy (GTDB): domain Bacteria; phylum Bacteroidota; class Bacteroidia; order Chitinophagales; family Chitinophagaceae; genus JAFIGV01. The sequence continues at coordinate 17,242 of CAINUN010000040.1, forward strand.
CAGTATCATGGTGTAAAAAATGGTTTGCAAAAATGGCATGACTATATGTGGAACTTTGGCTTTGGACATCAAACAGGAGTAGATATTCCTTCGGAAGGGAAAGGTTTGTTGCCTGATACTGCTTTATACAACAAAATGTATCATGGTCAATGGAACTCTTGCACCAATCTTTTTGTAGGAATGGGTCAAGGGGAGATAGCGTTGACGCCATTACAACTTACCAATGCCATGTGTATTATTGCCAACAAAGGTTTTTATTTCACTCCGCATTTTGTTCGTGCAATTGAAAACAATCCTAATGACACATTATTGAACAAATTCAAAATCAAACACACGCCTCTTTCTCATATTTCAACCAATGACTTTGACATTATTGCTCAAGGGATGCAGGATGTGGTGGAAAGTGGAACGGGACGTGTAGCAAAATTAGAAGGCATAGAAATTTGTGCTAAAACAGGAACTGTAGAAAACAAAGCCGTTGTGAATGGACAAGCAATGAAAATGAAAGACCATTCTGTGTTTGTTGCTTTTGCTCCTAAAAAAGACCCTAAGATTGCTATTGCAGTAATAGTTGAAAATGCTGGCTATGGTGCCGATTGGGCTGGCCCTGTTGCAAGTTTGTTGATTGAAAAATATTTGCGCGATTCTATTGCTCCTTCTCGAAAACATTTGGAAGAAAAACTCTTCAATGCCAACATCATCAACCCATATTTATCTAAGATTGACTCTGCTCAAAAAAGACGCGATGCTGCTATTTCTAATCGGCGTATAGAATCGAAAAGAGTTGAAGATAGTTTGCAAAGAGCAAACGATTCTTTGTTGGTCAATCGTTGGTTGGAAAAAAGAATGCGCAAAACAAAACCTTAACCTTAAATGTCCGAACAGAAAAGCATATTCAGTAAAGTGGATGGCATTATTTTAATGCTTTATCTCGCGCTTGTGTTTGTTGGGCTTGTAGCTGTGTTTTCGGTAGAATATAGAAGCACCGATGTCAGTTATTTTCTAATGAACAAAAGCCACATGAAGCAAGCCATTTGGTTGGGTATTTCCTTATTTGTAGGCATCATTATTATTTGGACCGATAGTAAATTCTTTTCCACTTTCGCTTATTTATCTTTTGGTTTTGGCATCTTGTTGTTGCTCATCACCATAGTTGCGGGCAAGGATGTGAAAGGCTCCCACAGTTGGTTGGGTGTTGGTTCTTTTGCATTTCAACCCGGTGAGGTGTGTAAGATTTTTACATCATTGGCTTTGGCAAAATTTCTTTCTCAGCCCGATACTAATTTTAAAACACTGAAGCATAGAATGATTGGCATTGCCATTGCCTTAGTGCCATCGTTCATTATTTTATTGCAAGACGAAACCGGGTTGGCGTTGGTTTATTTTTCTTTCTTCCTTGTAATGTATCGAGAGGGCTTGCCCAATGTGTTTCTTGTGGTAGGTTTTTCGGTGGTCATTCTCACATTGGCTACTTTACTCATCGACCGCATCGTGCTGCTCTACATCATTCTTGGTTTGGCAGCAGTATTTGCTTATTTCCTTTGGTGGGATTTGAAACGAGACCATGTGCTCAAGATTTTCTTTGCAGGTATTTTGATTGTGAGCATTGTCTTCTCTCAATTCGCTGTTCCTTTTGTGTTTAAGCATGTGATGAAGAGTTATCAGGTAGATAGAATTTATTCCATGCTAGGAAGAGATGTACCACCTGAATATTCAAAAACAAATGACGGAATAGCTCCAATAAATAAGGCAAATGCATCTGACTATAACGTGATGCAATCTAAAATTGCGATTGGTTCTGGCGGTTTTTTTGGCAAAGGTTTTTTAAATGGCACGTCTACTAAAAATGATTTTGTGCCCGAACAAAACACCGACTTTATTTTCTGCGCTGTTGGCGAGCAGTTTGGTTTTGTAGGGAGTTTGTTTTTAGTGGCGCTTTATCTCACATTGATGTTGCGCGTCATCTTCATTGCCGAAAGACAACGTGCGCCTTTCAGCAGAGTGTATGGTTATTGTGTGGCTTCTATTTTGTTTTTTCACTTTTCGGTAAATATCTCCATGACCATAGGGCTTGCTCCTGTCATTGGCATCACGCTGCCTTTACTCAGTTATGGAGGTTCTTCTTTACTGTCTTTCAGCATTCTTATCTTCATTCTTTTAAGGCTTGATGTGGATAGGCAAGGTATGATCCGCTAATATTGTTGTTCAATGGCACAAATTTTTCCGCTTTCCGAAGGTGTTTTTACAATTGGTCATGATAAAGTTTTTGTTCCTTTTCATGCAGATATTCATGAGCTTACTGACCGACCTACAGGTTCTTTGTTGGTAGAAGTGCAGCCCTTTTTAGTCATTACCAATAAGGATGTGATAGTGTTTGATTGTGGTTTGGGTTTTAAGAATAAAGGGGGCATTTTACAGCTACACCAAAACCTTGTTGAACAGGGCATTCTTCCGCTGCAGGTCACTAAAGTTTTATTAAGTCATTTGCACAAAGACCACGCGGGTGGGGTAGTGTATGAAAATGGACAGGGCTTGATGAAAACCACTTTCCCCAATGCTCAGTATTTTCTTTATAGAAAAGAAGTGGAGGAGTGTCTTTCCATTGGCGCTCCTTCCTATGTGCCACATGAGGTGGAAACATTGCTTGCAAGTGGGCAAGTAAAATTGTTGGATGAGCCTGATGGCACTATTGATGGCTACATTCATTACTATCATTCGGGTGGGCATAGCAAAGAGCATATTGTGTTTTTGATAGAAGACGGTGATGATAAAATTTTCTTTGGTGGAGACGAAGCGCCACAACTAAAGCAAATGAAGATTCGCTACATAGCCCGTTATGACCACGATGGCAAAAAAGCCATGAACCTACGCGAACAATATGCCGAACAAGGAAAACGAGAAGGTTGGCAGTTCCTTTTTTATCATGATGTGATGACGCCTGTTGCTCAATTGCGCAATGCATAGAAAATTCGAAGTACCAAATTCGAAGTACTAAAAGCCGCTTTTCAACGAGGCGATTTTTTATTTTAATCCTGATTTATACACCTGATTTATAGGGGAAATGGCAAACGGCAACTCCTGTAATTCTTCCCCTTTAAGGGAAAGTATCAATGGCTTCTCCTGTATGGTTTCCCCTATTAGGGAAAAGGTTCACAAACTGAGACCGTTGCGAGGTAAAAGTGTCATAACAAATTGGCAGTCAATAGTTTAGATAATATTTTGTAACTTTGATGGATGCAAAAGAACAGACAACAATTGAGTTTTTCCGCTATAGCGTTATCTAAAAGGAAACTGAAAAG
>CAINUN010000041.1 GCA_903853805.1 uncultured Bacteroidota bacterium
TCAATGGCTAATAGCACATCAATAATTTCGTTTTTTTACTGTCTTAAGAACTTTTCTTTTTACCCCTTTCTTCGTTTGGGAGTGCAAAGGTAGAAATCCTTTCCACTCCGCCAAATCTTTTTTAAAAAAACTTTTTTTTGACAACCTAGCTAAATGCAAAAAACCAACACCACAGCAGATCTTTATACCAAAATATTTTTTCGAAAAAAGAATTTCTCTTTTACCCGTTTCTTAAAGAGGATTGCAAAGATAAAAGAAGTCAGGAAAGTAACAAACCAATTTTTGAAATCAAGAATGATAAACCCTCGATGCCACAATTTTCCCTTCTTTTATTTCCAAAACTTCGCCTACTCTTAAATCTGCCTCGCCCGGTGTTTGGCGAATGTATTCCATAAACACAATTTCACCCTCCGTAGTAAGGCGTAGCACTTCATAATGTAAGTGGGGCAAGCGTTCAAAAGCATCTGCCCACCAATTCCTTAACGCTGCTTTCCCTTTTATCAATCCATTGGTTTCAGGTTGATGAATTTTTAGTTTGGGGCTATAATGTGTTGCGTTTTCATCATACAACGAAAGTAGTTTTTCCAAGTCATGTTCATTGAAAGCAGCAAACCAGATTAAGGCAATAGCTCTATTGTTCATGTTGCAAAGTAATATTGAAAGAATCATTTCTACTTTGCTTTCCTAAAATTTTTACCTTGCCTCTATGATACGTCAATTTGCTGCTACCGTCTTGCTTTTAAGCGCTTCTTTTTTTGCTTTTGCCCAAAAAGAAAAAGAGAAAAAATGGGATGTTAACAACCCCAACGATAGTTACCACGAAGTGAGTTTCACGGTGAATGAAGGCACTTGGATGAACCTCGACCTTTCGCCAGATGGCAAAACCATTGTGTTCGATTTGTTGGGCGATATTTATTCGATGCCAGTTACGGGTGGAAAAGCAACTCCGCTGCGCATAGGTTTGGCAATGGAAGTGCAACCGCGTTTTAGTCCTGATGGGAAGAAAATCCTGTTTACTTCCGATGCAGGCGGCGGCGATAATATTTGGGTGATGAATAGCGACGGAAGCCATGCACGAGCAATTACTAAAGAGACTTTTCGTCTCTTAAACAATGCCGATTGGATGCCGGATGGGCAATATATTGTGGCACGCAAACATTTCACTTCGGGTCGCTCTTTGGGTGCGGGAGAAATGTGGTTGTATCATATCAGCGGCGGCAATGGTTTGCAATTAACGAAAAGAAAAAATGACCAACAAGATGTGAACGAGCCGGAGGTTTCGCCCGATGGTCGCTATGTTTATTTCAGCGAAGACATGTACCCCGGCGGTTTCTTTCAATACAATAAAGATCCCAATAATCAAATCTTTACCATTCGCCGTTATGACCGCGAAAAAGGGATTGTAGAGGAAGTAACTGGAGGTCCAGGGGGTGCTGTTCGTCCACAGTTATCGCATAGCGGAAAGACGCTTGCTTTCATTCGCAGAGTGCGCACCAAAACGGTGTTGTTTCTTCGAAATTTAGAAACAGGAGAAGAGTGGCCGGTGTATGACAAACTGAGCAAAGACCAACAAGAAGCTTGGACCACCTTTGGCAGTTTTCCGCGTTTTGCTTTTACACCCGACGACCAAAATATCCTCATCTGGAGCAATGGAAAAATCAACAAAGTGGTGTTGAATAAAACCAATGTGGCTTCAGCTATTCCTTTCACAGTGGAGGTGCATCAAAAGATTGCAGATGTTGTTCGTTTCAAACAAAATTTAAACCCAGACAGCTTCACGGTGAATGTATTGCGCAATGTGACCACATCACCCGACGGACATACCTTGGTGTTCAGTGCATTAGGACATTTATACGCCCATCATTTACCACACGGCATTCCTGAAAGATTGACCAATTCTGATGCCATTGAATTAGAACCTTCCTTTTCGCACGACGGCAATCAACTAGTTTATATCACTTGGGAAGATGAACTTACAGGAAGCATTTCTGTGATGAATTTGAACAGTCATGCTGTTCAAAAAATCACGAATAAAAAAGGTATTTACCGCAATCCATCTTTCTCGCATGACGACAACAATATCGTTTATCAAAAAGACAATGGCGATAATGTGTTGGGTCCTTCCTGGACGGCAAAGCCGGGCATATATATGATGTCTGCTAACGGAGGTAAAGAAATTTTTGTAAAAGAAGAGGGTGATTTGCCTCGTTTCAATAAGAAAGACAACCGCATTTATTACCAATTGGGCGATGGTATGAATCGTAGTTATGCTTCTTGCAAACTCGATGGAACTGATGAGCGCATTCACCTTAAAAGCACTTATGGTAGCCAGTTTACCTTGTCGCCAGATGAACAATGGGTAGCGTTTGTTGACTTGCACAATGTCTATATCGCACAGTTTCCACAGACGGGTAAAACCATTGACCTTGGTAGCGGCACCGAAGATTTTCCTGTGAAAAGAGTATCGAAAGATGCAGGATTGAATTTGCACTGGAGTGGCAATAGCAAGACGCTTCATTATTCTTTGGGTAACCAATATTTCAGCATTCCGCTCGAAGATCGCTTTGAGTTTATTGCCGATAAACCTGATAGTCTGTTCAAATTGCCGGAACAAGGAATTAAGATTAGCCTCAAAGAAAAAACCGCTCAACCATCAGGCAGCATTGCCTTTACTCATGCCACTATCATCACTATGAAAAATGAGGAAGTGATAGATGATGGAACGATTGTGGTGAAAGGCAATCAAATTGTTGCCGTTGGTAAAACCAATGAGGTGACTATTCCTGCCAATGCCAAAGTGATGGATGCTACTGGCAAAACCATTCTTCCGGGATTTATTGACGCACATGCGCATGGCAATCATTTTCGCACGGGCATTACACCGCAAAAGCATTGGCCTTACTACACCAATTTGGCTTATGGCGTTACGACCATGCACGACCCTTCTGCTAATTCAGAAATGGTGTTTGCACAAAGTGAAATGGTAAAGGCAGGACTCATGACTGGTCCACGTGTTTTTTCTACCGGAACGATTTTATATGGTGCCGATGGCGATTTCAAAGCAGTGGTTAATAGTTTGGAAGATGCCAAAAGTGCTTTGCGCCGCACGCAGGCATTCGGTGCTTTTTCTGTGAAAAGTTATAACCAACCCCGCCGCGAACAAAGACAACAAGTGATTCAGGCTGCGCGGGAATTGCACATGGAAGTGGTGCCCGAAGGTGGTTCTTTTTTCTACCACAACCTTAGTATGATTATGGATGGGCACACGACTATCGAACACAATATGCCCATCAGTATGTTGTATGACGATGTGGTGCAATTATGGAAACGCGCAGGTACTGCTTACACGCCTACACTCATTGTTTCTTATGGTGCGGTGAGTGGCGAATATTATTGGTATCAGCACACCAATGTTTGGGAAAACAAAAAGCTGCTCACGTTCACGCCACGCAATATTATCGATACCCGCAGTCGCCACCGTACAATGCTGCCTGAAGAAGAATTTGAAAACGGACACATCTTGGTATCGAAGCACGTGAAGAAACTCAACGATGCCGGCGTAACCGTGAATATGGGCGCACACGGTCAAATACAAGGCATTGGTGCGCATTGGGAAATATGGATGATGCAACAAGGCGGCATGACCAATATGGAAGCCCTCAAAACTGCTACTATTAATCCTGCACATTCATTGGGTTTTGATGATTGGATTGGCTCTTTAGAAACAGGGAAACTAGCCGACCTTTTGGTGATGGACAAAAACCCGCTCGATGATATTCGCAATACTGAAAGCATTCGCTATACGATGGTAAACGGCAGATTGTATGATGCCAATACTATGAACGAAATAGGCAACCACCCGCACACCCGCGGCAAATTTTATTGGGAACTCGGTAAGAACGCTAACGCCTTCTCTTGGCCTGCTGAAACATCAGAAACAGTACATGGGGAGGAGTGTAGTTGTGGACATTGATGAGAATAAAAAAATAGAAAAATGAGCACTAGTGAATTAGTTAATTACACAACAGTTTTCATCCTAAGTATTAGTTCCTTAACATTAATTACTACAATTGTTTGTATTGTAACTCAAAGACAGCGAGAGTCAGTATTAGAACAGTATAAACCAATAAGGTACAGTATTTCAGGGGTAGTATTGAATTGTCTTGTTTCATGTGCATATTATGTGCTGGGATTACCTATGATTGTTACTTTTTTTAACGTATTAGACCTTCATTGGTTAATTGTTGTTTTTGTTTTTTTATTTGCTTGTTTAGGGTTTTTCTTTCTTTTTGATTTGCCCATTTTTCTCAATCATTTGTTTCATGAATTAAGTCACCAAATGAGCTTTGATGAAAAAAGCATTCTTAGTGTGGTTAAAAAAGGAAAGGAACAGTTTTTTGATTTAGATGACCCAAATACAGAGTTATTGATTTATGAACCTGAGAAAAGTAAATCTCTTACAAACAAATTTCCAGGTCAAGACTTCGGTAAGTATATATTGAAAAACGAAAAGGGGTCTTGCGAATTTTCTGAAATGATTATTGAAGATAATTGGCCGTTTAACATTTTCATAAATAAAATGCCTAAAACGGTAATTAAGAAGAAACAATTCAATTTCTTTTGGAAATAACGCTTTTCTTATAGCTAATCCTAACTGCTTGTCGAAGCATATTGCTTCGGTAACTATAAAATATTCAGCGAGTTTTCTTCTTACTTTAACGAGTTGGCGAGCCACTGCAATGAGTTTTCTTCTTCCTGCAATGAGTTGGCGAACTACTGCAATAAGTTTTTTTCTTCCTGCAATGAGTTGGCGAGCTACTGCAACGAGTTTTTTTGTTCCTGCAATGAGTTGGCGAGCTACTGCAATGAGTTTTCTTCTTCCTGCAATGAGTTGGCGAGCTACTGCAACAAGTTTAATAATCAAGGGTATTATCTTTATCTCTTTGCCCAATATTTCAACTTTCATTGTTGATGCTTTTCTTCACCCCAATCAATTAATTTTGCTGTAATCCCGTTTTCAAAAGAATTATCAATGGATTTCAAACTCGACAGAACCGCGTTTTCAAAGCAATCTCACCAAGACGAAGATAGCAGCAAAACCTTCCGTCATCTTTGCTATAAAGAGCGTTTGGAGGTTGCTTTCTATTTGAATTCAGTTGCTTTTAATTTCGACCGAAATAATCCGCCTAAAATGGATAAGACCTATTTTACTAAAAGAGCAAGAAATTGATGGGTAATATTTTCAATGAAGACTTTATTGATTTCTTAAAAGCAATTAACCAACAGCAAGTAGAATATATTTTAGTAGGTGGTTATTCCGTTATCTTATATGGTTATTCAAGAACCACAGGAGACATGGATATATTGGTAAATAAAACCAAAGAAAATTATCAGCGGCTACAGAAAGCATTTCATGATTTCAAAATGCCTGTTTTTGATATGACTGAAGACAATTTTTTACACAATCCCCACTTATATGTTTTTACGTTTGGAAGGCAGCCAGTGGCTATTGATATCATGACTTCAATTAAGGGAGCCACATTCGATGAACTGTATTTAAAGGCTATTCAAATTGACGTGGATGATATGCTAGTAAAAACCATTCATGTCAATGATTTAATCCTCGTAAAAAAGGCATCGGGACGTTATAAAGATCTTGATGATCTTGAAAACATTAGCTAATAACTACAATTTATATCATCTTCCTCGATCTTTTCAATAAATACATTGCTTTAGTCGTTAGTTGCCACGCTCCTGCGACGAGTTTTCTGCTTACTACAATAGGTATGCAAGCCACTACAACAATCTAAAATTCGAGTACAACCCTTTTCTTATTTTGCCTCTGTTTGAGTCTATGTGTATTTCGACAAGCCACACACAACTAAAAAAAGAAAAAAAAGGACGCTAACATAGTCAACGTCCTTTTCTTTTATGCACAACCCTAACTTTAAAATAGGGTCGGCGCTATATCATCATGCGGCGGGTCTTCTTTTTCTTCCACCAAAATCACTTCTTTCAGTTCGTTGTTGGCAATCTTAGTGCCGATGGTTTTCCATCCGGTGATTTCAATTTTTTCAATCAGGTTCACTTCTTCTTCAGTCAATTCAGTTTTCTTTTTACCTGATTTGAGTATTACTGTTGGTTCGGCTTCGGTAGTTACCATTTCTAAGTAGTTGCCTTCGCCTTCACGAATGAAAAGGTATTTAGTTTTGAGTGTCAAGGCTTCAATCTTAAAACGCTTGGCATTGAACTGATTGTTCTTGGCATCAAAATAAATGGCGCTGACAATTCTTTCGGGATTGAACTTCTCAATCTTCACTAGGTTGTCGGTTTCATATCGGTTACCCAATTCAAAATCAGTAAGTTCATAGATGCCATCTTTGTAGAAGCAAATGATTTTATCACCCTCGTTAAAGTTGCCTAAGAAAAGCCCTTTACTGTCTTTATTCAACCTGCCAAAAGTATCATCAAACCAAAGCTTCATAGCAGCCAAAGTAGAGCGCCCTTTTTCTTTAAACTTCACATTCTTCACCGGGTATTTGGTCACCTGATTTCCTTGCGAGCCGCGTCCTTTTATTTCTAGTTCTTCGAAGTAATAATCGAAGACTTTGATTCTTGCCTTGCAGCCCGGCGAAAGCGTAATATTCACCACTTCAGCTTCTCCGTTAGGATTGGCGCTGAAGTAAAACAACTTGCTGTTGGTGTTGCCTTTGGTAAGGTCGTATTCTTTATCGCGGGTAATGCCCGAAACGTTGAAGCGTTTGCCATAAGTGATGCCCGATTTTCCATCGAGGTACATCATGTTGTAAATGGTGCGCTCATCGCTTTTGTTGAAGATGCTGAGGTGAATAATGTCTTTGCCCACAAAGGTTTTATCGGCAACTTTAGTCACCATCATCTTACCATCTTTACGGAAAACAATGACATTATCAAGGTCGGAACAATCGAAGGCAAACTCATCTTTCTTCAAACTTGTGCCTATAAATCCTTCTTTATAATTCACATACAATTTGGTGTTGGCAATGGTCACATTGGCCACTTGAATATTTTCAAAAGGACGAATTTCTGTTTTGCGTTCTCTGCCTTTACCATATTTCTTCAACAACCCCTCGTAGTATTTCACTGCATAATCAGTAAGGTTGTCGATGTTGAATTTCACTTCACCAATTTCGTTTTCAACCCCTTTGATATGTTCATCCGCTTTGAAAGAATCGAACTTAGAAATGCGTTTGATTTTGATTTCTGTGAGGCGAACAATATCTTCTCTCATCACTTCCCTACGAAGATGTTTGATGTGTGGTGCCAATCCTTTTTCAATAGCCGTAAGCACGCCTTCCCAAGTTGTTTCTTCTTCTATGTCGCGGTAAATTCTTTTCTCAATAAAAATCTTTTCCAAAGAAGAATAATGCCAATCATCTTCTAGTTCGCCGAGTTTTATTTCCAATTCTTTCAACAATAAAGCCTTGGTGTGCTCCACCGAATGCCGAAGTAAATCCGATGCACCAATAAAGCAAGGTTTTTCGTTGATGATAACACAAGCGTTGGGCGAAATAGAGGTTTCGCAATCGGTGAAGGCATAGAGGGCGTCAATGGTTTGGTCGGTAGTGACACCGGGAGCTAATTGCACCAACAATTCCACATCTTTTGCGGTGTTGTCCGTAACACTTTTTATTTTGATTTTGCCGCTATCATTGGCTTTCAAAATACTATCTACCAACTGTGAAGTGGTAACGCCATAAGGCACATCTTTAATCGCAATACTTTTCTTATCCACCTCTTCAATTCGCGCACGAACACGCACTTTACCACCACGAGCACCATCATTGTAATTGCTTACATCAATCATAGCACCAGTGTTGAAATCAGGAAAGAGTTCAAACTTTTTACCCTTAAGGTGTTTGATGGCAGCATCTATAATCTCGCAAAAATTGTGTGGGAGAATCTTTGTAGAAAGTCCAACCGCAATACCTTCTGCACCTTGTGCCAAGAGCAAAGGAAACTTCATGGGCAAGGTCACGGGTTCGTTTTTACGCCCGTCATAACTCAATCCCCAACGAGTGGTTTTGGCATTGAAAGCCACTTCAAGCGCAAACTTTGACAAACGTGCTTCAATGTAACGAGCTGCAGCAGCACTATCGCCCGTACGCACATCACCCCAGTTTCCTTGTGTTTCTATCATTAGGTCTTTTTGACCAAGATTCACAATGGCATCGCTGATAGAGGCATCGCCATGCGGATGGTATTGCATGGTTTGCCCAATGATGTTGGCCACTTTATTAAAACGACCATCATCCATTTCCTTCATGGCATGAAGGATGCGGCGCTGAACGGGTTTTAAACCGTCTTCAATTGCCGGAACAGCACGCTCAAGGATAACATAACTGGCATAATCGAGAAACCAGCTTTTATACATATCCCGAATATGGGCGGGTGTTTGTTCGGGCGTGGCATTAACTTGTTCTTCCATCAAAATAATCTAGGACTTTACGGGCTGCAAGATAGTTTGGAAATGGGATTGATGATTTGCCTTTGCTCTAATTGATGCTATTTTATTCTTGGTTCAACAAATAGTATATCTTAGGGATGTAAATAATAAATTAGTTGTCTATGAAAAAATGGTTGTTGGCATTAATAATACTCCTTCCTCATATTCTTCGAGCACAATATTATTGTTCCGTTATGCCAGCTTTTTATACAGGTTTAGGTAGCGTAGCACAACGCACTACCTTTGATGTTGAAGTGGGCAAACAGTGGGATGCTTTTAGTCTTGGGCTAGAATTAGGCAAAACAAATTTTGAAGCAAATGGACACAGAGACACTACATTTTATACTGAAATAAGACCCAATCTCAATGTTTTTCAGCAAGGAAAATTTACCAACACCCTTACCATAGGATTGGGTTATATTTTCAATGCACATCAAAATTTTTTAACGGAGTTTACTACAGGTATTGAATATTCTTTCAATAAAAATTATGCTTTCAACCTTTATTATGGCACTTATTATTTTGGTGGAAAAGAATCTTCTTCCAATCAAAATTTCATTGGCATGTCTGTTACCTACTTCTTTGTAAATAGAAAATCTTAGAGCAATTGTCTGTTATTAGAGTACTTGATGGTTCAATTTTGTAAAGAATTCTGCAAAAAGAAGAACGCAAAAGCATCTTTTCAGTGAACGAATTCATTTTATTAAACATTCAGGCAGGTGTTTTTTAGTTGTTTGTCTATGAAAATTACCGTTTCATAAAGAACTAACAGATTATTTTGTGCCTTCACCTTGTTACTTTATCAAAAATTAAAAAAAATGGATAGAAAAGATTTTTTAAAAAACTCTGCTGCATTATGCGGATTGGCATTGATTCCTTCAGGAATAATTCAAAGTTGTAAAAAACAAGATTACAGCGGACCTAATGTCAATTTCACGCTCGACTTATCACAATCTGCCAACGCAGCACTTAATTCGGTTGGTGGTTCTTTAGCTGTTAATGGCGTTTTGATAATGCGCCTTGACCCTAGTAATTTTTCTGTTTTATCTGCTACTTGTACTCACCAAGGTTGCCAACTTGGGTATAATAGTGGCATGTCAAAAGTTACTTGCCCTTGTCATGGCGCTTCCTTCAATGCTAGCAATGGTTCCGTACTTGGAGGTCCTGCCCCAACAGCACTTAAAAAATATACGGCTACCTTAAATGGAACTATTCTAACCGTCGCAGGTTAAGACGTAGCTTCTATTCATTTGCAATAATCATCAGATTGCCTAAAACGGCTAAGCACTTTTTACACACTTCATAAATGAATGTGTAAAAGGTGCCTTTGTTATTCAAATTGTACTAATCATTTTTACTTGCATCATTACCTTTAGTGGAATTTACTTTGTATCCTCTTTTCTTAATAAAGACTAAGGATTTCATAGATAGGTGTTCCAGCTAATCCTCAATATTTTTTATCCTTGCAAAAAAATAAGCCATGAAGTCAATCCTTCAACTCAGTTGTTTTGTTTTTGTGCTTTCAATATTTGCTTGCAACAATGCGCCTGAAAAGAAACAAGAAAACGTTGTGGTCCATAAGCCTTCAGCCGACTTCAGCAGTGATGAGGCTAAGCTTTTAAAAATCTCTTCTAAGGTTAGTTATTACGCGATCAACTATTCCGACAGTCTTGCCTATTTTTCCAATCAATTCAAAGATCAATTCACCCAACTAATTACAAGCAATCCCGCAACATTCGATGATGATTTTAAGATGTTGAAGGACAGCAATATTTGCTTCATCAATACTTCACAAGATGGCAAATTGAAAATTTATAGTTGGGATGATGGTACCGGTGGTAGCATGCGTTATTTCAGAAACATCTATCAATGGAAAGCCAATGGAAAAGTATTTACCAAAGTGCCACAATATGCCGATGATGATGCCGCAGGTTTTTGTAAAGCAATTTTTTCGGTAAGCATAAACAATCAACCTTATTATTTGGTGTTGAACAATAGCATTTATTCGGGCAGGTCCTTGGAGCAATCTATTGATGCTTTTAAGATTGAGGGAGACAACCTAAATGACAGCGCAAAGGTTTTTAAAACGAAAACTAAAGAACTGAGCAACTTAAAAGTTGACTACGACCCTTTTACTATTGAAGACGAAAACAAACAACCTTCTGAAATGATTGAATATAATGACAGCACTAAAACTGTGTATGTTACGGTGACCGATAAAGAAGGAAAAGTGTTTGGGAAAAGATTGAAGTACCAACTTAAAGACAAGTTCTTTGAGTATGAAGGGATAGAAGATTGGAAAGGGAAAAGCAGACCCAATCCGTAAAAGGCAAAAACACAAAACTTCTCTTCATAGTTCGTACTTTGTAGCGTTTCAAGTAAACCTTTTGAAATGACAGCTACTCAAAAAAACTCTTTACTCAGCATTCCTGTAATTGTTGCGGCACTCGGCTATTTTGTAGATATCTACGACTTATTATTATTCAGTATTGTGCGGGTACCAAGCTTAAAAAGTTTAGGACTCAGCGATGAATTGATACGCGACAGGGGCATGGACATCATTGGTCATCAAATGATTGGTTTGTTGATTGGCGGCATCATTTGGGGCATGATGGGCGATAAAAAAGGAAGGCTTTCAGTGTTGTTTGGTTCCATCATTTTATATTCTATTGCCAATATTGCCAATGGATTTGTGCATACTGCTGAACAATATAGTTGGTGTCGGTTCATTGCAGGCATTGGGCTTGCAGGAGAGTTGGGCGCAGGCATTACCTTGGTGAGCGAATTGATTCCTAAAGAGAAAAGAGGGATAGCCACCTCGCTTGTTGCGGGCATAGGATTGAGCGGTGCCATACTTGCCTATTTCATCTCTCAAAATTTTGATTGGCGTGTGTGTTATTACATTGGCGGTGGCTTAGGTTTTTCACTGCTTTTTTTAAGGATGAGTGTGTTTGAATCGGGTATGTTCCATCAAATGAAAAGCTCGGAAGTGAGCCGTGGCAATTTCTTGATGTTCTTTACCAATTGGAAGCGTTTTAAGAAATACCTACTTGCCATTCTTATTGGATTGCCCACATGGTATTGCATTGGCATTCTCATTTCTTTTTCTAAAGAATTTGGCAAAGCATTTGGCATTGAAGGCGACATAAATCCTGGTAAGGCAGTGATGTTTGCCTATGTGTTTATTTCCATCGGCGATGTGATGATAGGCTTTGTGAGTCAGGCTTTGCGCAGCAGAAAGAAAGCGCTGTATATTTTTTACGCACTCACCATTATTGGCATTGTGCTCTATTTTAATCAGCAAGGAGGCAGCACCACACAGATGTATGCAATTTGTGCTTTCCTTGGTTTTGGCACCGGCTTTTGGGCCATATTTGTAACGATGGCTGCCGAACATTTTGGCACCAACCTCAGAGCAACAGCAGCCACCACAGTGCCGAATATGGTGCGCGGTTCTTTGCCATTAATGACCCTGCTTTTTCAATATTTTCAAACTAAGCAAAGCTATATTGAAGCAGCGGCAACAACCGGCATTATAGTAATGGTCATTACACTCATAGCTGCTTATTTCACCGAAGAAACCTTTGGCAAAGACCTTAATTTCATAGAAGAATAAAGCCACCAAAAGAATAAAAAGATGATGACCCCAAGATTTGAAACCTTAGCACCAAAGAAACTACTTGGCTACAGCATGAAAATGTGTTTTGCCGAGCATGCACCCCATAAATTATGGCAGGCTTTTATGCCCCATAAAAAAGAAATCAAAAACATAGTGGGCAGCAATTTGTATTCTTTAGAAGTTTATCCCGATGCCGACTTTTTTAAGCACTACGACCCTAAAGCCTTGTTTGAAAAATGGGCTGCGGCAGAGGTGAGCGATTATGAACAAGTGCCCGAAGGCATGAAACCCTTGGTGTTGCAAGAAGGCTTGTATGCAGTGTTTACTTACAAAGGAAAATCGAGTGATGCGAAGGCGGCTTACGAGTATATTTTATTGAGTTGGTTGCCACGCTCGGAATATGAACTCAATCATTTGCCACACTTTGCCCTAATGGGCGAAAAATATAAAAACAATGACCCCGAATCGGAGGAAGAGATTTGGATACCAGTGAGGAAGGTTAGTTGATGGTTGATAGTTGATAGTTGATGGTTAATAGTTGATGGTTAATAGTTGACAGGGGCTAATAATTGTTGGAATGGAGGAAAACACCCCAATGACTTAGGGTAAAAATCCTGTCTTAAAGGGGGAAAAATCCTGTAGAAAAGGGGAAAAATCCTGTCGCGTGGGAGGAAAAATCCTGTCGCAAAAGGGGTAAAATCCCTTTTTTTCAACCAAATCTTCGTCCAAACTTTGCAGCGTAAACCGTTTGAATACTTCCCATTCAGGCATGAGCAGCAAAGGAATACATAGGGCAATTGGCAATAAGCTTGGGGCTACCACCTACAAACAAGAGGCTTGTGCCCAAAAGATTCCAGTTAAAGCCCAAACTATTCGGGCTACAGCCCAAAATGCTCAGGTTACA